>DZDA01000027.1 GCA_022730375.1 Thiomonas intermedia
TGCGGTGCACGCGCTCACCCACTCGGTGTTCGGCGCGCAGCGGGTGGCGCAGGAGGCCGCGGCGTAAGCGAGTTCGGTTTGAGCCCCAGTCCGTCTGTTCAGGGTAATTGAACAGAAAAACAGAATTTATAAATTTTCCTTACCTAAAGCCGCCCTTAGGATTACTCCTGCCGTCGGCTTATGCAGGGCGGTCTTCTTGTCGCGGCGGCCTGAGCAAGGGTTTGCAGGCTGCCGCTCCCCTTCAAGCTGTTCTGCAGACTTCCGTGCGAAAGCCCCAAGCCGATGAACTGGATTGATGTTGCCGTGCTGGCCCTGCCAGCCTTGCCCCTGCTGTCCGCTGCCCTGATTCCCCTGTTATCCGGAGGCCATCAACGTCGCGCGGCGCGCTGGAGCATCGTGTTCACCACGCTCACGCTGCTGGTGGCGCTGGTGCTGCTGGTGCAGTATTTGCGCGGAGTGGAAGGGCGGTCGCTGTTTGTCGGCGTGGCGCAGATGGGGCTGCTGCTCGACCCGCTGAGTCTGGCCATGTCGGTGCTGGTGGCGGGCATCAGCCTGATCGTGCATGTGTATTCGCTGAATTACATGGCCGATGAGCCCGGTTATGTGCGCTTTTTCTCCCTGCTCGATCTGATGACGGCGACCATCCTGCTGATGGTCAGCGCGGGCGATCTGATCACTCTGCTAGTGGCTTGGTTTGCCGTTGGCCAACTGCTTTATTTCCTGCTGGGGCACAACACCCAGCGCGAGGTCACCGGCCGCTACGCCTTCTGGACGTTCATCACCTACCGTTTGGGCGACCTGCCTTTGGTGGGTGCCGCCTTATTGCTGGTCAAAGCTTATGGGGTGTGGGATCTGCCCACTTTGTTTGCCCGCGTGGCCGCTGATCCTCACTTGCAGCTTGGCGGCGTGGCCGTGGTGCCGGTGGCCGGTCTGCTGGTGGCGCTTGCGGCCTTTGCGCGCTCGGCCCAGTTTCCGCTGCACATCTGGCTGCCCTACACCATGGACGGCCCCACGCCCGTGTCGGCGTTGATGCACGCGGGCATCGTCAATGCGGGCGGCTTTCTGTTCAACCGCTTCGCGCCGCTGCTCATCCACGCGCCGGACGTGCTGCACCTGGCTTTCGTCGTCGGCTTGGTCACGGCCTTGCTCGGCTCGGCGCTGATGCTCACGCAAAACGACATCAAGAAGTCCCTGGGCTACTCCACCATGGGCCAGATGGGCTTCATGATCATGGAGTGCGGCCTGGGGGCGTTTTCACTGGCGGTGTATCACCTCATTGCGCACGGTCTGTTCAAGGCCACGCTGTTTCTCGGCTCGGGCAATGTCATCGGCGATACCCGCCGCGACGACGGCGTACCCGCCGATGACATCTACACCTTCGTGGTCGAGCGACGCCCGCTGCGTGCGGTGAAGGTGCCCTGGCTGTTGGCTGCGATGATCACCGTGCTGGTGCCCGCCGTGGTGCTCGGGCTGTCGCACTGGCTGGTAGCCGCCGACTTCTTCCACAAACAGGGCGCGATCGTGCTGCTGTTCTTTGGCTGGGTCACGGGAGCGCAGGTGTTTTTCTCCATCCACAAGCTGCCCAGCGAAAACCCGTGGAGTTCGCTGACCATGATTTTTCTGTCTTTCCTCATCGTGGTCGTGGGCTACACCCTGATTGCTCACGCGTTCGAGACCTTCCTTTATCCCGATCCGGTGTTGCGCGACGCCACTTATGCCGCGGCGGGCATCAACCTGCTGGCTTTCGATCTGATGATCATTTTCTTCACCCTGGTGCTGGTCGGCGCCTGGCTGGTGACGTTTTATGCGCAGTCGCTCGATCTGGAGGGGCGGCAGGGCACGCTGTGGAACGCCATTTATCTCAATCTCTACGCCCTGATTTCGCGCGAGTTCTACATCTCCGACATTTACACCCAGATGTCGCGCGCCACGGTTGCAGCGTCCAAGCGGGTGAACGTCTGGCTGCGCTGGGTTTGAGAGGGAAGCGATGATCGAACTGCTGATCTGTGCCGTTTTGCTGCTGCCGCTGCTGCCTTTCAGCCTGGCGGTGAATGCCGCGCTCCAGGCGCTGCCCAACTGGCTGCGCGCGCTGCTGCTCGTCGCCCTGCCGGTGGCGGGGGCGGTGGTGCTCGGCGCCGTGCCGGTGCCGGCCGGGGCGATGGCCCGCGTGATCCAGGTGGCTGCGGCGCTCACCGCGCTGTTCTATGCCTGGCGACTGCTGTCGGTGCGCGAGCTGTTCGTTTGGGCGCGGCTGCAGGCCACATCGGCCTGGGCGCTGATCTGGCTGGCCTGGTTGTTCGGTATGTCGGGTGAGCGCTTGATCGCTGTGGCGCTGGCGCTGAGTCTGCCGGCCGCTGTGCTCACCCTGCTGGCCTGTGCGCTGCAACGTCGTCTGGGCGGCGCTTATCTGGGCCTGCGCGGGCGGCTCGGTGCGATCTACCCCCGCCTGACCGGGGCGCTGGTTGTGGCGCTGGTGGCGGCACTGGCCGCGCCGCCGTTCCCGGGGTTTTTCGCCCTGCTTGCCGTGCTGCATCAGGTGTCGGCCCTTTGCGTGTTCACGGTGCTGGCGGTCTGGATTTTGTGGAGCTGGGCGGCTTCGATGCTGTGGCAGCACAGTCTGTTCGGTGAGCCCTGGCCGCAGCCAGTCGGCACTGCCGATCTGTCGACAACGATGGCCGCCGGGTGGGTTTTGCTGGCGCTGGCGGCAATCTCTCTAGGTCTGATCGGGAGTTGGGTATGGTCGATGCATTGAATCTGGCAAAGCGCCTGCGGGTGCGTTCGACCGCCTATGTGGCGGGCGAGCCGGTGCCCTATTTCTGGCCGATGCGCACCTTCATCCACCACAACCCGCTGTACGGGCTGGAGCACTTGCCGTTCGAGCAGGCGGTGCGCCGCGGCGCGGAGTTGTTTCACGCGCGCATGTTCTTGCCCCGCACCAACTATCAGCACTGGCAGCGTGAGGGCAAGGTGCAAGCGCAGACGCTGGCCCAGGAAATCGAGCGGCGCGCGCAGCAGCTGCCCTCCGTGACGGGGATCGACTGGCCGCAGTGGCTGCATGCCATGATGCAGGCCGAGCATGACCGCGACATGGTGGTGTCCGGCGCGCAGGCCCATGAGGTGCACGCGGCCCTGCACGCGCAGACCGCGATCCAGCAGACGGTCGATGCCGCTGCGTTGCTGCCCGCTTTGAAACAGCGACTTCACGCGCACACCCTGCCCGGGGCGGTCGATGCTTTGTGGGGCACCCGGCTGGCCGACGAGCTCGACGAGTTGGTGATCAAGAGCTGTCTGGACTTTTTCGACGAGGACCAGTCCTCCTGGCGCATGCCGGGGCGAGAGCGCGGGCTGTTTGCGGCCTGGAGCGAAGTCACTCGGCGCAACGCCCGCATGTTTCTTCGCGGGCTGAACGTTCGGCGCATTCTCGACCGCGTTGAAGATGCCGAAAGCGCCGTGGTGCATGTCATGGAGGAAATGGGCGTCGACACCGATGACTGGTCGGCCTATTTCACCCGCGAGCTCACCCGCCTGCACGGCTGGACCGGCTTCGTGCGCTGGCGGGCCTCGGCCAAGCATTACTACTGGGCGCAGCGCTATCCGGCCGACATCGTCGACCTGCTGGCCATTCGGTTGATCGTGGGGCTCGCCCTGTTGCAAGAGAGTGCGCGCCATTGCGGCACGCCGGTGCAGCGCGGGCAGCTCGACGCCTTGCTGCAAGAGCGCAGTGCCGAATGCCTGCTGCGCGAGGCGCTGCACGGCGGCGCGGTGCTGCCCGACTGGGCGCAGCGCATCGACGACACGCTGGCGCGTGGCCACTGCGCCCGCTGCGACGACCTGCTGCAGCATTACTGGCCGCTGTGGCAGCGCAAACTCGCGCAGGAGCAGGCCGACGCATTGCGAGCGCTGGCTGTTGCCGCCAAAGCCACGCCCGCGCTCGAAGCGCTCGACCCCGGCGGGGTGCAAGGGCTGCTGCAGGGGCTACAGGAATTCGCCGAACAGGAGGGTATGGTCTGGACTCTGGCGATGGAGGCGCAGTCCATCGACCATCTGCTGGCTCGGGTGCAGGTGCCCCAAGACCTGCCTGCCAACAAGCGTCCGTTTGCCCAGGCCTGGTTTTGCATCGACGTGCGCTCTGAGCCCATCCGCCGCCATTTGGAGCGCGTGGGCGACTATCAGACCTTCGGCATCGCCGGATTTTTCGGCGTGCCCGTGGGCTTTCTGGGATATGGCAAAGGCAGCGAAAGCCACTTCTGCCCGGCGGTGGTCACGCCCAAGAATCTGGTGCTCGAACTGCCCGCGGCCCTCGACCCCAACGACGAAGACTTTGTCAGCACGCTGGGGCACGTGCTGCACGACCTCAAAAGCTCGGTGCTCTCGCCCTACGTCACCGTCGAGGCGGTGGGCATGTTGTTCGGTCTCGATCTGTTCGGCAAGACCCTGGCGCCGCTGGGCTATAGCCGCTGGCGCAGTCGCATCGACGCCGAGAAGCCCGTCACCCGCCTGCTGGTCGACAAGCTCACCCGCGAGCAGGCCGATTCCATCATCCGCACCCTGCAGCGGGCAATGATTGTCAAGGCGCTGCATGCTGAGTTGCACATCGACCGCGAACGGGTCGATGACGCCATGATCCGCGAACTGCGCGAAACCGCGCTGCGCCACCGCAGCGGACCCACGCGTCTGCGCGAGTCGTTCGGCGTGTCGGACAAGCAAGAGGCCGAATTCATCGATAAGTTGCGCGAGGTGTACCGCGTCGATCCCGACTTTGCCGGCTACCAACTGGTGCGTCTGGGGCGCATTGGCTACTCGCTCGACGAGCAGGTCAACTATGTGCATACCGCGTTGATCATGATCGGCCTGACCAAGACCTTCTCGCGCTTCGTGCTCATCGTCGGCCACAACGGACAGACCGAGAACAACCCCTACGAGTCGGCGCTGGACTGCGGCGCCTGCGGCGGCGGCAGCGGTCTGGTCAACGCCCGGGTGCTGTCCCAGATGGCCAACAAGACGGCAGTGCGCGAGCGCCTCGCGATCATGGGCATCACCATCCCGGAAGACACCTGGTTCCTGCCGGCCGTGCACACCACCACCACCGATGCCATCGAACTGCTCGATCTCGACCTGCTGCCCCCGCGCCTGCTCGTCTATCTGGAGCGGTTGCGCAACGGCCTGCGGGCGGCTTCGCGCCTGGCCGCAGCCGAGCGCATGCCCAAGTTGATGTCCAGCCCGCGTGAACTCGATCCGGCCCATGCTTACCGCCTGGCGCACCGTCTGGCTGTTGACTGGTCGCAAACGCGGCCTGAGTGGGGGCTTTCGAAGAATGTCTACGGCATCATCGGCCGCCGCAGTCTGACCCAGGCCGCCGATCTGGAAGGGCGGCCCTTTCTGCAGTCATACGACTGGCGCTGTGACCCCAAGGGGCGTCTGCTCGAGAACATTCTCGCGGCGCCCGTCGTGGTGGGCGAGTGGATCAACCTGGAGCATTTTTTCTCCACCGTCGATAACGCCCACATGGGCAGTGGCAGCAAGGCCTATCACAATGTCGCTGGACGCTTTGGGGTGATGACCGGCAATCTGAGCGACCTGCGCACCGGCCTGCCGATGCAAACGGTGATGCGCGAAGGTCGCCCCTACCACGAGCCGATGCGCCTGATCGCCCTCATCGAGGCGCCGCTGGACTTTGCCGGGCGGGCGCTGCAAAGCGTGGTCAAGGTGAAAAATCTGGTGCTCGGTGGCTGGATACGCGCCATCGTCATCGACCCCACTCAGGGCTACAAACCTTTCGTCTACAACAATGGGCAATGGGAGGAGCGCGCACCGCTCGTTCCCCAGACTCAGGAGGATCTCGTCGCATGAACGCCATCAAGCTGTATCCGCTGAAAAAGCTGGAAATCATCCTCGAAGGAGCGCACAAGGAGTTCGCTACCGACCTGCTCGACCGCGCCGGAGTGAAGGGTTACACCATCGTCGGCAACCTGTCGGGCAAGGGTAGTCACGGCATGTACGAAGGCCACCTCATGTTCAATGAGGACGATGCGCTGATCATGATCATCGCTGCGGTGCCCGAAGAGCTCGTGGGCCCACTGCTCGAAGGCTTCCAGCCCTTTTTCGAGGCGCACTCTGGCGTGGTGTTCGTGCACGACATTCAGGTGGGGCGTCCCATCAAATTCCGCAACTGATCGGCGCCGAAACGGATCGGATGGTTTAGTTTTCCTGAACGAATGTGTTGTCGATATAAATTGATTCTTATGTGTGCGGGGCGGTATTCTTCAATCCGCTTTCAAGGATATGCGGTTTGTGCAGAGATCTTCTGACCTCTCACGGCTGCTTGGAATTCCAGGCAGCGCAACGCAAGACGGGTCGTCCCGACTTGTCCTGTGTTGCGGTATCAAAGAGACTTTCGGTTGGCCGCCCGTACCTGTTGGCCAGAACATTGAAATTTTTGTCACGTTTCATCGCTAAGGAGTGATCGATATGGCAGTTAAGACCTATCAGGCCGGCGTTAAGGAGTACCGGCAAACCTATTGGATGCCGGAGTACACCCCTCTGGACACCGATCTACTGGCCTGCTTCAAGATCACCCCGCAAGCGGGCGTCGATCGTGAAGAGGCTGCAGCCGCTGTGGCGGCCGAGTCGTCCACCGGCACTTGGACCACGGTGTGGACCGACCTGCTGACCGACATGGACTACTACAAGGGCCGCGCCTATCGCATCGAAGACGTGCCCGGCGACGACACCTGCTTCTACGCCTTCATCGCCTATCCGATCGACCTGTTCGAAGAAGGCTCCGTGGTCAACGTGTTCACCTCGCTGGTGGGCAACGTGTTCGGCTTCAAGGCCATCCGCGCCCTGCGCCTGGAAGACATCCGCTTCCCGATCGCCTACGTCAAGACCTGCAACGGCCCGCCCAACGGCATCCAGGTCGAGCGCGACGTGATCAACAAATACGGCCGTCCGCTGCTGGGCTGCACCATCAAGCCCAAACTGGGTCTGTCGGGCAAGAACTACGGACGCGCCGTGTACGAGTGCCTGCGCGGCGGTCTCGATTTCACCAAGGACGACGAGAACATCAACTCGCAGCCCTTCATGCGCTGGAAGCAGCGTTTCGACTTCGTGCAGGAAGCCACGCTCAAGGCCGAAGCCGAAACCGGTGAGCGCAAGGGCCACTATCTGAACGTGACCGCCCCGACCCCGGACGAAATGTTCAAGCGTGCGGAGTACGCCAAGGAAATCGGCGCGCCCATCATCATGCACGATTACATCACCGGCGGCTTCTGTGCCAACACCGGCCTGGCCCAATGGTGTCAGGACAACGGCATGCTGCTGCACATCCACCGCGCCATGCACGCCGTGCTTGATCGCAACCCGCACCACGGCATCCACTTCCGCGTGCTGACCAAGATCCTGCGTCTGTCGGGTGGCGACCACCTGCACACCGGCACCGTGGTGGGCAAGCTCGAAGGCGACCGCGCCTCCACTCTGGGTTGGATCGACCTGCTGCGCGAATCGTATGTGCCGGAAGACCGCAGCCGCGGCATCTTCTTCGATCAAGACTGGGGCTCCATGCCCGGCGCCTTCGCCGTGGCCTCTGGTGGCATTCACGTGTGGCACATGCCCGCGCTGGTCAACATCTTCGGCGATGATTCCGTGCTGCAGTTCGGCGGCGGCACCCTCGGCCACCCCTGGGGCAACGCGGCCGGCGCCGCGGCCAACCGCGTGGCGCTTGAGGCCTGCGTGCAGGCCCGCAACGAAGGCCGTCAGGTCGAAAAGGAAGGCCGCGAGATTCTCACCGCAGCCGCCCAGCATTCGCCCGAACTGAAGATCGCCATGGAAACCTGGAAAGAAATCAAGTTCGAGTTCGACACCGTCGACAAGCTGGACGTCACCAACAAGTGATCGATCCCGGTGCGGCGGCAGCCTATGCCGCCGCTGCCTGACACCGTTTGCTCTCAAAGGAATTCATCATGGCCACTGTGCAAGCTTACAAAGCCACCAAGAAGTACGAAACCTTCTCTTACCTGCCGCAAATGACGCCCGAACAGGTGCGTCGCCAGATTGCCTACACCATCGCCCAGGGCTGGAACCCCGCGGTGGAGCACACCGAAAAGGGCACCTCAGCTCGCGTGAGCTTCTGGTACATGTGGAAGCTGCCGCTGTTCGGCGAGCAGTCCGTCGACGCGGTGCTGGCCGAACTTGAGGCCTGTCACCGCGAATTTCCTGACCACATGGTGCGTTTTGTCGCTTATGACAACTACTCCCAGAGTCAGGGCCTCGCGTTCGTTGTCCACCGCTGATCGCGGATCTGGCGTGATGGCATCAAGGCCGTCGCGCCGGTTTTCCGAGGCTGCGTGCCTCGGATTCAGACTCCGAGTTTTCTGAATTCACGACTTCTCTGCTTCGAGGTCCACCATGACATACCCTGCCGATCGCCATGCGCAGGCGACCCTTTCGGGTCGCGAGCTGGCACTCAAGCGGCGCCAGGCCATGGCGCTGCATGGCAAGGCCGGTTCGGCCAAGCCTGCTGGTGCCCCTGCGCGCCAAAGGCCTGAGATGGCTGCCGCATCTTCTGCTGCTTCGCAGTCGCGGCCCGCCTCTGCCGTATCGGCAGCGCCCGTCGTGCGTGCGGCCGCCTTTGCCCCCGTCTCTGCGCCCACCGCGTCGTTGAATCCGCCGCAGGCGCAGCTCAGTGCGGCGCGTGCGCGCCGTCAGGCGCTGTCGCAGCAGGGTAAGGCAGCGGTCAAGCTGGCTGGAAGCGGCGGCCCGAGCGCGCATCTGCGCACCTCGGTCGCTGCGATCTCCCGTGAGGCTTCTTCTCAAGATGTATCCGCTAGTTGCGGCTGTGCCACCGAGCAGTCCTGTGGTTGCGGTTGCGCCGATGTGGCTACGGCTCCGGCGCTGTCCACCCAGAGCGCGGTGCTCACACCCGCTGCTGATGTGTCAAACGCTGTTCGCGCTGTGCCGATGGCGGGAGGTCGCGCCCTGGCGCAGGCACGCCGTGCCGCGCTGGCGCAGGATGGCAAGGCCGGTCTGCGTCGTGTGGCGCAGGCCACCAAGATTGCGGCATCGCTTCCGGGGCAGGATTGGCAGGTCGCCATGAGCAAGGGGGCGACCGCTCGCCAAGTGGCGATGCAGCGCCGTCATGTGCAGTCGCTCGTCGGCCGCGCAGGCGCCTCCGCCTCTGCCGAGTCCTCGCGCCCCAGTGGCCGCATGAAGGCTCGCAACACGCAGGCTCCCGTGCCGATGAAGGTCGAGGAAGGTCATACCCTTTCGGGCCAACGCGTGACGGGCACACAGGTCGAACGCAACCAGCGCGTCAGCGGCAACGAGCCGGGCTCCTGCCGTGCCATCACCGGAACCGAATACATCGGCTCTGAGCAATTCGACACGTTGTGCAAGACCCGCCCAGCTCCCAATCCGCCGAAGGTGGGTGTGAGTACCACGCTGCGCGAACAGCGTGTTACCGGGACAGAAGTGGGCCGGTCCTCCAAAATGACCGGTGACGAGCCGGGCTCTTGCCGCGCCATCACTGGCTCCGACTATCTGAGCGCAGAGCGCTACAAAGAATTCTGTGACGCCCGTCCGCAACCCGGCGCACAAAAGGTCGGCCGCGGCACCACTGAAATGGGTCAGCGCTTCACCGGCACTTTGGTGGATCGCCCGGTGAAAGTCACTGGCGGCGAGCAAGGCTCGGATCGCACCGTCACTGGCACCAGTTACAGCATGGCCAGTGCCGACACAGCGCCGAACAAGGTCGAGGTTTCCACCACGGCGCAAGGCAAGGCCGTGACGGGAACGGGTCTGGGCGCGCGCAAAGGCATGACGGGCGATGAGGCCGGCGCCTGCCGCCCGGTGACGGGCACGCAATACCTGTCGAGCGAGCAGTTCGTGCAGGTCTGCGACACCGAAGCCCCAGCGCAGCCGCGCAAGGTCAGCGTGATGTCCAGCCGGGATGGTCAGAGTGTGACCGGCACCGATGTGGGTCGCAGTTCGCAAGTGACCGGCAGTGAAGCGGGTTCTGCTCGCGCCATCACGGGCAATCAGTACTTCAATGCCAAAGACTTCGGCGGCGCTTCAACTGCGGCCCCGGCCAAGGTCAGCGCGATGCAGACGCTCAGTGGCCGGTCGGTGACCGGTTCAGAGGTCGCGCCCAGCCCAAAATTGTCCGGTGATGAGTCATACGGGTGCCAACCCGTCACCGGCGTCGACTATATCGGCACCCAACAATTGGCCGCAGTGTGCGAAACCGCGCCGGCCATCGCACCCGTCGCGAAAGTGGCGATCGACCAGACCTGGAAGGGTCAGAAGGTCACAGGAAGCAATGCGGGCCGTAGTCAGCGCGTCACCGGCAACGAGGCTGGTGCCTGTGCTCCTATCAGCGGCAACAGCTATTTTGGCCAGGGGCAGTATGCCGAGTTCTGCGCGGCGCCTGCGCTGCAGCAACAGCGCAACGTGCAACGTGACAGCACCACGGTTTCGCTGCGCGCCATTACCGGAGACCGGCCTGGTGCCGGAGGTTCAGTGATGACCGGTGACGAACGTGGCGCCTGCGAGCCGGTGACCGGCACGCCGTATCTGGGCATGGACACCATGCCGGGCCAATGCGCAACCAGTGGCCGTTTCGTCTCGCGCGCTCGACCGGTCGAGGAGCCTGTGCGCGATCCGGCCCCTGTGGGCTTCAGCATCCTGACCCGCGGCCATGCCTCGCTGGGACGTGAGCGCGATCAAGCCGTGACCGGTAACGGCATGGGCTCGGAGCGCATCTCCGGATCGATCAACAAGGCCGAAGGTCTGATTACTGGCACCCCCGAGTTCCGCAAGCAGGATGTGCAGCGACTGCAATCACAGCACCAGGAGCAGAAAGACGCCCTGCTGCAACGTGCGGCGCAGCGCCTGAGTGGCGAGGGCAGTCAGCAAGGCACCAAAGTTTCGGGCGACGTGTGGCTCGACAAATCACGCGTAACCGGCACTGAAGGCACGTCAAGCTTGATGCGCAATCTGTCGATGCGCGGCCAGCCCCGTGGTACGGGCGCCAATGCCGCCACGTTCCGCGAGGTGGAGCGCCCCGAGGTGCCCGCGTCACGTGTGACCGGCTCGTCGGGCAACACCGAGCGCGGTGCGCCGGTGACCGTCTCTGGCGGCGCACGCGGCTGAGGCGAGGGCAAGTTCGATGAACACGCTCAAGCGCAGAACGGCTCTCCAGGCCAGTGGTGCCTACCTGCCGACGCAGGGGGTCTCCGCGCCGCATCTGCACGCTGTCCGCCCTGCGTTTCATGCGGGCGAGCATGAGATCGACAACCCAGCCTGTGTCATCGGCCCCGGGCAGCGCTGCGAGCATGCCTTGGTCGATTCCGAGCTCAACCGCCGCTTGTCTGATTACGAGAGAATCGTGAGGGCGCGCTTCAGCGGCATTGTTGACGCGCTAAAAGAAATCTCCGCGCTGCAGCACGAGCGAGACTTCGCCGAGCGCGCGCAACAGCTGTCGCAGGAGTGTCTGGGTTACGTCTTGCCGCAGCAATTGCTCGACGATGCCTGGGTGTCAGGCCTCGATATGAAGGCGCTGCATACGCACTGCATCTTCCAGAGTTTCAAGGTCTGCGTCGATCGCACCGACTCCGACCAGTCGCTGTGGCTGAACCGCATGGCACTAACGCCGGAGTTTCTCGCGGCCTGTGGCTATCACACCGTGGACGTCACTCCCTGTGCCGACGGTCGCCTGCAAGGTTTGTTGCCTTTCGTGTTCCGCATGGCGCCCAACCGCAATGTTTATCTCAAGGCGTATGCGGGAGCGATGTTCGATGTCGAAGCCGATATGGTCGATTGGGGGCATCGCGAGATCGAGCGCCTGAGCGGCGGAATTCCCGGCGGCGAGTTGCAGAACTATCTGAAAATCGCGGTTTACCACTTCAGCAGCTCGCATTCGCATGAGCAGGGCTGCGCCTTTCATGCCAGCAATGACAAGCAGGCGGTGGAGTCGGCCAAGCAGCGTCTGGACGAACTGCGCATCGCCATCGAACGCACCTATGGTGTGGGCGCTGCACCGGCCATTCTGCTCGTTGGCCTCGACACGGATGTGGATGCGCTGCGAATCCACCTGCCCGATGCCGACGGCGATGTGAATCCCTACCGTTACGTCGATACAGCAGAGTTGTACCGCGAAACCGTGGGTCTGACGGCCGAGGCCGCCCGCGCCCATATTGCTCGGCGCGTGGACGAAGCACAGAACATGGACGGCTGGGCGCAGGGACGCGGTGTCATGGCCTCCGGCATGCGGCAATTGTTGTTGGCGCTGGCTGAGGCCAATCTGTCGCAGATCGAGTACGTGATCCACCACCATCAGGGCCGCTACACCGTGCTGGGCCATGATGAGGAGTTCATCTGCGCTGGCGAGGCCACGCAGTATGTGCAGCTGCGCAACAAGTACTACTTCGCCCACCTCGACACGGTCGAGGAAGGCGCGGCCGATGTCGATGTCGGCATCAAGATTTTCACCGGCCTGAACGTGCGGCATGGCTTGGGCGTGCCCGTGCTGGTGCATTTTCACTATTCGTCGCGTGTGCCCGGCTCGCGCGAACGCGCGCTCAAGCGCGCGAAACAAGTCAAGGCGGCAATCGAAGCAAGGTATCCGGCGCTGGTTGCGCGGGAACTGCTGACCTGCCGCATGGCGCTGTCCGACCGTTTCGACACCGAACGCTGCGTGTTCGTTGACGAGGCGGTGGCGGACTCAGGACATTGAGGGAAAACAGATGCGCATCATGCGAGTGGAAAAGACGCTGGTATCGACGAATCGGATCGATTCGTTCGGGCATCGTCCGCTGCTCGTCGTCCAGGAAAAAGCCGGTGGCACGCGCAGCGTGGCGGTCGATGCCGTGGGCTGTGTGCCGGGAGACTGGGTGATCTGCGTGGGTTCTTCTGCCGCGCGGGATGCAGCGGGCGCCAAGGATTTTCCCTCCGATCTGACCATCGTCGGCATCATCGACCGTTGGACTGCGGAGGGCTGATGGAAATCTGGCGCGTCAAGGACGAGCTGGTTTGTACCCGGCGTGCGCCGGGGCTGCAATCCGCCTCGCTGCGCGTCTTGCAGGGACAGGCAGGCAATATTCAGGTGGCCACCGATCCGGTGGGTGCGCCGGTGGGTAAATGGGTGTTTACCACCCTGGGCAGTGCAGCAAGGCTGGCCATGCCCGACCCGACCGTCACCACAGATCTGACCATTTGCGGAATTATCGAGGGCTGGGAGGAGTGAACCCGTCAACGGGTTTTCCGTGCAGTCGTGTGAGCAAGAGGGCACCTCGGGCACCGGCTCGGTGCTTATTGGTGTGAAGTCGACTTTTAGACAAGGAGTGACAAATGGCTGAACGGATGGGCATTGCCCTGGGAATGATCGAAACACGCGGCCTGGTGCCGGCGATTGAAGCAGCTGACGCCATGTGCAAGGCTGCGGACGTGCGCCTCATTGGCCGCCAGTTCGTGGGAGGCGGCTACGTCACCGTGCTGGTGCGTGGCGAAACCGGCGCGGTGAACGCGGCGGTGCGTGCGGGCGCCGATGCCTGCGAGCGCGTGGGTGACGGCCTGGTGGCTGCGCACATCATCGCCCGCGTGCACGGCGAAGTCGAGGGCATTCTGCCCGAAGCGCCGTCGGCCTGAGCTGGCGGCAGGCATTGGTAATTGCAAACCTTTGAGGAGCGAGAAATGGCGAACGTGAATGGAATTGCCCTGGGCATGATCGAAACGCGCGGACTGGTGCCGGCGATCGAAGCGGCTGATGCCATGTGCAAAGCGGCGGAAGTGCGACTGATCGGTCGCCAGTTCGTGGGCGGCGGCTATGTCACCGTGCTGGTGCGCGGTGAAACCGGCGCGGTCAACGCGGCGGTGCGCGCGGGTGCCGATGCCTGCGAGCGCGTGGGTGACGGCCTGGTGGCTGCGCACATCATTGCCCGCGTGCACAGCGAAGTCGAAGGTATTCTGCCTTCCACGCCGAGCGCCTGATCGGCGTTCAGCATGAACGCACCGACCCCGCCCGCATGGTTGCGCCCAGCGGCGGATGAGGTGAAACCTGATGGAGATTTGGAAATGGCAAGTGTGACGGGTATTGCCCTTGGCATGATCGAAACGCGTGGTCTGGTGCCCGCGATCGAAGCGGCCGACGCAATGTGCAAGGCAGCGGAAGTGCGACTGATCGGTCGCCAGTTCGTAGGGGGTGGCTACGTCACCGTGCTGGTGCGTGGCGAAACCGGCGCGGTGAACGCGGCGGTGCGTGCAGGCGCCGATGCGTGCGAGCGCGTGGGCGACGGCCTGGTGGCTGCGCACATCATCGCCCGTGTGCACAACGAGGTTGAAGGCATGCTGCCGACCAGCCCCGATGCAGATGGCGGTGGCCGCGACGCGGAAATCACCTCCACCCGCAGCTAAACACGCAGGTATATACGCCGGTGGATTCCCGCACCCTTGGCTGGATGACGCGCGCACTCGGTCATGAAATGACCGCAGTGCAGCAGTATCTTGCCCAAAGCGTGCTGGCTCGGCTGTGGGGCGATGCGGCCTTGGCCGCTGAGCTGCGCCAGGAGGCGCTGGAAGAGCTTGACCATGCCAGCGCGCTGATGGAACAACTCATCCTGCACGGCATTGCGCCCTCGGCCGGCAATCTGCCGCCCGCCCGTCTGGGGCGCAGCGCGGCCGAGTTGCAGGCGCACGATGCGCAGCTGGAGACTTCGGCGGTGCATTTGTATGCAGACGCCTTGCGTCATGCGCAGCGGGTGCGCGATGGCGAGTCGGCCGCCTTGTTTGCGCGCCTGCTCAACGAAGAATCGCAACATCTACAGCGGGTGCAGCATACCGAAGGAGTCTCAAATGGATGAGCTGTCTACCCAATGGCGCGAGCAGGGCAAACCGCCGATGCTGTTCAAGCGCTTTGCCTTCGGCAGTTACTCCCAGACGCGCGCCTTTCTTGATGCGCTGGCGGCCTTGTCCGAAGAAACCGGGCAGCATCCGCAGAACATCAACTTCGGTACCACCTACGTCAACATCACTCTCGATGCGGTTGACGGCACCACGCTGGGTGACGCCGAACACGCTTTTGCCGCCCGGGTGGATGCCTTGGCGGGAAGTTCGGGCTGAGTCATGGCTGCTGCCAAGGTGCTGGCCGTCATCAACCAGAAGGGCGGCGCTGGCAAGACCACGCTGGCCATGAATCTGGCGGCCGGGCTGGCCCGGCGCGGGCCGACGGTGGTGGTGGATCTCGATCCGCAAGGCTCTGCGCTGCAATGGGGTGGCGCAGGCGCGCAGCCCTACCCGGCCACGGTCAAACAGATCTCGGGCCGCTGGGACGGCGCCGGGCTTCGTCAGACTTACAAGGCCTATCAGCACATCGTGCTCGACTGTCCGCCATCGCTCGACAGTCATGCCTCCAGCCAGGCGCTGCGGTCCAGCGATGTGGCGCTCATACCCGTGCTGCCCTCGCCGGTGGACCTGTGGGCCAGCCTGCGCCTGCCGCAGGAAGTGGAAGCAGCGCGCACGCAAAACCCGGGGCTGCGCGCCTTTCTGGTGCTCAACCAGATCGAGCAACGCAGCGCCCTTTCGGCGGCCATGCAGGATGCGCTGGCCGAGTTCGGCCTGCCTGTGCTGCAAGCCGCCATGCGCCGCCGCGCCATCTATCGCGCCTCGGCGCTTGACGGCCTGTCGGTTTACCAGATGGGCGCCCGCGGTCAGGGCGCCGCGGACGAAATCGAGGCCATACTCAAGGAGGTTTACCCATCATGAGCAGCATCAAGGAAAAGTTGACCCAAAGCGTGCGTCAGGCACGCTCCACCCAACCCGCCAAGCCAGCCAGCGCCCTGGCTCGCACCGCAACGCTCGCCAGCAAGGCGGCGAGCAAGCCCGCGCCCGCCGTCAAGGCGGCGGCAGTCGCCAAGCCTGCGCCGCGCGCAGTCGCCAAAGCGGCAACAGCGCCCCTGGCGGCAGAGCCCGCCTCGTCGGCCTCCACGCTGTTCCCGCAGCGCGTCTGGCCCGATTGATTGCCCGATTGTGCTTTTCGCGCCGGTCGGTCCTGAGCCGTCCCGCGCTTCGTTGAGAGAGATTGCCATGCGTCACGACGACTACGTTCGCACCTATGCCCCCCGCCAGGATGCACGTCCTGCACGAGCCGGTTCCGTCATGCCTGCCGCCCACCGTCCTGCGGCTGATCTGAGCGCAGCGCCTGCTAGCGGGCTGGACGCCTACCGTGTCGCCCGCGAGCCCTATTACCGCGCACTGAGCGACGAAGTCGACCTGTATGAGGCGGCTTATTCCGTGCGCCTGCCGATCATGCTCAAGGGCCCCACGGGCTGCGGCAAGACTCGTTTCGTCGAATACATGGCCTGGAAGCTGGGCAAGCCCTTGATCACCGTGGCCTGCAACGAGGACATGACCGCCTCCGATCTCGTGGGTCGCTATTTGCTCGATGCCAACGGCACCCGCTGGCAAGACGGCCCGCTGGCCATGGCCGCTCGCCTGGGCGCCATCTGCTATCTCGACGAAGTGGTCGAGGCGCGGCAAGACACCACGGTCGCCATCCACCCGCTCACCGATGCGCGGCGCATTCTGCCGCTGGAGAAGAAGGGCGAGATCATCGAAGCGCATCCCGATTTTCAGGTGGTCATCTCCTACAACCCCGGCTATCAGAGCCTGATGAAGGACCTGAAGCAATCCACCAAGCAGCGTTTTGCCGCGCTCGATTTCCACTACCCTGAGCACGAGGTCGAAGCCGAGATCGTGGCGCATGAATCCGGCGTCGGCCTGGAGGTGGCAAAGAATCTGGTGCACATCGCCGAACGCTCGCGCAACCTAAAGGGTCATGGGCTTGACGAAGGCATCTCCACCCGGATGCTGATCTACGCCGGCTCGCTCATCGCGCAGGGCGTGGCACCGCTCGGAGCCTGCCGCATGGCGCTGGTTCGCCCGATCACCGACGACCCGGATATGCGCGATGCGCTGGATGCCGCGGTGACCACCTATTTCTGACCTTCGCTAGCGCTGCAGGCCCCAAGTCGCCACGGGCGGCAGGCCGCGCGCAGTGAGTCCATCATGGCCATTCACCTCGAAGAATTCCAGGAACTCGTCGACGAGCTACCGAGCGGTGCGCAGGACGTCCTGCGTGCGTCGTGGAACGAGGCCGCGCGTGCCTTTTCCTCGCGCGGCCTAGACAATTTCCTCAAGGGAGCTGCCGCGCTGCACCAGCTTGGCCGCGGCGAAGAGCTGGTGATCACCTACCTGCAGTCCATGCCCGAACTGGCCCGCGCCATCGGTGAGGACGCGCTGCCCGATCTGGTCAATTTTCTGTTGGCTATGGCATCCAAGACCTCTGGCCAGGTGCTGGCGCTGATCGCCGCTACTGCGCCCCTGGCCGGTCAGCGGTTGGGCGACGAAGAGTTATTTCGCCAGTTTCTCAGCGTGCTGTCGCTGATGCTGGCGCAAGCGCCGCGAGGCTTGCGGCCCCTGCTGGAAAATCTGGAGCGTTTGCTGTCGCAGCTCACCCTGGGCGGGCTGCGGCGCTGGGCCCAGTGGGGCGCGCAGGCCTACAAGGCTGATTTTGACGGGCAGGTCGCCTACTTTTCGCTGCAAAGCCCCGATGCGCTTTCGATGTTGCAGCAAGAGCGCAAGGGCACGTTGTTCGTGGACGTTCAGCGTCGCCTCAATATCTACCTGCGAGCGATGTGGGGACGCGACTTTTTCATGCGCCCGACTGCGGGCGACTACGAAAACCGCGAAGGCCTCAAGCCCTTCATCGAGCGCTACGTCATTCACATTGCCGATGCCTACGATGACTTTCGCCCCCTCGGTCCCGACACGCCGCCAAAGCAGATCGTCAGCGCGCTGGACGTCTATCGCGCCGCGGCCAACCACTGCGCCGCGCATCTGGTATTCACCACCGAGCCGCTGTCCATGCAGGCTCTGTCGCCGCTGCAGATCGGCCTGATCGAAGTCATCGAAGACGCACGGGTCGAGGCGCTGGCTATTGCTCAGTTTCCCAATATGCGTGAGACGTGGCTGGTCCTGCAGCCGCCTGCCGACTACAGCGAGCCCAAGACCGTGGGCGATCTGCTCAACCGACTCGCGCGCGCGCTGCTGGAGGAGCACAGCGCCGATCCGCACCCTTGGGTACAGCAGGGCGTGAACCATTTTCGCGCACAGCCCGACTTGCTGGATGCGAAATTCAGCTGGAACGTGGGCATCGACCTTTCACACCCCTTGGCGGCGCTGGATCTAGCGGAATACAACCGCCGCACCGACGGCCTGCGCGCGATTTATCGCGACGACAACCGCGCCATCTGGGAGCTGGAAGAGTACGACGAGGCGCAGGCCTTGCAGGCCACCTGGGAGACGCAGCAGCAGGTGCGGCGCAAGGTCAGCGTCATGGAGATGGTCAACGAGGTCGACAACGAATACGCCGGTGATGACGCGCAGGAGGTCTGGATTCTGCCCACCGAGTTCTACCTCGATCAGGAAGGTGTGACCATCAACTCGCTCGAAGGCCGCCCGCCAATCTCAGAGCCCTTTCACTATCCCGAGTGGGACTATCAGATTCAGCTCGACCGCCCAAGCTGGGCTACCGTGCTGGAGCGTCATCCGCCGGTGGGCGACCTCGCGGTGATCGATGCCATTCTGGCCGAGCACAAGCCGGTGGTGTCGCGTCTGAAATTTCTCATCGAGTCGATGATTCCGCAGGGCCTGCAGCGCATCCGGCGCCAGGAAGACGGCGACGACATCGACATCGACGCCGCGGTGCGCGCGATGACCGATGTGCGCATGGGCGTTCAGCCCGACCCGCGCATCATGGTGCGGCTCAAGCGTGCGCAGCGCGATCTGGCCGTGATGGTGCTGCTCGACATGTCCGAATCGTCGAACGACAAGGTGCGTGGCCACGACTATTCCGTGCTCGACCTCACCCGCGCCGCCACCGTGCTGCTGGCCGAAGCGCTGCAACGCATCGGTGACCCGTTCGCCATCCACGGCTTCTGCTCCGACGGGCGGCACGATGTGCACTACTACCGCTTCAAGGATTTCGACCAGCCCTATGGCGATCTCGCCCGCGCGCGGCTGGCCGGCATGAAGGGCGGCTACTCCACTCGCATGGGCGCTGCGCTGCGCCATGCCGGGCACTACCTGGAGCAGCAGCCCAAGCGCAAGAAAATTTGCTTCGTCGTCACCGACGGTGAGCCCGCCGACAACGATGTGCGCGACCCGCAATACCTGCGGCACGACACCAAGCGCGCGGTCGAGCGGTTGCTGCAACAAGGCGTCACGGTCTACGCGCTCTCGCTCGATCCGCACGCCGATCTGTACGTCTCGCGTATCTTCGGCGTCAAGAACTTCACGGTGATCGACAAAGTCGAACGCCTGCCCGAAAAACTCCCCATGCTCTACATGAGTCTCACCCGCTGAAGGCGCGCACGGCATGAAAATCTCCCTGCGCACGTTCGTCTTCATCGACGCCCTGCAGCCGCAGCTGGCGTCCTATCTGGCCACCTCCTCGCAAGGCTTTCTGCCCATTCCGGGCGATGCCTGTCTGTGGGTGGAGGTGGCGCCCGGAATGGCGGTGCACAACCTCTCCGACATTGCGCTGAAGAAAACCAATGTGCGCATGGGTGAGCAGGTGGTGGAGCGTTCGTTCGGCTCGATGGAAATTCATTACCGCAACCAGAGCGAGGTACAGGCCGCAGGGCAGGTCATCCTGCAACAGCTCGGCACGCAGGAAGATTCGCGTCTGCGCTGCAAGGTGGCGTGGAACGAAATCATCCGCGCCATTACGCCCGACCACGCGACCCTGATCAACCGCCAGTTCCGCAAGGGTTCGATGATTCTGCCGGGCAAGAGCATGTTCATTCTGGAAGTGGAGCCCGCGGGCTACATCGTTTACGCCGCCAACGAGGCCGAAAAAGCGGCCCACGTCACTTTGGTGGATGTGAAGCCGTTCGGGACGTTCGGCCGCCTGACCATGATGGGCACCGAGGCCGAGGCGGAAGAGGCGCAGCGGGCAGCGATTGCCGCCATTGAGCGCCTGAACCAGTCCGCGACGCATCACTGAACGAGCGCGCCTCCACATGGACATCGATTCAACCGCCAAGCGGCTGCTGTTTTCCACCGTCAGGGTCGACACCGTGCTCGACGACGGCAGCGAAGGCTCCGGCACCGCCTTCGTCGTGCGTCATGCGCACGTCCGCGGCGTGACGGACTTCGTCGTCACCAACCGCCATTTGGTGGAGGGAGTGCGGCGCGGCGGGCTGGTGTTCACACAAAAACGCCAGGGCCGACCCGCATTCGGCCAGCGCTTCCAGCTCAACATCGACGAGTTCCCCGCCGCCTGGCATCTACATCCCGACGCCGAGGTCGATCTGGCCCTGGTGCCGCTCGCGCCGCTGCAGCAGGCGGCTGAGCAGCAGGGGGTTGAGCTTTATTTCGAGCCGATCGACAGCCGACTCATTCCCGACGCAGCCACCTGGCAGCAGTTCGACGCCCTGGAAGACGTGCTGTTCGTCGGCTATCCCAGCGGCGTCTGGGATCAGGTGAACCTCATGCCCATCATGCGCCGAGGCACCACGGCGACTCCGGCCGCGCTCGACTTTGAAGGGCATCGGCAGTTTCTCATCGACGCCGCGGTCTATCCCGGCTCCAGCGGCAGCCCGGTGTTCATCGAGCGGCGCGGCGGACAGGTTTCACGGCGGGAGGCCACGCGCGATCTGCTGTTCGCCGGGGTGGTTGCCGCGGTGTTCTTCCGCGAGGAGGCGCGCCACATCGTGCCAGCTCCGGTGCCTGCCAACAACCGGGGTATGGCGCTGGGTTCTGAGATGATCGACCTGGGGTTGATCATCAAATCCGATAAAGTGTTCGAGCTCATCCACTCTTACCTTCAGCGCTGGGTGGCCTGAGCGGCGACAACATCGGTCTCAACGACCGACGACCGCCCGACCGAAACGAGCTCAACATGCAAGAAAAACCGATTTATCCCGGCTATCACGCCGACGCGCACGGCATTACCCAGCTTGGCCGAGTGGTGCTTGACGCCTGGGTTTTTGGGCTGCTGCCCGAAGCCGAAGACTGCAAAGGTTGGGACCTGCAGCGCATGCAGGGGCTGATGCAGAAAGTGGAGACGGAGTGGGATCAGTACGGCAATCTGCCCAGCCGCCTGCCGCCGGAACTCGCCGAACGTCATCGCGCCATGTACGAGCACGCCATGAAGCGTGCGCAAGGCAAGGGCTGGAACGCAGAGCTCGACGACGACGACTGACCTCATGTGAGACCGTCGAAGCTCGCCTAACATGAGCGCTTCGCATCGCCGCCTTACTCCTTACTCATGTCTGCACTCGATTCGCTGGCCGCTTCCACTGTTGTCGTGGTCGATACGGCCGATCTGGATCTGCTGTCCCGCTGGAGCGCGCGGGATGCCACGACCAATCCCAGTCTGATTCGCAAGGCGGCCGCTGATCCGCGCTATGCGCGCCTCGTCGCGGCTGTGGTGAGCGGCTCTGCCGACGTGAATGATCGCCTCGACGCGCTGCTTGTGGCGTTCGGACTGCAAATCCTGCAGCGTCTGCCGGGCCGGGTGTCCACCGAGGTCGATGCACGCCTGTCCCACGATACCGAAGGCACCTTGCTGCGTGCCCGCGCGCTGATGGCGCGATACGCGACGGAGGGTGTGCCGCGCGAGCGCGTGCTCATCAAGATTGCCGCTACCTGGGAAGGCATTGTTGCGGCCCGCATGCTCGAAGCCGAAGGCATCCACTGCAACCTCACGCTGTTGTTCAGCTTCGCCCAGGCGCAGGCTTGCGCTGCGGCGGGTGTGAAGTTGATTTCGCCTTTCGTGGGGCGCATCACCGACTGGTATCGTCTTCAGGCTGGCGGGGCCTGGGACGCCGAGCAACGCCGCGGTGCCAACGACCCCGGCGTGCAGGCTGTGAGGCGCATCTGGCATTACTACAAGCAGCAAGGCGTGCCGACCGAGGTGATGGGCGCAAGCTTTCGCGACCTGGACCAGATTGCCGCCCTTGCCGGCTGTGACCTGCTCACCATCCCACCGACCTTGCTCGATGCCCTGGCTGCCAGCGACCGCGCTACGCCGCGTCAACTCGACGCCGCACAGACGGGCCCGGCGACCGACCCCCTGCCGCCCGTGCTGAGCCAGCAGAGCTTTGAACAGGGCATGCAAACCGACCGGATGGCGACCGAAAAGCTGCAAGAGGGCGTGAGGCTGTTCAGTGCAGACACTGAAGCGGTGCTGTCTCAATTGGCCGCGGCGTGAAGCGTGCAGTCTCCAGGGTCGCACTTTCGTGTCGTTGCGCTTTTACCTTCCGCCCACTGAAGACACGCTGGCGCCCGGCCTGTTGACCATGCCCGCGGCAACAGCGAGGCATGTCAAGGTCTTGCGCCTAAAGGGGGGCGAACCGGTTACTGTGTTTGACGGGGCGGGCGGAGAATGGTCGGGCGAGGTGATCGACCACCAAACTTTCCTGCTTCGCGCCCACCATGCGGTGGAGCGCGAAGCGGACGTGCGAGTCATGCTGGCGGTGGGCATGCCGGCCAACGAGCGCATGGACTCCTTGGTTGAAAAGGCGGTGGAACTGGGCGTGGCGGCCATCCAGCCCTTGCTCACTCGGCGCAGCGTGCTGCGTCTGCAGGGCGAACGTGCGCTGCGGCGGGTGGCGCACTGGCAAGGCGTCGCCATTGCGGCTTGCGAGCAGTGCGGGCGAAATCGCGTTCCCGAGGTGGCACCGGTGGCGACGCTCTCCGATTGGCTGCAGCACCTTGGCAACGACAACGCCCAGTTGCATCGCTGCGTGTTGAGCCCGTTGGCGACGACTCCGCTTCTGCCCTTTGCCTCGGGCGAATCAGGCTGGATGGTCTCCGGGCCGGAGGGCGGACTGGACGAAGACGAAATCGCCTTGCTGCAGCGCTCAGGGTTTCGCGCTGTCAGCCTGGGGCCGCGCGTGTTGCGCGCCGACACGGCGCCGCTTGCTGCGCTGATGCGCGCCTGCGGCTGAGCGCACCGACAGGCGCTCTTATGGCTCGGCGTTCGCCAAGTCCTTGCCGGGCGCCAGAATGTCGGTGCCGAAGGTTTCCGCCAGAAACGATTCGCCATGCTCCAGAATGAAATAGCGGAATGCTTCCGCCCCCGGTGACAGCAGTTTGGCCAGACTGTTCACCGCGTACCAGCGTCGCAGCAAGGGCATGCCCTCGATCGAGGGGATGGTCAGCAGGTTGTTGCGCAATTCCAGATCAATGGTGTGCAGCGACAGGAAGCTGATGCCCATATTCGCCATGACCGCCTGCTTGATGGTCTCGTTGCTCTGCATTTCGGTGAACAGGGGCAGTTCCATCTGATGCTGGTGCAGATACTCCTCAAAAGTGGCGCGCGTGCCCGATCCGGGTTCGCGGATGATGAAGTTGAATTGCGTCAGCAGTGAGGCTGAATGCGGCCCTCCGGTCGCAAGCGGGTGCTGTGGCGGCGCGATGATGCCCATGGGGTGGGCGGCAAAGGGTTCGGCGCGCGTAGCTACGTCTCGCGGTGGTCGGCCCATGATGGCGAGATCCAGTTCGCTGTTCTGGAGATGGTTCACCAATTGTTCGCGGTTGCCCACCGAGAGTCGGACTTCCACATGGGGATACTCGGCGTGGAAGCGCGCCAGCAAGCGTGGCACGAAATACTGGGCTGTACTCACCATGCCGATGGTCAGTCGGCCGGCCTTGATGCCCCGCAGGCGCGCCATGGCGTCCTCGGCGTCTTTGAGCGTTGCAAGAACCTTGCGGGCATAGACCACCAAATATTCTCCCGTCAAGGTCAGACTGACGGACTTGCCCTGACGCTCAAAAAGGGGGAGCCCGACCTGCGACTCCAGCTCTCTGATTTGCATGGAGACAGCAGGCGGCGTGAGGTGCATTTCCTGGGCCGCTTTGCCAAAATGCAGGAGCCGCGCAGCGGCGCTGAAGACCCGGAGCTGACGGATGGTCGCGTTTTTCATCAAAATTCCTGATCTGAACATCAACAAATCGTGAATTTACCTTAATTCGAGCCACCGCTTATATTCGACCTAAGCGATAAAGATTAGGAATAGATTTTGTCATTCACCTTTTCGCCATTGTCATGGGTCGCACCGTTTGTGAACGGGCTCCGAAGTTCTACTTCAGGAGCTTTTACCGCAGCCAATGAAGT
>DZDA01000028.1:0-11098 GCA_022730375.1 Thiomonas intermedia
CGCCTAATGACATTGCTTTCCTCAAGGCGCTGCACCAGAGCGGGCTGCATTTCCCCATGACCTTCACCATCTTTCCGGGCCAGCTGCTTTCGCTGCTGACCAAAAACGTGGGCGAAAAAGCGCTGGCCTACACCTACACCTACCCGACTCCGCCGCTGGTGAAGTACGACAAGGTGAGCTACGGCATGAACACCCAGCAGTTCGTCGATGCCTTCAAGGCCGCCACGAAAAAAGAACCCAACTTCCTCGATTGCTCGGGCTACAACACCGGGCTGATCGTGCAGCACATGCTCGACATGGCGCCCAAGTTCGATCAACTCGCCTTCCATCAGGCCGTCATGGACATGTCGGGCAAGACCACCACCCTGCTTGGCCCGTTTGACGTCAACGCCAACGGCGCCCAGCTCGGCCAGCCCTTCCCGGTGGCGCAACTGCAGCCCAAGGACGGCAAGCTCGACGTGGTCGTGGTCTATCCGCAAGATAAGGCGACCGGCAAAGCGATGTATCCCGCGCCCAAGCAATAAGACACGCTAAGGCGGCGTGGCGAACGCGCCGCGTTCTCCTGCCAACGAACACAACACAGCTCAGGGAGGGCGTGTGGAATTGCTGGCCTACGCCATCATCGGCGGCATTCTGTATGGCATTTATTTCAGCCTGATCGGCATCGGGCTGAACCTGATCTTTGGCGTCATGCGCATCATCAATCTGGCGCATGGGCAGTTCATCGTGCTGGGCGCGTATGCCGCCTGGCTGGTGTCGCGCCACTTCGGTTTTAACCCGCTGTGGGGCGTGCCGACGGTGATCGTGGCCGCCATCGTCATCGGCTATCCGCTGTACTACGCCGTGGTGCCCCGGCTGCAGCGCAGCGGCGACCCGGAGATGCTGTCGTTCATCCTATTTTTCGGCATCGGGCAGATGCTCGAAGCGCTCACCGGGCTGGGCTTCGGCGCCGATCAGCGTTCGCTGCCCAGCGAGGCGCTGGGCTCGGGCAATCTGGGCGTGTTCGGTCAGGCGTTCCCGGACAGTTGGTGGTGGGCTGCCGGAGTGAGCATTGCCGCCATCGTGGCGCTTTGGCTGTATTTCACCCGCACCCGACTGGGCTACGCCACCCGCGCCATCATGGCCAGCCGCGAAGAGGCGCTGGCGACCGGTATTAACGTGAACAAAGTCTCGGCGCTGGCCTTCGTGGCCGGGCTGGCGCTCGCCGGTGTCGCCGGGGTGTTTCTGCCCTACCTGCTCGGCTCGGTTTCGCCCGATCTGGGCGACAGCCTCACCACCACCTCGTTCGCCATTGTCATCATCGGCTCGCTGGGCAACCCGCTGGGCACCATCATCGGCGGCCTGGTGTTCGGGCTGGGCACGATGTTGATGCAGACCTATTACTCCTCCTGGTCCAACCTCGTGCCTTATGTGCTCTTGCTGGTGATCGTGCTCATCCGCCCCACGGGCCTGCTCGGAAAGGCGGTGCGCAGTGTCTGAACATTCTTTGCTGCAACGCTGGCGACCGGGGCTCATCGTGCTGGCCTTGCTGATTGCGGTGTTCCTGTTTCTGCCGCATGTCTATGGCAACGAGTCGCTGCTGTTCACGCTGATGACCTTCATCGTGCTCGCGCAGGGCCTCAATCTGCTCTATGGCTTTACCGGCTATCTGCCCTTCGGTTATGTGGGCTTTTTCGGCTGCGGCGCTTATGCCACCTCGCTGCTGGTGCTGCACAGCGGCCTGCCGGTGCTGCTGTGCGTGGCGGGGGGCGGGCTGGCTGCGGTGGTGATGGGGCTGATTCTCGGGCCGCTGCTGCGGCTCTCAGGCGCTTACTTTTCCATCGCCAGCCTGGCGGCTTCGCAGATTCTGTATTTTGTGGTTTCCAACACCAATCTGGCCGACATCACCGGCGGGCCTTACGGGCTGAAGATCGAACAGGTGTATGCGCCCACTGCGAGTTATCACGCCATGCTGGCGGTGCTGGTGCTGGCCACCGCGCTGGCGGCATACTTTCGCGTCTCGGCCTTCGGCATGGGGTTGCGCGCCATGAAGCAAGACCCGGTGAGCGCCGCCATGGCTGGCATCAACATCGTGCGCGCCCGGCTCATCACCTGGCTGATCTCGGCCGGCGTGGCCGGGTTGGCCGGCGGGGCCTATGCGTGGAATCTGTCGGTGTTCTACCCCGAAGCGGTGTTCACCTTGCAGATCTCGGTTTTCGCCATCGTGTTCTCGTTGTTTGGCGGCGTCGGCACGGTCATCGGCCCCATCATCGGCGCGGGGGTGCTTTACAGCCTGTACGCGGCCATCGGCATTTCCACTCCGCAGTATTTCCAGTTGATCTACGGCGGGCTCATCGTGCTGCTGGTGCTGTTCATGCCCGGCGGCGTGCTGTCGCTGTTGACGCGGAGGGGCGTGCGTGTCTTCTGAAACCCTCCTTCAGCTTCAGGGCGTGAACAAGCGCTTCGGCGGCCATGTGGTGCTGAGCGACGTGAGCTTCAGCCTCGCGCCGGGCGAGATCGTCGGCCTGGTCGGCCCCAACGGCTCAGGCAAGACCACAACCATCAATGTCATCTCGGGCCTGTACCGCGCGGACAGCGGCAGTATTGCGTTCGAAGGCAAACCGGTGCACAAGGCGCCGATGCACAAGCTGGCGCAACTCGGCATCAACCGCACTTTTCAGGTGCCCAAGACCTTTCGCGACATGACGGTGCGCGAGAACATTGAAGTGGCCGCGCACTTCGGCCATGCCGCGGGCGCGGTGGACATCAACGCCATCCTCCAAGACATCGAGCTGGAGAAGCAGGCCGACAAGCTGGCGGGATCGCTCACGGTCAACCAGCAAAAGCTGCTCGATCTGGGGCGCGCGCTGGCCACGGGGCCGAAGCTGCTGCTGGTCGATGAAATCGGCGCCGGGCTCAACCCGGCAGAGCTGGGCGGCATTGCCGAGTTGTTGCGCAAACTGTCGCAGCGCGGCATTGCCCTCATCGTGGTGGAACATCTGATGGCGTTTCTCGGCAGCATCACCCAGCGTGTCATCGTGCTCGGGGCCGGGCGGATGTTGTTCGAGGGCTCGCTCGACGCCGCCTCGCGCCACCCGGAAGTCGTGGCCGCATTCTTCGGGGGCGAAGCATGAGCGCATCCAATACAAGCGCCGCCCTGCTTTCGCTACGCGATGTGCAGACGGGCTACGGCGCGCTGCAAGTGCTCTGGGGCGTCGATCTGGAGGTGATGCCCGGCGAGACGGTGCTGCTGCTCGGCGCCAATAGCGCGGGCAAGTCCACCCTGCTGCGCACCCTCATCGGGCTGCTGCCGTGCTGGCGGGGCGAGATCGCCTTCGAGGGCGAACACATCGACCGCCTCGCACCCGATCAGCGCATCCGCCGCGGCATGGCCTATATGTCGGAACTCGGCGTGTTCCCCACCCTGTCGATCGACGAGAACATCGCCCTGGGCGGCTACTTTCTGAGCGATGCGCAGATTCGCAAACGCAAGGAGCAGTTGTTCGCGCTGTTTCCCGATCTCGCGGCCAAGCGACGCGACGCGGCGGGCACGCTGTCGGGCGGGCAGCGCAAGATGCTGGGCATCGCCAAGGTGCTGATCTCCGAGCCCAAGCTGCTGCTGATGGACGAGCCGTCCTCGGGCCTGGCGCCGGTGTTCGTGAAGCAGGTCATCGAGGTGCTCAAGACCAGCATCGGCGCGGGCGCCGCCCTGCTCATCGCCGAGCAGAACGTGGCGTTTCTGGAGCTGGCCGACCGCGGCTATCTGATCGATCACGGCAAGGTGCGCCTCTCGGGCACGCGGGCCGAACTCGAAGCCAGCGACGCGGTTCGCGAAACTTACTTCGGGCTGTAAACTCGGCGGCAACGATGCGGCATGTGGTCGCGTCGCCTCCGCCATGCCCTATTCCGCCTCCCGTCAAGACGCCTTCAAGCAGACCACCTATCGCCGTATCTACCCGCTGCGCGTGGTCGGCATGGGGCTGGGCGGGCTGGCGATTGCCGGGGTGCTGATCGAACAGCACGCGCATCCGTGGCGCTGGGCGCTGATGATCGCAAGCTGCCTGCTGTGGCCGCAGATCGCCCTGCTGCGTGCGCGGCTGAGCGCCGACAGCTACCGCGCTGAAAAACACAACCTGCTGATCGACTCGGCCCTCGCCGGCATGTGGGTGGCGTTGATGCATTTCAACCTGCTGCCCAGCGTGGTGCTGGTCACCGTCACCACCTTCGACAAACTCAGCAGCGGCATGCGCCGCCTGTGGCTGACCTCGCTGCCGGGGCTGTTTGGCGCGGCGGTGCTCACCGCGTTGATCGTGCGCCCGCCGGTGCAGCTGGAAAGCTCGCTGCTGGTCGTTCTCTGCACCTTGCCGCTGCTGGTGGTGCACACCCTGTCGAGCAGCATCGGCAGCTACCGGCTCATCCGCACCGTGTCGCGGCAGAACAAGCTGCTGGAACAACTGCGCCGCACCGATGCGCAAACCGGGCTGTTCGCCCGCGACCATTGGCAGCAGCAGGCCGACGCCGCGCTGCAGCTTTTTCAGGCTGTGGGGCAACCGGCCTGCCTGCTGATGATCGACGTCGATCACTTCAAGCAGGTGAACGATACCTACGGCCACACGGCCGGAGACGACGCCATTCGCGCGGTCGGGCAACTCATCCGCGACTGCATCCGCGACGAGGACTGCGCCGGTCGCTACGGCGGCGATGAGTTTGCGGTGCTGTGCCAGAACATCGGCCAGCCCGATGCGATGGGCATCGCCGAACGCATCCGCACCGAGTTGCTGACGCTGCGGCTGCCGCATCACCCCGATGTGCGGCTGAGCAGCAGCATCGGGGTGGCCGCTGCCGCCCCGGAATTCAGCACCCTGCAGGCCTGGATGCAAGCCGCCGACGCCGCGCTTTACTCGGCCAAGCACCAAGGTCGCAACCAGGTGGCGGATCACCCGACTGCGCCTCACGCTGCCGCGCAGGTTCACCCCGCCTGAATCGAAAACCACCGCCAGCGGCAATAGTTGGCAATTCACCCGCCGCAGGTCGCCTTCGCCCCTTCAATTGAGGGGGATGTCCGTTTACATTTCTTGGCATTGATGCGCACTAACCCCGCCCCCATGCCGCACGACGCCCAGATCACGACCGCACCGCAAGCCATTGCCGCGGCACGCGTGCGGTTGCTGCTCGCCACGGTGCCGGTTTCGGCCGTGACCAACGCCTCGGTGGCGCTCATCGCCATGGCGTTTCTGCATGGCAGCGCACCCGTCGGCTTTTATGCGGTCTGGGGTGGCGTGATGCTCGGCCTGCAGGCGATTCGCCTGTTGGTCTGGCTGATCTGGCGCGGTGCGCCGGCGGAAAATCTTCGTCCGGTGCAACGCTCGCTCCGGCTGCGCGTACTGCGGGCCGCGTCGTGGGCCACCGGGATGAGTTGGGGCGCGATTCCCGCCGCGCTCTTTCCCGCAGGCCCCATCGAGCAGTCGTTCGTGGCCTTCTTCCTGGCCGGGGTGAGCGGGGCAGCGGTGGCGGGTCTGACGTTCGATGCCTGGGCTTCCGGGCTGTTTGTCGTCTCGGTCATCGTGCCGCTGGCGCTGCGCCTGATGGGGGTTCAAACCTCTTTGTCCACGGCGATGGCGGCCATGGTCTGCATCTATCTGCTCTACCTCGGCGTGGCCATACGCCGCGGACAGCTCCAGTTCCTGCAATTGCTCGACTGGCGCACGCGGGCCGAAACCGCGCGCGCACGCACCGCGCGGCAAGCCCAGCTCAATGCCCTGCTGGCCGAAGCCAACCAGCTTGGCGCCAGTGCGCCCAACGCCGCGGCGCTCTATGCCGCGATTTGCCGTACCTACGCGGCGCTGGACAGTCTGGCGCCGCTGAGCATCGTGCAGCGCGACCCCGTCACCGGGGGTTTCGAGATCGCCGCACAGTCCGGCCCGAAGTCCAGCCCGGCACCGCAGGACGCGCTGGACACCTCGCTGCTCGACACCGCCTGGCGCCAGAACCGCCCGCAGTTCCAGGGCGATGGCCGCACGCTGGACGCCTGCATCCCGCTGCATGAGCAAGGGCAGGTGTGCGCCCTGCTGCGCGTGGTCTGCGCCAACGCGATTGAGCGAGCCCCCTGCGAGATGGACGACAGCCTGCGCGACTGGCTGCTCAATCTGGCCGCCAGCGTGGATCGTGGGCTGCAGGCCATCAGCCAGCGCGAGCGCATCGACCGGCTGCAAAAACTCTACCGCGCCCTGATCAGCGAAGGCGAAGTGGTGCTGCAGTCGCGCAGCGCGGAAGAGATGCTGCAGCGCACCTGCGACACCCTTGCCACCGACACCCAGTTCCATGCCGCCTGGCTGGCGCGGCCGGACGACAGCGGCGCCTTCCGTGTGCTGGCGCGCGCAGGCGATGGCGCCCAGCAGCTCGATCACTTTCGCGTGCATCTGAACGACGCCAACCGCGCCCCTCTGGTGCTGCGCGTCTGGGATACCCAGACCCTGCAGGTCTGCAACGACCTGCTCCGCGACCCGGACATGCAACCCTGGCGCCCCTCGCTGTCGCGCCATCGCTGGCATGCGGCCCTGGCCGCCCCCGTGCGGCGCGGCGGCGCGCTGTGGGGGGTGCTGGTGTTCACCTCGCCGCAGGCCCAGGCCTTCGACGAGCAGACCATCGCCCTGTGCGAGCAGGTCGCGGCCCTGCTGGGCTATGGACTCGACGAGCTCGACGTGAAAGAGCGCCTGAGCCATCTGCAGCGCGTCGAAGCGCACCGCGCGCGCCACGACACCCTCACCGGACTGCCCAACCGCTATGCCCTCGAACAATACCTGCCCGAAGTCATCGCCCGCGCGCGTCGGCAAGGCAGCCTGTTCGCCGTGGGCATGATCGATCTCGACGGCTTCAAGCGGATCAACGACACCTGGGGCCACAGCTCGGGCGACCGCGTGCTGCGCGAACTCACCCGCCGCCTGCAGGCCGTGCAGCGCCAGACCGATTTCCTGGTGCGCCTGGGTGGAGACGAATTCGTCGTAGTGATGGAAGACCTCAACCCGCTCGAAATCCAGACCGGCTATGCCAACAGCGTGCAGCGCCTGCGACAGGCCGTAGCCGCCCCGTTCGACATCGCGCCGAATGTGCAACTGCCCATCGACATGAGCATCGGCATCTCCACCTACCCGCTCGACGCGCAGGACGCCGACGCGCTCATGCGGCTGGCCGACAAGGCCATGTACGCGAGCAAAGCTGACAAGTCCGTTTCTCCACTGCGCCAAACAGGTCTTTAGTGGGGCCTGATGGGGATGAGAAAACTTGGGTCAGCCTGCGTGCATTCAGCAGGCCGAAAGGCAGTGCCTACCGACCTCAGAAAACAAATGGCGCTTGCTTTTTTTCCGTAGTGCACCGGGCCTTTGTCTGGCTGATTTGACCGCTGCTGTCGCGCGTCGGATAGAGAATCTCCATCAATGCTTGATTGTCGACCAGGCGAATTTCCTTTTTCTCAAGCTGTAAAAACCCGCCATCCTTCAAGTTGGCGAGCACGCGGCTGACTGTGGCATTGGTCAGGCCCAGATAGCTGCCGATCTCGGCGCGCGTCATGCGCAACACCAGTTCATGCGAGCCGGACCTACGCATGGCTCTGCGATCAAACATGTCGTTCAAAAACCAGACGACGCGTTCCTCTGCGCACATTGCGCCCAACATCAGGCATTCCTGCTGCAAGCGTGACATCGCCTTGGCCGCCAGGGCAAACAAGGCGGTTTGCCGTGCTGGATCGACAAGCGCGTCGGCGACAAGTTTGCGGGCATCGATGACCAGAACCTTGCTGACTTCCAACGCCGTGATGGAGTAGGTGTACGCCTGTTGCCAAAGCCCTGAAATGCCCATCACGTCTGAGGCAAAACAGAAGCCAAGCACTTTGCCCCGCCCGCCCTGATCGACGATCTCCGATTTGAAACTGCCTTTCACGACAACATAAAAACGGCTGGCGCGATCGCCTGGACGGAACAAGACCTCGCCGCGGGAAACACGCAGGACTTCCGTGCGAAAGGGATCGAGCCAGAAGTTTTCCTCCGCCTCGCTTGCACGGTGCAAGCCCTCCTTGGGCGATGCCTGAGTGTCGGCGTCTGGCTGCAGCGTCGGCGGCGGCGGAAACAGGGCGGACATCACGAATGCCATCGTTCTTATTGGGTTTGCCCGCGCCCGGCACGCACGTCGCTGGAGGGCAGCGGCACACCGTCGGCTTTTGCGCCAATGACGCCGCCACACTCCCAGGTCATCACGCAGTTGCGGCCAGCTTGCTTGGCCCGATAGAGGGCATGATCCGCGCGGTCGAGCAGTGTTTGAAGCGGCAGTTCAGGTTCCGCACGGACGTCGAACGCGGCCAGGCCGATGCTGGTCGTTGCCCGCACGGGGTTGACGCTCCCCGCGTTGACGCTGCTTTGCACCGCCCATCGCAATCGCTGCGTCAGTTCCAGTGCTTGCTCGCCCAGGGTGTCGTGCAACAGAACGGCGAATTCGTCGCCGCCGATGCGGCCAAACAGGTCGGTATGCCGTAATTGGCGCAGGCAGGTTTGCGCAAAACTGCGCAGCAGGGCATCCCCGCACGCATGGCCATGCCGGTCGTTGACCGATTTCAGTCCATCGAGATCGAGCGCCAGCAGCGTGAATCCGTCGCCGAGTTGCCGGGCGCGCTCCAGCGTGCGCTGCGCGCAGTCGAGGAAATGCCGCCGGTTGGGCACGCCCGTCAGGGCGTCGGTGCTGGCCTGATTCCGCAACGTCGCTTCCCGCGTCTTGATCGCGGAGATGTCCTTCAAGGTGTAGATCAAGACCCCTTGGCCGTGATGCATCGTACGCGCCACCGACAACAAGACCCACAGCACCCGGCCATCCTTGCACCGCAAACGCGCCTCGCGGTCATGCACGCTCCCCGCGCGCCGGACATCGGCTAGCAGGCGATCCCGCAACGCCGCATGGCCCCAAAAGCGCGGCAGCGGATGGCCCACATAATCCCAGCGCCGCGCCTGAAACAGCGTTTCCGCCTCGGCGTTGGCGTAGATCAATACGTCGTCCTGCTCGCGCACCACCAGCATCGGCGCTGGAAGGGCTTCCATCAGGCTATGAAATGACTTGAGGTCAACGCCTCCGCGCTTCGGCCACAAGCGCTCCAACTGCTCTTGGACCCAGTGTGCTGGCGGCGCCGATCTTGGAGTTTGGGTTGCGGCTGTCATGCGAATCTCCGGCGATGGCGAGAGTGGACACGGTGCAATCAGATACGAGAGACAACTCCGAGGGGGATGAGAAAACTTGGGGCGGCCCGGCGTGTTTCTCATGAGGCCAGGCGGTTCAGGCCGCAGCAGAGCGCCGCGAGCCCCCCGACCTGCTGCTGGTGGCCGCCTGCGCCGCGGCCCCATCGAGGCTGCGCAGATTGTTCTGCGTTGTTTCGGCGGCAGTTTTGGACAGTTGCTGCAGCGTGCCGTAGAACTGGCCTGCGTTCGACAGCATCTGATCGAACAACCCGGTCAAGGCCTGCGCCCCATTGCCAGGCAGGCTCGGCGTATTCAGTTCCAGCATGGGCTTGAACTGCTGCTGCGCCTTGTCGGCCTGGCGCTGCATGGCGTGAACCAGATCTTGCTGCATGTCCGCCGCGATCTTTGCGGTCTGGCTGAAGTAGTCGTTCAACTTCTGGGGGCTGGCCTGAAATGCCTGCAACGGCAGCGCGAACCAGTCCTGCGGATTGTTGCTCGACAGCATCTCCCTGCTGGCCTGGGCCGCTTGTTCCAAGGCTGTGCGCATGGTCTGCAGATTGAGTTCCGCCAGTTTTTGCACCGCCTCGAGTCGCGCCATGGACAGGGTGGACAGCGTTTCGGCGCTGCTCTTGGTGACGTTGGCGGCAGCGGTCAGTAGTTGGTCGGTGGTCATGATGGTCTTCTCCAGGGTGTGATCAGTGTGATGTGACGACGGAATGGTCAGCGGGTTCCGGCTTGCAGTGCGGAATGCGGTTTTCGCGTGTGATCAGCCCTCCAGATACCGGGGTTCATCGCAGGACTCGACATAGCCATGATCCACCGCCTTGCGAAACCAGACCGCGGCCTGTACGAGGTCCTGCGGCACGCCCAAGCCGTGCTTGTACAGATTTCCCAGACTGTGTTGCGCCAGATTGCAGCCTTGTCCGGCCGCCTGGCGCAGCCAGATCGCTGCCTGCACAAAGTCTTGCAGTACGCCTAAGCCCTCCCGGTACAGCTCTCCGAGCCGATACTGCGCGGGAACGTGCCCCTGGTCTGCAGCCAGTCGAAACCAGGTCGCGGCCGAACCGAAATCCTGCGGCACACCCAGTCCCTCCCGATACAAATCGCCCAGGTGATACTGCGCCTTTCCATCTCCTTGTTCCGCCGATTGACGAAACTGCATGGCCGCCTGCACGATATCCTTTGAAACGCCCCGGCCCTGCTTGAGCAGGATGCCGATATGGCATTGCGCCCGCGCATACCCCTGCGCCGCCGACTTTCCGTACCAGTGGGCCGCTTGAGCAATGTCTTGCGAGACCCCCTGTCCGTTCTTGTAGAGTCCGGCCAAGTGGTACTGCGCCCGCATGTCACCGGCTTGTGCAGCCGGCTGAAACCAAGAGGCGGCCAACTCATAAGCCTTGCTTGATTTGCATTGCAGTCCCTTCGCCAGCAACTCAGGCAGCGCGCTTTCATCAGGGTCTGCATCATTGCTGACGGGAGAATGTGGTCGGCGCAGCACCTGGTCAACGAGTTGCCCGGTGTGTTGCCGCGCTGGAACCTTTGCATGCGGACGTGCGAGAGATCCTGTCATCATTCTTCCTCCTGGCTATTGCGGCGACAAAAGCACCGACTTGAAGAAAAATCACCGACGTCCCTTCTTGGCTGTCAGCTAGAGGTCAGGACTGTATCGCCAAAAAGAGTCGGAAATGTGATAAATGTCACAAACGACAGGTCTTTTTTTTGCAACAGGCCATTGCGTCATGGCCGCACTCCATGCTAAGCATTCCGCTCTATTCAGCGAAATCTGCAGTACATCATGACATCACACGTTCTTCCGGCGCAACCCAGATTTCCCTGGGAGTCTGTCGGGCTTGGGGCGCGGATGGCGAATAATGGCGATGGGGATGCCCTGTGGCGGCGGATTT
>DZDA01000028.1:11198-24104 GCA_022730375.1 Thiomonas intermedia
CCGCCCGCGATTCCCAAGTCCGACAGACTCCTAGGCACTGCTGGCCCATGCACAGTGTGATCCATCACAGCCCAAAACGTGCCCGTGCATCCGAACAAGTCAATATCGTCACGGCATGGCGCCACTTTTTTGGGCTCATTGCCAAGGAAAGTCCAGCAAGGCGTGACCGTTCCAGTGCGCTCAAAGCTGCGCGGCCAGCACCCCGCGCAGGCTGTTGACCACCGCCATCTGACTGGCGCGCTGCAGATCGTCGCGCAGCAGCACCTGCTCGCGCACCTGTCCGGCGTCAATCAGCGTCTGCCGCGCCACGCCGGGCAGCAGGCCGCTGCGCAGCGCCGGGGTGCACCACCCGCCGTCGATGTAAAGCAGCAGCGAGCTGCGCCCGCCTTCGCACAGTTCACCCCGTTCGTTGCAGAAGATTTGGTCGAACGCGCCTTGCGCCTCGGCGGCTCGCCAGGCGGCGTCGTAGCGCGCGCGGTGGGTGGTCTTGTGGCGCAGGAACAGGTCAGCCGAATCGAGCGCTTCGGTCGCCCGCAGCAGCCGCACCGGTTGTTGCGGCGTTGGCGGCAGGGGCTGCACGTCGATCTCGACCGCGCCCGACTTGCGCAGCACCAGCCGCGTGCGCCAGGGCGCGGGGGCGAGTGCGGCGCAGGCGGCTTGCCACGCCTCACAGCCATCGGCCAGTGCGGCAGCAGAAGGCGCAACGAGGCCGCGATGCGCTTCGGCCAAGTCCTGCCTGAGCGCGGGCAGATCGCAGGCAAAGCCGAAAAACGCTGCCGACCGCGCCAGCCTCGCCAGATGCCGCTCGATGCGCCCGGCCTGCGTCGGCCAGACGGCGGCGAAGGTTTCGATCAGGCCAAAACCAGGATCGTGCGCGGTGACGAAGCGCAGCTTGTCCCAGCATTCCTGCCACTCGGCGGCGGGGTCGGAGTCGATCACCACGCCGCTGCCCACGCCCAATTGGAAAGCGCGCGTTCCGGCGGTTTCACCTCTGGTCTGTACGCAGTCTTCAACCTGCAAGGTGCGAATGGGCACGCTGAATGTCGCCAGCGGCCCTTGCCCGGCGTCGCGCGGATCGATGAAACCCAAAGCGCCGGTATAAAGCCCGCGCGGCCCGCCCTCCAGCGCGCGAATGATCTCCATGCTTTTGCGCTTGGGCGCGCCCGTCACCGAGCCGCAGGGAAACAGCGCGGCAAAAATCTCCTCCCAACGGCGCGGCCCGCCGCGCTCGTCCAGCACGGCCTGCACGCTGGAGGTCATCTGCCACACGGTCGGGTAAGGCTCGACGGTGAAGCGCTCGGGCACGCGCACCGAACCCGGCACGGCCAGCCGCCCGAGATCGTTGCGCAACAGGTCGAGAATCATCAGGTTCTCGGCGCGGTTCTTGGGGTCGGCCGCCAGCGCCAGCGCGGCCTGCGCGTCGGCTTCTGCGTTGGCCTGGCGCGGGGCGGTGCCCTTCATGGGCCGTGCGCGCAGCAGGCTGCCATCGCGCGAGAAAAACAGTTCGGGCGAAAAGCTCAACACCCAGCGCCCGCCGAGTTTGGCCAGGCAGGAATAGCGCGTGGGCTGCGCCCGCCGCAGCGCGGCGTAAAGCGCCAGCGGATCGCCGAACGCCTGCCCGCGCAAGGGCCAGGTGAAGTTGATCTGATAGCTTTCGCCCGCGCGCAAATGCTCGGCAATGCGCGCCAGCGCCTTGGCGTAGTCCGCCTGGGTGATGCCTGCCTGCAGCCCGGCCACGCCACAGGGCTGATCGGGCTCCGGCAGCGACGCGGCCTGCGCCTGCAGCCATTGCGTGACGCCTTCCGCGCTCAAGGGGTTCGCCGTGGCGAAGGCCCGCGCCTCGACCAGCGGTTGCGCAGGCTGCTCGTGCTCGAACCCAGGCAGCCCCGCAAGGGCCGGCGCGGCTTCGTAAGCCACAAATAGCGCCACCTGCAGCCCTTGTGCCAAGGCTTGCTCCAGCGCGTCGAAGGCGGGCAAGACTTCGGCTTGCGTACCCGCCTGCCATTGCCGCTCGGCGCCGAGCATCAGGCGGCTGGTGGGCTGCGCGGGGCTGGCCTGTGCGTCATCGAACAACACAAAATCCTGCATCAGATCGCGCATCAAACCGTCCCGATCTGCCGGGAAAACCCCTGTGTGTGAGCCCCTACAAATGCGACGTTTTGCCGCACGAAAGCCCCTACTGTGGGCAATAGATTGTGTGACTTCGATCTCTCGTCACGTTTTGTCATCATGTCGTTCTCCTCCCCCAAACCGCTCGTCCCCACCGTTCTGGCCCTCGCCGTCTCTGCCCTGTTCAGCCCGCTGGCGGCGCGAGCTGCCGAAAGCGCCAGCACCCTGCCCGAAGTGACCGTCAGCGCCAGCAGCCTGCAGGGTTTTTCCACCAGCGCCACCACCTTGGAGCCCACCCCGGCGCAACGCGCCAGCACGGCGGACACCTCCAGCCTGCTCAACCAGATCGCCGGCGCCGGCGTGGTGCGCAACGGGCCGCTCACCGGCATAGCCGAACTGCGCGGGCTGATGGGCGACAACGTCAACGTGCAGGTCAATGGCATGAGCATCACCCCGGCCTGCCCCAACCACATGGACCCGCCGCTGCATTACATCACTCCGCAAATCCTGGGCACGCTGACGGTGTATCCGGGCATCGCGCCGGTCAGCGTGGGGGGCGATCATATCGGCGGGGCCATCGTGGCCGAATCTGCGCCGCCGCAGTTTGGCGCGGGCAGCGGGCTCACCATGCACGGACGGATCAACGCGGCGGCAGACAGTTCCAACAGCGGCAGCAGCCTGCTGCTCGGCGCCACCGCCGCCAACGACCGCATGAGCCTGGGCTACACCGGCCAGTGGCTCAATGGCGGCAATCTGCGCTGGCCCGGCGGCACGGTGGCCGATACCGGCTATCACGCCCTCAACCACGATCTCACCTTCGGCCTCAAACTGCCCAGCGACGGCCTGCTGCAGCTCGACGCCAGCCAGCACCACACCCGCAACGCCGGCACGCCCGCACTGCCGATGGACATGGTCGACGACAAGGCCGACAGCTACAGCGCCCGCTACACCGGCAAACTCGGCGCGGGCCTGCTTTCGGTGAAGGCCTATCACCACTCCATCGACCACCTGATGGACAACTACAGCCTGCGCAAGGTCATGCCCGGCGGCATGGCCATGCAGGCGCCCGCCACCAGCACCGACAAGGGCACGGCGATCGACTACACCCTGCCCGACGGTGCCAACACCTGGAGAGGCGGCCTGAGCTGGCATGGCAACGACTTCCAGGCCTATTCGCTCGCCGCCAGCGGCAACCCCATGAGCAAGCGCAACAACATCACCCCGTCCACCCGCCGCCACCTTGGCGCGTATGGCGAATGGGAACGCGCCTGGACGCCGCAGTGGAACACCCGCTTTGGCCTGCGCGCCGACCAGATCAAGACCGACGCCGCCCCCGTCACCGCGCTGGGCATGGCGCCCAACGCCATGAGCCTGGCCGATCAGGCCAAATTCAACGCGGCCCATCGCGCCTTCACCGACAACAACTGGGACGTGGTGCTGCAAACCCGCTTCAAAGCCTCCGAAAACGCCACTTACACCGCAGGCATCGCCCGCAAGATGCAGTCGCCCAGCCTGCTGCAGCGCTACCTCTGGAGCCCCGCCAACGCCAGCGCCGGCATGGCCGATGGCCGCACTTACCTCGGCAATCTGGCCCTGCAACCCGAAGTGGCCGACACCCTCGACCTCGGCGCCGACTGGCACGGCGCGGGCTGGCGCATCGCCCCGTCGGCCTACTACAGCCGCGTGCACGACTACATCCAGGGCACGCCCATCGCCCGCAAAGACGCCTCCGGCCTGCCCGTCCTGCAATACAACAATGTGCAGGCCGAGCTGTATGGCCTGGACATGAACTGGGCGCTGGCATTAGGCCTGCCGCGTGGCGTGGGCCTCGACGGCGTGGTGAGCTATGTACGCGGCAAGCGCACTGATGTGCCGGACAACCTCTACCGCATCGCCCCGCTGCGCGCCACCACCAACCTGCGCTACGCCACAGGGCCGTGGAGCGCCAATCTGCAATGGGTGCTGGCCGCCAAACAGACCGAAGTCTCGGCCTACAACGGCGAAAAACCCACCGGCGGCTACGGCGTGCTCAATCTGCACGGCGCCTGGCAGGCCAGCCCTGCGCTGCAACTCACCGCCGGGCTGAACAACCTGTTCGACAAGAACTATGCCGACGCCTTGAGCGGCATCAACCGCGTTTCCGGCGGCGACCTGCCCGTGGGCGCCCGCATTCCCGGCGCTGGACGCTCGGTGTTCTTCGGGCTGAACTACGCGCTGTAAGCCGCCGCGTCCGCCGCCATGCTCCCCACACCCTGCGGAGGGCGGCGGCATTCCTGCATTGAAATAGCATTGCCCCTTTGCTCTTCCCGCGACTTGTTGTGGCGGGCGGCACAGAACAAGAGGCTTTGCAAACCATGCACACCACCCGCAGAAATTTTCTTTCCACCCTGGCTGGAGGCATGCTGCTGGGCGCTGCGCCAGTGCATGCGCGGCAGATTCCGACCGTCAAGCTCGCTTTCATCGACCCGCTCACCGGCCCCTTCGCCGCAGTCGGCCAGAATCAGCTGCAGAGCTGGCAGTTCGTGGCCGACCGGGTCAACCGCGGCAACACCGCGGGGGTGCGCTTCGAGATCGTGCCCTTCGACAACAAGGGGGCGGTGCAAGATACGGTCAACGCGCTGCAGGCCGCGGTCGATCAGGGCATCCGCTATGTCTTGCAGGGCGACGGATCGGGCGCGGCGATTGCGCTGTCGAAAGCGGTGAGCCGTCACAACACCCGCCATCCCGGCAAGGAAGTGCTCTACCTCAACTACGCCGCGGTCGATTCCGCGCTCACCGGCCGCGACTGCAGTTTCTGGCACTTTGCGCTGCAGCCCAGCGTGCCCATGACCCTGCAGGCGATGACCGACGACATCCGCAACCGGCCGGAGATCAAGCGGGTCTATCTCATCGAGCAAGACTATTCCTTCGGCCATCAGGTCGCCAAGTACGCCCGTGAAATGCTGGCGCTCAAACGGCCCGACATCCAGATCGTGGGCGAAGACTTCGTGCCCCTCGGGCAGGTCAAAGACTTTTCGCCCTATATCGCCAAGGTGCAGGCGGCCAAGGCCGACTGCATCATCACCGCCAACTGGGGCCCCGACCTCACCCTGCTCATCAAGGCCGCGCAGCAAGGCGGGCTCAAGGCCGATCTCTACACTTTCTACGCCAGCAGCCTGGGCGCGCCCAGCGAAATCGGCCCGCACGACGCCGGGCGCGTCAAGCTGGTCTATTACAGCAACCCTAATCTGCCGGGCGTGCTGCAAAGCCTGCAAAAGGGCTTCCGCGACAAGTACAAGCAAGACTTCTCGGTGCCCGCCACCTACACCGGCCTGGCCTTGCTCACCGCCGCCATGACCAAGGCGCACAGCACCGAGCCGCTGAAGGTCGCCAGCGCGATGGAAGGGCTCAAGTTCCACACCTTCAATGGCGAGGTCACCCTGCGCGCGGCCGATCACCAGTTGCTCCAGCCCATCTATGTCAGCGACTGGCAGCCGGTCTCGCCCGCCAACCCCTACAACGTGGAGAACACCGGCTACACCTTTGCGCTGGAGCACACCTACCCGCCCTCCAAGACCACGCTGCCTGCGCAATGCACCATGCAGCGGCCGTTGATGACCGAGGTCTATCCGGTCAAGCCGCCTAAGGTGACGGCCAGCGCGGTGCCCGGCGCCAGCCAGGGCACGCCGTTGCGCTAAAGCCGGGAGCCTGATCCCCCTCTCACCCCCCTCTTATCCCCCTGATCCCCTGGCCACGGTTCCTGCATGGAGGCGATCGCACTCTCTGCCCTCAATGGCCTGAGCTACAGCCTGCTGCTGTTCCTGCTCGCCTCAGGGCTGACGCTGATCTTTTCGCTGCTGGGCGTACTCAATTTCGCTCACGGCAGTTTCTACATGCTCGGCGCCTATCTGGCCTGGCAAAGCGGTCAGTGGCTGGGCTTCTGGGGCGGACTGCTGCTTGCGCCCCTGGGCGTTGCCGTGGTGGCCACGGGGTTTGAAGTCGGCGTGTTGCGACGTCTGCGCACGCAGGGGCATCTGCCGGAGTTGCTCGCCACTTTCGCCTTCGGCGTGGTGCTGGTGGAAGCGGCCCGCCTGGTGTGGGGCAGCGGCTCGGCGCCTTATGCCATACCCGCAGCGCTGCAGGGGGCGCTGTTCGCCTTGAGCGGGGTGGATTTTCCGGTGTACCGCGGCTTTGTCATGGTCACGGCGCTGGCCGCGCTGGCGCTGGCCTGGCTGCTGCTGTGGCGCACACGAGCCGGGCTGATCGTGCAGGCCGCGCTGACGCACGCGCCCATGACTTCGGCTCTGGGGCACGATGTGCGCGCCGTGCAGACCGTGGTGTTTGCCGTGGGCGGCGCACTGGCCGGGCTGGCTGGTGCGGTGGGCGGGCCGCTGCTCGTCACCGAGCCGGACATGGCCGCGCAAATGGGCGCGCTGCTGTTTGCCGTCATCATCATCGGCGGTCTGGGGTCGCTGCGCGGCGCGCTGCTGGGTGCGCTGCTGGTGGGCGAAGTGCAGACCCTCGCCGTGGCCGTCAACGGTTCATTGGCTGACGGCCTGCAGGCTCTGGGCTGGAACGCCCCGGCGGCCTGGCCCGCGAGCGACGGCATTCTCCCCAGCCTGCTGCACCTCGACCTGGCCCGCGCCGCGCCGCTGCTGCCATATGTGCTGCTGGTCGCGGTGCTGGCGCTGCGTCCGCAGGGATTGACGCGCGCGCTGTCTCGGGACGACGCGCTGTGAACGCCGCCGTGCCGACTCCGGCGCGCGGCCGCACTGCGTCGTTCAAAGCGCTGTTCACGGTGCTGTTCCCGGCGCTGCTCGCGCTGCCGCTGGCCTTGCCGCTGGACAGCGCCGGTTTCAGCCTGCTGTCGCAACTGGCCAGCGCCTGGCTGCTGCTGCTGTCGGTGGGGCTGCTGGTCACCCGCGCCGGGCTGCTCAGCTTCGGGCAGGCGATGTATGCGGGGCTGGCCGCCTATGCCGCCGCCCATGCGATGAACACGATTGCCGCCTCCGGCTGGCCGCTGCCCTTTGCCCTGACGCCCTTGTATGGCGGGGTGTTTGCCGTGGGCGTGGCGCTGGTGTTCGGCCCGATCAGCGTGCGGCGAGGCGGCCTGAGCTTTGCCATGATCACGCTGGGGCTGGGCCTGCTCGTGGCATTGGCCGTGCCCATGCTGCAGGGTTTTTTCGGCGGAGAAGGCGGCGTTTCCACCGACCGCACCGCGGGGCCGGTCTGGCTGGGGCTCGATCTGCTGTCGCAGCGGCAGGTCTATGGCGTGAGCGCGGCTTATGTGCTGCTGGTCGCGGCCTTGCTGCGCGGGCTCGACGGCGCCCGGCTCGATCTGCTGGCGCGAGCGGTGCGCGACAACCCCTTGCGCGTTGCGGTCAGCGGCGCCGCACCGCGACGGGTTCGGCTGCAACTGGTGCTGGCAAGCGCCTTCCTCGCGGGTCTGTCCGGGGCCTTGCAAACCCTGCGTCTCGAACAGGTGAGCGCCGGATCGCTCGGGCTGCCGCAATCGAGCATGGCCCTGTTGTTCAGCCTGGCCGCAGGCAGCGGCACGGCTTGGGGCGCCTTGCTGGGCGCGGGCTTGATGGTGGGCAGCGAGTCGGTTCTGGCCTCGGTTTCGCAGGCCTGGATGCTGTATGTCGGGCTCGGTTTTCTCGCCATCGTGATCTGGGCGCCGCAGGGTTTGAGCGGGGTCTTGCGCGATTTGGCGCGTCAGTTTCGCGCCCGCCGCAATCCCGATTTGCTGTGGGGGCTGGCCGCCCTTTTGCTCTGCGGCGCCATGTCGGTCATCGGCGCGAGCAGCCTGATCGAACTGCTCTACGCCGTGCGTCAACAACTGCTTGTGGGCAGCACCCTGCGGCTGTATGGCGTGCCGCTGCAGATCGGCAGCGCCGATGTCTGGGTTGGCGCGGCGCTGCTGGCCGCCACGGGCGCGGGGCTGTGCGCCCTGGTGTGGCGGGCACTGGCGCCGCAGCTGCGCGAAGGCGGAGCCCGCGAATGAACGCCGCATTCAACGTCACCTCCAACGTCACCTCCAACGTCATATCCAACGCCACTGAGCGCCCGCCCCTGCTCGACGTGCGCGGCGTGCACTGCGTGCTCGGCGGCCAGCCCATCCTCACCGATCTGAATCTGCAGATCGAGGCTGGCGAACGGGTGGCCCTCATCGGCCCCAACGGCGCGGGCAAATCCACCTTGTTTCAGGTGATCAGCGGCCTGTGCCCCCTGCGCGTCGGGAGCGTGTGGCTGGCGGGCCGACGGATCGACCGCATGAACCCCGCGCAGATCGCCCGGGCCGGCATCGGCCGCAGCTTCCAGTCGCCGCAGGTTTTTTCCAGCTTGAGCGTGGCCGACAATCTGCGCGCCTGCCTGCTTGCGGCACAACCGGCCCGGCGCTGGTGGCTGCCGTACCGGCGCGATGCCGAACTGCGGCAGCAGGTCGCACACTGGCTGCAGGCGCTGCAATTGCAAGACTGCGCCGATCGACCGGCTCAAAGTATCGACTATGCCCGCCTGCGCGCGCTGGAACTCGGCCTCGGGCTGATCGGCCGCGCGTCTTTGCTGTTGCTCGACGAACCCACCGCGGGCATGAACCGGGCGCAGGCCGCGCACATGCGCGACCTGATCGCGCAGCTCTGCAGCGACCGCACCCTGCTGCTGATCGAACACGACCCGGACGCCGTGTTCCGCCTCGCCACGCGGGTCGTGGTGCTGCATCAGGGCCGCGTGCTGGCCGACGGCGCGCCCGATGCCATTCGCCACGACGCGCAGGTCCAGGCGGTCTATCTGGGCACGGCGCCATGAACCTCCCGCCCGAGAAAACCGCGCTGCTCGAAGTTCACTCGCTGCAGGCGGGCTACGGGCCGGTGCAGGTGCTGCGCGGCGCGCATCTGCAACTGCATGCGGGGGAATTGCTGCTTGTTCTCGGGCGCAATGGCAGCGGGCGCAGCACCCTGCTCAAGGCGCTGATGGGGCTGATTCCTGCAGCGGCCCGCGCTAGTCTTGCCGGACAAGAGATGCTCGGCCTGCCCGCGCATCGCCGCGCCCGGCTGGGGCTGGGCTATGTGCCGGAGCAGCGCGAGATTTTTCCGCGTCTGAGCGTGCGGCAGAACCTGCTTTTGGGTGCCAAGACCGCGCGCACGAGCCCGTCGCGCTGGAACGAGGCAGCGGTGCTGGCCCTGTTTCCGGCACTGGCGCCGCGCCTGCACGCGCCCGCCCAGGCGCTTTCCGGCGGCGAACAGCAGATGCTCGCCATCGCCCGCGCGCTGATGGGCAACCCCGATCTGCTCCTGCTCGACGAGCCGACCGAAGGTCTGGCGCCTCAGCGCGTAGCCGCGACGGCCCTGCTCATCCGGCAACTGCAAGGGCAGGGGCTGGGCGTGCTCATGGTCGAGCAAAAACCGTGGGCGCGGGAGCTGGCCGATCGCGTCATCGTGCTCGGTGACGGCCTCACGCAGTTCGAAGGCCCGCCCGCCGAAATACCGCCCGATGTGTCAGCGGCGTGGCTTTGAGGCGGCAGCCCGCAAGCGCCGCGCGGTCATGGGATCGACCTGCAAGGGACGGCACAGGTCGATGCGGTCGCCGTCCTGAAGCACCCGCTGCAGCGTGACGCGCTGGCCGTCGATGCCGTGGCGGATGTCGGTCGAAGTCAATTCGGGATGGGCGCTGAGCATGCCGCTGGCCTGCAGGGCCTGGCCAACCGTGGCGCCTGCTGGCAGCGCAAGCCGCCTCAAGTCGGGCTCGCCGCGCTCTGGCGCGTAGAACACCGCGATATTCACCACTGCGGGCTCAACGCGGTCCATAGACCTGCTTGGCGCGCTGCACGAAGGCATCGACAAAGCTGCTGGCGATATGGTTGAACACCGGGCCGATGACCTTCTCCACGATGAAATTGGAGAACTTGTAATCGAGCAGAAACTCGACCTTGCACGCCTTGCCGTCAGCCAGGGGGTTGAACACCCAGCGTCCATGCAGCGCGGAAAACGGCCCGTCCACCAGCCGCATGCGCACTTCCTGTCCGGGCACGTTGGTGTTCTGCGTGGTGAAGCTCTGGCGTATGCCCTTGAAGTCGATGGTCACGCTGGCGCGTACCGTATCGCCCTCTTCCGATTGCACCGAGGCGCCCCCGCACCAGGGCAGAAACTGCGGATAGGCGGCCACATCGGTGACCAGGTCGTACATCTCTTGCGGGCTGTACCAGATGAGGACGGATTTGTGAACCTGGGGCATGGGCGAACGCGAGCGGATCGAGGCTTCTTAGAATGACGCGATTGTATTGAGGGCCGAACGCCCCATATTCCCCGCATGAGCATCGCCGAAAACCGCAAGGCCCATTTCAATTACTTCCTCGAAGACCGTTTCGAAGCGGGCATCGTGCTCGAAGGCTGGGAGGTCAAATCCGTGCGCGCCGGTCAGGTGCAACTCACAGACGGCTATGTGGTCATCCGCGATGGCGAGCTGTTTCTGATCGGCATGAACGTCACCGCGCTGAACAGCGCCTCCACCCATGTGCGGCCGGATGCGTCGCGCACGCGCAAACTGTTGATGCACAAGGATGAAATCCGCAAACTGATCGGCAAGGTCGAGCAGCGCGGCTACACCCTGGTGCCCATCAACCTGCATTACAAGGGCGGCCGGGTCAAGCTCGATCTGGCGCTGGGCAAGGGCAAGAAAGACCACGACAAACGCGACACCGAAGCCAAGCGCGACTGGCAACGGGAAAAGGCGCGCATCATGAAGACGCGGTAATCGCTCAATCCGAACGCGCTGGGCAAGTGTGGCACTGGCGTACCGACCCTGCGGCACGGAATCGGTGCCCCACCATGCTGCCATGCACCGCTTCAGTGCCGTGCAATGCGAGGCCCTGCCAGCCCACGCCAATAGGTGCTTGCGCGGTCATGCGTTATGTGATTTGTTTCACACGGATAGCTCGGTAGAGCCATCTATATGCGCTGGTCTGGATATTGCGAAATCCCCGACACAACTTGATCGGGCCTTTCCATGCACAACACGTCCTCACTTCCAGACAGCATTTCGCGCAAACAACCACACCTCCGCGCCGTTCTGGCCGGGCTCGTCGGCCTGCTTCCAATCAGCGCGCTGGCGCAGGCGGCGCCAGCCACTCTCTCCATTCCGCATATCGCCAACGTCTCCACCCTGAATTCTGGCGATACCGCGTGGATGCTGGCATCCACGGCGCTGGTGCTGATGATGACCATCCCCGGACTGGCCTTGTTTTACGCCGGCATGGTCCGCAAGAAGAACATTCTCGGCGTGACCATGCAGGTGTTCGCCACCACGGTGCTGGTCACGCTGCTGTGGTTCGTCGCTGGCTACAGCCTGGCCTTCATGCCGGGCAGCCCGTATATCGGCGGCCTGTCGCGGCTGTTTCTCGACGGAGTGTTTTTCAGCAAGACCAGCGGCATGGTGTCGGTCAGTGAGTTGGCGCCCACCATCCCCGAGTCGGTGTATGTGATGTTCCAGATGACCTTCGCCATCATCACCCCGGCGTTGATCGTGGGGGCGTTTGCAGAGCGCATGAAGTTCTCGGCCATGTTGGTGTTCATGGGCCTGTGGTCGCTGCTGGTGTATGCCCCGGTGGCGCATTCGGTGTGGGAGCCCTCGGGCTGGCTGGCGTCAATGGGCATGCTCGATTTCGCCGGCGGCACGGTTGTGCATGTGAATGCGGGCGCCGCGGGTCTGGCCTGCGCCATCGTGCTGGGCAAACGCCAGCGCTGGGGGCAGGAGCCCTTCTTGCCCGCCAATCTGACCTACACCATGATCGGCGCGGCGCTGCTGTGGGTGGGGTGGTTCGGCTTCAACGCAGGCTCGGCCTGCGCCGCAGATGGCCGCGCCGGCATGGCCATGCTCGCCACCCAACTGGGCACAGCCGCTGCCGCCTTCAGCTGGATGCTGACCGAATGGACTCTGCGCGGCCGCCCGACGCTGCTGGGCATTTGTTCGGGTGCGGTGGCCGGGCTGGTGGCCATCACCCCGGCGTCGGGGTTTGTCGATCCGATGGGCGCGGTGGCGGTGGGCCTGATCGCGGGCGTGGTGTGCTACTGGGGCGCCACCGGGCTCAAACGCCTGCTCGGCGCCGATGACGCGCTGGACGTGTTTGGCATTCATGGCGTGGGCGGATTTGCCGGGGCGGTGTTGACCGGATTCTTCGCCGTGCCGTCCTACAGCGGCCAGACCGCTTCGGTGCTGGTGCAGGCGCTGGGCGCCAGCGCCACCCTGGTCTACAGCTTCGTTGCCAGCTTCATTCTGCTCAAGCTGATTGATGCCGTGATGGGCCTGCGGGTGGATGCCGAGGCAGAAGACGCCGGGCTCGATCTGAGCCAGCATGGCGAGCGCATCGAATAACCTCAAGCTGCACAGGAGCACACGACATGGGAAGTTCTGAAGCCGTCGCGCTCGCTGCGCATCTGCATGTTCTGCTGCGCCGCAAGATCGGCCGTGTGACCGACACGGAGTGGATGGCGCAGAACGCCGACTACGCCCGGGAAGTGCTGCGCGTGGCGCGTGCCGAGCACGACGCGGATCTGGATCAATGGGCGGACCGCTTCGAGGCGGTGATGTTTCCTGGCGGGATCGACAAGGACGTAACGGGTGGCGGCAAGGATAAAGCCGCTGCGGTCAAACCCGCCGCTCCGGCGTCTTACCTCGGGCGGCTGCGCTGAGGCGCGCGCGCTGCATGGGCCTCTCCGTGCTTGTTCAGGCCGCGCCAATGCCCGGAACCAGGCTGCCCGCGGCTGAGGCGGAGCCCTGCGCAGCGGTGAAGTCGAGCATGCGCTGCACCGGCAGGCGCGCGCG
>DZDA01000136.1:0-2824 GCA_022730375.1 Thiomonas intermedia
CAGCAGGTACAGATCGATGCGGTCGAGCTTCAAGCGTTGCAGGCTGCGTTCGCAGGCCTCGACCACCCCGCGGGCGCTGGCATGGTGCGGGTACACCTTGCTGACGATGGTGAGGTCTTCGCGTTGCGACTCGCCTGCAGCAAACGCCTGCCGCAGCGCCTCGCCCAGCATGCTCTCGGCGCCGCCTTCGCCGTACATCTCGGCGGTGTCGATCAGGCGGTATCCCATGCGCAGCGCTTCGCGCACCGCAAGGATTTCAGCGGCGCGCGCCTCGGCGCGTTCGCCCATACGCCAAGTGCCCAGACCCAGTGCGGGGATGGCGCTACCGTCGGGTAATGTGCGTTGTGGCATGAGCATGGCAGAGGAGCGTCAAAACAATAGTTGTAGCCAGTGACTGTCCACCGCTGCGAGCAGCAGTACGGCCACGATGAAGCCGACGACAAACGCCATCAGCGTCTGCAGCAGAGCATTGGTCCGCCGTTGTTCCTGCAGCAGCTCGCGCAGCACGGGGTCGTCGCGCTTTTCCTGCGCCAGCAGGGCCTGATGCAGCAGACGAGGGATTTCCGGCAGGTATTGCGCGTAGCGGGTCGATTCGTTCTTGAACTTGTCGCGGAAGGCAGGCCAGCCCACCTGGCTTTTCATCCATTTTTCGAGAAAGGGCTGTGCCGTAGTCCAGAGATCAAGATCGGGGTCGAGCTGGCGACCCAGCCCTTCGACGTTCAACAGGGTTTTTTGCAGCAGCACGAGCTGGGGCTGGATTTCCACCTTGAAGCGGCGCGAAACCTGAAACAGCCGCAGCAGCACCTGGCCGAGCGAAATGTCTTTCAGGGGACGGGCGAACTGCGGCTCGCAAACGCTGCGCACCGCCGCTTCGAGTTCGTCGATACGGGCGTCGGCAGGCACCCAGCCAGACTCCACGTGCAGCTCGGCCACGCGCTTGTAATCGCGGCGGAAAAAGGCAATGAAGTTCTGCGCCAGATAGTCTTTATCGAAGTCGGACAGGGTGCCGACAATGCCGAAGTCCAGCGCGATATAGCGGCCGAATGTTTCGGGCTGCAGGCTGACCATGATGTTGCCCGGGTGCATGTCGGCATGAAAGAACCCGTCGCGGAACACCTGGGTGAAAAAAATATCCACCCCGGCCTTGGCCAGTTGCTTGAAATCGACGCCGGCAGCGCGCAGCGCATCGACGCGGCCGATCGGCACGCCGTACATGCGCTGCATTACGATCACGTCGCTGCGGCACAGCTCCCAGTGCATCTCGGGAATCAGCAGCAAGTCGAGCGAAGCCATATTGCGCCGCAGTTGCGTGCCGTTGGCCGCCTCGCGGACCAGGTCGAGCTCGTCGTGCAGGTATTTGTCGAATTCGGCCACCACTTCGCGCGGTTTCAGTCGCTTGCCCTCACTCCACAGCCGGTCCACCCAGGCAGCCATGGTGTGCATCAGCGCGAGGTCTTCATCGATGACTTTGTGCATGCCTGGACGCAGCACCTTGACCGCCACCTCGGCGCCGCCCTGTTGCAAGGGCAGGGTGGCGAAATGCACCTGCGCGATGGAGGCGCTGGCCACCGGCTTGCGCTCGAAGATGGCGAACAAGGTTTCGATGGACCTGCCGAACGAACGCTCGATGATCGCTACGGCGACTTCGGATTCGAAGGGGGGCACGTTGTCCTGAAGCTTGGCGAGTTCGTCGGCGATGTCGGGCGGCAACAGGTCACGGCGGGTTGAAAGCACTTGGCCGAATTTGACAAAAATCGGCCCCAGGCTCTCCAGCGCCAGACGCAAACGCTCGCCGCGTGGACGATTGAGCGGGCGCCCGAAGCTGAGCACCCGGGCGAGTCGGCGCAGCCAGGGATGGCGAAAGCTCGACAGCGCCATTTCGTCCAGGCCGTGGCGCAGGATGACGGAAACAATTTTCAGCAGGCGGAGCAGGCGGCGCATCGGTCGTTCAGTTCTCGCGGGCGCCGAATTGCTTGCGCAACATGGCGAGACGTTTTTCCAGCCGTGCGGCCTGATCGCGCAATTCGCGCACTTGTTCCTGCATTTGCGCCAATTCGCCGCGGCTGACCAAAGCACGCGGGCTCGCGGCAAACCAGTTGCGCGCGTCGTTGTGGGCACGCGTCCAGGCTTGCTGCCCTTGCGCCACCAGGTTCTGTCCGGCCCGGGAAATGCGGTGTGCGGGAATATCGCCGATGAGCTGCGCGAGATCGTCTTCAGCATCCCAGCGCACATGCGCCATCAGCCAGGACAGCGTCTGGGCCAGCTCGGCGTCTCCGGTGATGCGGGCGCCCGTCAGATTCAGCGGTGCGCGCTTGGCGATGGCCTCACGCAAGGCGTCGAGATCGAGGGTGATGTGCAAGTCGGCCTCATCATTGCCGAGCGCTGTAGCCGTTGCGGTGCGCAGCAAACCTTCCGGTTCGATCTCCCACGGCAAATCAATACCCATTGCGGTGAACACCGCCGTCTTGCCCGCATGGGTGCCAAGCTTGCCCTGGGCGTGTGGGTCGGATGCGAGCAGATGATTGAGCGCTGGCAAGACCAGCGACTGCAGTCTGCGCACCAGCGAAGTGCGATCGGGAATCAAGGGCTGAACGTCGGGAATGCGCATGAGGAATGGCGTTTATTGACGCATTCTAGGAGCCTGTCTGCGTTGTGAGCCCCCCCAGACCTGCCGCGTTCGCGACAGCCCCCCCGAGGGGGATGAGAAAACTTGGGGCGGCCCGGCGTTTTCTCATGAGATTCGGCCGCGCAAGCGCTGCATGAAAAACGCCGCAGCGCTTGCGCGGCCGCGGCGTAGAGCGAGAGAGCGAGAGAGCGAGAGAGC
>DZDA01000136.1:2924-5536 GCA_022730375.1 Thiomonas intermedia
AGAGCGAGAGAGCAGCAGGGTGAATTCGGCGCGTCAGTTCAGCTGCTGAATGCCGGCCAGTTGCCAACCGCTGGAGCCGTCGCGGGGTTTCACCAGGTTCCAAACCTCGCGCACCGGGCTCGCGCCACCCCAGGTTTCTTCGCGCACCAGACCGGAGAACTCGACACTGGCGATGTATTCGGCCGGGGTCTCTTCCAGCGCAAGCAGCGAGGCTTCGAGGGTAACGATTTCCGTCTTGTTGGGCGTCATGCCGCGCTGTTGCAGATCGGCAGCCAAGGCGTCGTACATCTCGGCGGTGGTGAAGGTTTTCAGGCTGTTCAGATCAGCCGCATCCCAGGCTTGCTGCAAGCGGGTGTAGTGCTGCTTGGCGCTCGTCAGAAACCCTTCACGATCAAAATCAGCAGGAATGCCAGCCCCACTTGCGGCTTGCGAACCGGCGCCAGGCGTCCATTGCGTCGGCATCTGCGTTTCGACGCCCAGCGGCGCCTGCGCATAGCCCTGCGAAGGGCCTGCATATTGCATGGGTTGGGTGGACTTGTTGGTGCTGGACTTGCGGCGCAGCAGATTGAAAATCCAGAACGCGGCCAGCGCGAGCAGACCGATCATCAGCGCCGAGCCGAGGAAGGAGCCCAGCGCGCCGCCGAAGCCGAGTGCGTGGAACAGCGCGGCAAGACCCAGACCGGCAGCCAGACCGCCGAGAATGCCACCCCAGCGGCTGGGCTGCTTGGCGGGCGGTGTGGCCGCGGCCTGCTGACGCGTGGCGGCGGGCGCGGCTTGTTGCGGCGGTGCCGCTTCGCGCTGCGTAACGGCATTGCTCTGCCGCCCCATGCTCTTGCCGCCGCCCATGCGTTTGGCATGCGCATCGACGGCGCTCAGTGCGAGACCCAGAGCGAAAGTCAGCGTCAGGCCGAAAGTCAGAAGGGTGCGAAGCAAACCAGTCGTTTTCATGCAAGTTCCAGAAAGTCGAGAAGAGTTGACATTTTGTTACCAGATCGATGGAAAAGTTCAATGCGCGCGTTTTGCATTGCGTCAGCTCAAAATTTCTGCCCGATGTGTAGCGCGACGACGCCAGCTGTGAGGTTGTGCCAAACGACATGACCGAAGCCCGCTTCTCGCATCATGCCAGCGAGGGTTTCCTGATCCGGATGCATGCGGATGGATTCGGCCAGGTATTGGTAGCTCTGCGGATCGCCCGCAACCATCTTGCCCAGGCGCGGCAAAAACTGGAAGGAGTAGAGGTCGTAGGCCCCGCGCAGCGGCGCCCAGGGTTTGGAAAACTCCAGCACGAGCAATTTGCCGCCCGGCTTGAGCACACGCTGCATGTCGCGCAATGCCGCATCTTTGTGGGTCATGTTGCGCAGGCCGAATGCCACGCTCACCAGATCGAATTGCGCGTCCGGGAAGGGCAGCTTTTCGGCATCGCACAAGACCGTCGGCACCAGCACGCCAGAGTCGATGAGCCGGTCTCGGCCCGCCCGCAGCATCGAGCCATTGATGTCGCTCATCACCACCATGCCCGTGGCCCCGACCTTGCGGGCGAAAGCGCGCGACAGATCTCCGGTTCCCGCAGCGACATCCAGCACGCGCTGACCTGGGCGCACACCCGAGATGGCAATCGTGAACGCCTTCCAGACGCGGTGCAGGCCGCCACTCATCAAATCGTTCATCACGTCATAGCGCGACGCGACCGAATCGAACACACCCCGCACGCGCGCAGCTTTTTCATCTTCGGCGACCTGCTGGTAGCCAAAATGGGTGGTAGAGGTGGACTGGGTATCGGACATGGGAAACTCAATGAGAGTCAATGAGAGGGTCAGTGAGGGTTAGTGAGACGCGCAGTGGTGCGCGTTGGACGTTGCCTCGGGCATGGGCGCGTCGCGGTCGGCGCCGGCCGTTTGCAGGCGGTTCAGATAGTCGGCCCAGAGCGACTCCTGGTTTTGACCCAGGAAGTGCAAATAGTCCCAGCTGTAGATGCCGCTGTCATGGCCGTCCGAGAAGTGCGGTTGGATGGCGTAGTTCCCGACCTGCATCACACTATCGATCTCGGTGAGACGCTTGCCAGTCTGCAAGGTTTCCTGCCCAGGCCCGTGTCCGCGTACCTCGGCAGACGGCGAAAAGACTCGCATCAGCTCAAACGGCAGGAGGTATTGGGTTCCGTCGGCATAGGTGAGTTCGAGCACGCGAGATAACTTGTGCAGAACGATCGCCTGAGGCCAATCGGTGCGAGGGGTGGGAGAGGACATAAGTAGATACCGAGCTTGGAACAGACCTATTGTCTCTCAGAGTCGCCGACAGCATTTGCCCCTTGCCGCAGGCATGGTCGGTTAATGTGAGGAAGAGAGGAGAGAAAAAGAGGCGAAAAATGGAGACGAAAAAAAACCCAGGTCGATGTCGACCTGGGTGAATTGCACACTCCCTGAAAGAGCCAGTAAAGGCTCAGACACTATTTGATACAAATTGAGACGAGTTGTCCAGATAATTTTTTATCCGACTTGTTCATACAGGAATTACGCGCGCATTCGCCATGCCTGGCATAGGGCAGCGAGGCATGGAATGCCAAACGGAGATTGGTGCCGACTATCCGAATCGAACGGATGACCTACCGCTTACAA
>DZDA01000029.1 GCA_022730375.1 Thiomonas intermedia
GCTCTCAAGAAACTCGCTGGGCCGCCCCGAGAGTTTCTTGCCCCTTGAGGGGAGAGCCGAGCGAAGCGAAGGGTTTCGGGGTGGGCTCATACACTGGCCGCCGGTTTTTGCATGGCGTGGGTGACGCGCACGAATTCCTGCATTTTGTCGCGCGCTGCGCCGCTGGAAATGGCTTCGCGCGCCATCTGCACGCCGTCGATCAATGCGGGCGCGACGTTCGCGGCGTACAGCGCAACCCCTGCATTGAGTGCCACGATGTCTCTGGGCGCGCCCGCCACATCGTTGAGCGCCTCGTGCATCAGTTCGATGGACTGAGCCGGGCCTTCCACTCGCAACGCCTCCAGCGGCGCGGACTTCAGCCCGAGATCGCCGGGGTGAATGGCGTATTCGCTGATCTGGCCGTTCTTGAGTTCGCCAATCAGCGTCTCACCCGACAGCGACACCTCGTCCAAACCATCCAGCCCGTGCACCACCAGGGCGTGCTCGCTGCCCAGCCTTTGCAAAACGCGCACCAGAATACCGACCAGATCGGGGTGGAACACCCCCAGCAACTGGTTAGGCGCCCCCGCGGGGTTGGTCAGCGGCCCGAGAATATTGAACAGAGTGCGCACCCCCAACTCCTTGCGCACCGGCGCCGCGTGCTTCATGGCCGGATGGTGGTTGGGCGCGAACATGAAGCCGATGCCGCATTCGGCCAGGCTTTGCGCCACCTGCTCCGGCGTGAGCTGGATGTTGGCGCCCAGCGCGTCGAGCGCGTCGGCCGAGCCGGAGGAAGAACTCACGCTGCGCCCGCCATGCTTGGCTACCTGCGCCCCTGCGGCGGCGGCGACAAACATGCTGGCGGTGGAAATATTGAAGGTGCGCGCGGAATCGCCCCCTGTGCCAACGATGTCGACCAGGCGCTTTTTATCGGCCACTTCGACCGGCGTGGCAAATTCGCGCATCACCATCGCGGCGGCTGTGATTTCGCCGATGGTTTCCTTCTTCACCCGCAGGCCGGTGATGAGCGCAGCCATCATGACCGGAGACATCTCGCCGGTCATGATGCGGCGCATCAGCGCGATCATTTCATCATGGAAGATTTCGCGGTGGTCAATGACGCGCACCAGCGCATCGTGATTACTGATGGTCATGGAAGTGGCCCTCGTTCAACGCCAGAAAATTCTGCAGCAGCCGGTGGCCGTGCTCGGTCTCGATGGATTCCGGGTGAAACTGCACGCCCTCAATGGTGAAATGGCGGTGACGCACCCCCATGATCTCGCCATCTTCGGTCTGCGCGGTAATTTCCAGGCAGGCAGGCAGGCTGTCGCGCTCGATGGCCAGCGAGTGATAGCGCACCACGGTGTACGGGCTGGGCAGTTCGGCGAACACGCCCCGGCCGTCATGGGTGATGGGACTGGTCTTGCCGTGCATGATTTGCCGCGCCCGCACGATCTGGCCGCCAAACGCGGCACCGATGGCCTGATGCCCCAGGCAGACGCCCAGAATGGGCAGCCGCCCGGCGAAATACTGCAGCACCGGTACGGATATACCCGCCTCGGCGGGCGAGCATGGTCCGGGAGAAATGACGATGCGCTCGGGATTGAGCGCCGCGATGGCTTCGAGATCGAGCTCATCGTTGCGCACGGTGTGCACGTCCTGGCCGAGTTCGCCGAGATATTGCACCAGGTTGTAGGTAAAGCTGTCGTAGTTGTCGATCATCAGCAGCATGGTGGGCTCCGTGGGTCTGGGAAGAGAGGGGGCAGGCCGGCGCTTTAGCCGTCCAGCCCTTCCTGCACCTGCTCGGCCGCGCGCAACACGGCGCGGGCCTTGGCCTCGGTTTCGCGCCATTCCATCTCGGGCACGGAATCGGCCACCACGCCAGCGGCCGCCTGCACGTACAACCAGTTGTCCTTGACGATGCCGGTGCGAATGGCAATGGCCAGATCCATGTCACCGGCGAAGCTCCAGTAGCCGATGGCCCCGCCGTACAGCCCGCGCCGGGTGGGTTCGAGTTCGTCGATGACCTCCATGGCGCGAATCTTGGGCGCGCCCGACAGCGTGCCCGCCGGGAAGGTGGCGCGCAGCACGTCCATCGGCGTGCGCTGCGGTTGCAGCAGCCCCTCGACGTTGCTGACGATGTGCATCACATGCGAATAGCGCTCGATGGCGAACGCCTCGGTCACCTTCACGCTGCCGGTCTGCGCGATACGCCCCAGATCGTTGCGCGCCAGGTCGATGAGCATCAGATGCTCGGCGCGCTCCTTCGGATCGGCCAGCAGTTCAGCCTCGTTGCGCACATCGGCCTCGGCGGTGGCGCCGCGCGGCCGCGTGCCTGCCAGCGGGCGGATGGTGACCTTGCGCCCTTCGGGCACGGCCTCTTCGCGCACCAGAATCTCGGGCGATGAGGCCGCAATCTGAAAGTCGCCGAAGTTGAAATAAATCATGTACGGCGAAGGGTTGAGCGAACGCAGCGCACGGTAGAGCGACAGCGGCGAATCGCTGAAGCGCTTGCGCAGGCGCTGCCCCACCTGCACCTGCATGAAGTCGCCGGCAGCGATGTAATCCTTCGCCTTCTCGACCGCTTTCAGATAGTCGGCCTTGTCGAACTCGCGCTCGATCGGCGTCACGCTGCTGCGCTGCATGGGCGGTGCCGACACGGAATAGCGCAGTTGCTCGCGCAGACCGCGCAACCGCGAGCGCGCCTGGCTGTAGGCCTCGGGCTGGCCGGGGTCGGCATAGACGATGAGGTAGAGCCGCCCCGACAGGTTGTCGATCACGGCGAGTTCTTCGCACAACATCAGCAGGATGTCGGGCATGTCCAGCGGATCGGGCTTGGGATGCTTGGCCGCAGACGCCATCAGGCGCGGCTCGATATAGCGCACTGCGTCATAGCCGAAATACCCCGCCAGCCCGCCGCAAAAACGCGGCATACCCGCAGGCAGCGCCACCTTGAAGCGGGCGTGGAACGCCTCGATGAAATCCAGCGGCGGCACATCAGAGGTTTCCACCACCGCGCCGTCGCGCAGCACCTCGGTGAGGCCATTCTTCACCCGCACCTGCGTGCGGGCGGCCAGGCCGATAAAGGAGTAGCGGCCGAAGCGTTCGCCGCCGACGACGGATTCCAGCAAAAAGGTGTTTTGCCCGGCTCCTGCGCCCACCCCCAGCTTGAGGTAGAGCGACAGGGGAGTTTCCAGATCCGCCAGCGCTTCAGACACGAGCGCAATGCGGTTGTAGCCCTGGCGGGCCAGTTCTTTGAATTCGAGTTCAGTCATGTTCGTCTCAAGGGTCGGCTGCCCCGCATGGGCGGGCAGCGGATATCACGGGAGCGCAGCCTGTTGCCGACACGACCCACGCGCATTGACACGTGGATGGGGCGCAGATCGGAGGTGATTCAGGCCGCAGCAGCGGGCACGATCAGCCAGAACCGCCAGGGCCAAGCCCCCCGGTCTCCAGAACCCGATGCGTGTCGCCGATGGATGAACATGGAAAGTGAATGAATCGCGCAGATCTATCCGAGTGAGCGAATGTAGCAAACTCGTATGGCCATTTTCCGCGTAACGGGCTCAAGCGCCGAAGTTTTCCGGCATCTGCACCGCGACGACCTCCCCGCGCACTGTGGCCACGCCGCCCGCAAACACCGTGGACTCCACAATGACCTTGCGGCCCTTGATTTCTTTCACCCGACCGCGAATTTCCAGCTCTGTGCCCAAGGGCGTCGGCTTGAGAAAGTCGACATGCAGCGATCCGGTGACAAAACGGAACGCCGGTTGCGTGTCCATCTCGCGCCCTTCGGCACGGTACATCGCCGCTGCCGCCGTGCCGGTGCTGTGGCAATCGATCAGCGAGGCGATCAACCCGCCGTACACAAAGCCTGGCACTGCGATGTGATAGGGCTGGGGCGTGAAGCGCGTGACCGTTTCATCGCCGTCCCAGACGGTCCTGATCTGATGCCCCTCGGCGTTGAGGCGGCCGCAGCCATAGCAGTGCGCCAGCGCGTCGGGGTAGCTGTCCTGAAAAACCTTGGGCATGACGTCTCCTTCAGAGCGCCCCCAGACCTGCCGCTGCGCGTCAGGCCCCCCGAGGGGGTGAGAAACACTTGGGGCGGCCCGGCGTGTTTCTCAGGAGGTGTTGTCGGACCATCTTAAACGCCAACCAATCTGAATTCACTTGTCAAAGCACGGCGTTTTGCGAAAAATGAACGACCGTTCGATAACAAGCAACAGGAGACTTCATGGATCACACCGCTCACAAGCCGTTGCGCACCTTCGGCGCAGCCGCCTCACTGATCGCCGCACTGGCTGTCGCGTCCTTCATGCCGAGCGCGCAGGCGCTCACTCTGCACGGCGTGGATATTCCGCCGCAAGTGGATGTCGGCGGCAAGGCGCTTACGCTCAACGGCGCCGGTACCCGGTACGTGTTCTTTTTCAAGGTTTACACCGCCGCCCTGTATTTGCCGCAGAAAAGCACGCAACCGCAGGCGATTTACAACATGGCCGGGCCCAAGGAGTTGAAACTCACCATGCTGCGTGATGTGAGCGGCAAGGAGCTCGGCGACAAACTCAACGAAGGCATCAAGAACAACCTCAGCCCGGAGGAGTTCAGCGCCTTCATTCCCAGCCTGGTGCAACTGGGCGGACTGTTTGCCCAAAAAAGCCAGATCAAAACCGGTGAAACGGTGACTTTCCGCGAGATTCCCGGCAAGGGCAGCACCATCTCCATCGATGGCGTGCCCTCGGGCGGGGTGTTCACCGAGCCGCAGTTTTTCAATTCCATGCTCAAAATCTGGCTGGGCAAAGATCCCGCTGAAGACCGGCTCAAACGCGCGCTGCTGGGCAACGAAGCGGACAGCAACTGACCGGCTTCACTTGGCAAGGCTTGCGCGTCGTCATGTTTGGTGACCACTCAAACACGCCGTTTCGGTGAAAACCCGAACATGCAAGGGGTGGGTTCATAAAATAAGATTTGGCTGATATACCCACAAACCACCCGAGGATCGTCCATGAAAACAGTTCTGACCGCAACCGCCATCGCGCTGGCCGCGACGTTCGGCGCCGTAAGCGCCAATGCCGCCGTCAAAGTGGACGGCGTCTCCGTTATGCAAACCGCCCCGGCCAACGGCGTGCCCCTGCTGATCAACGGCGCTGGCGTGGTCAATCTGGGCGGCAAGATGGCCGCGGCGGTGTACCTGCCGCAAAACACCACATCGGCCAGCAACATCATGACCATGCCCGGCGCCAAGTCGATTCGCCTCACCGCCATTTCCAATATGTCGGCCGACGCTCTGGCCAAGGCGCTGGATGCTGGGGTGAAAAAGGGCGTGTCCGCCGCGCAGTACGCCTCGTTCAAGCCGGCGATGGACGCCTTCAGCAAGCAACTGGCCAGCGTGAAGCAGATCCCCAAGGGCCAGACGGTTGAGCTGCTGTTCGAACCCGCCAACGGCATCGTGCTGATGGGCCCGGGCTCGCACATCATTCCGGGCACCGGCAACGCCGAGCTGTATCAGGCCATGCTGCGCATGCTGCCCGCTGGCGTGGTGTCCAACACCTCCATTCAAAAGCAGAACATCAACGGCTGATCGCGTCGGCTCTGCCCACAAAAAAGCCGCTCCTGTTCGGAGCGGCTTTTTTTGTTTCTGCGTTCTGAATTGTTTAGACGGGGAGCAGATCGCCGATGCGGTCGGCAAAGCCATCTGCGTCCACCGCACGCACGGGCTCGCCGTGGTTGTAGCCGTAGGTGACCAGAGCCACTGGGCAACCGGCGGCGCGGGCGGCCAATGCATCGTTCTGCGAATCGCCGATCATCAGCACCACCGCGGTGGGCAGGCCGATCTGCTTGCAGGTTTCGACCAAGGGCATGGGGTCGGGCTTCTTGCGCGGGAAGGCGTCGCCGCCGTTGACCACTTCAAAGTGCTGCAGCAGCCCTTTGATGTCGAGCAGTTCGCGCGCGTAGCGTGTGGGCTTGTTGGTGATGCAGGCCAGTCGCAAGCCCGCCGCCTTCAAGGCCGCCAGTCCCTCGGGCACGCCGGGAAACGGGTTGGAATACTGGCCGTTGATGGTGCCGTAAATACGCTGATAGGTTTCGATGGCGCGCGGGTACAAGTCTTGGGCCTGATCGTCGGCGAGGTGAATGCGCAGGGTCTGCAGCACCAGATATTCGGAACCTTTGCCGATGCGATGCTCCACCTGCTCACGGCTGACCGCGGGCAGACCCAGCTCTTCCATCAGCCGCGACAGCGCGGCATGAAAATCGCCCAAGGTGTCGATCATGGTGCCGTCGAGATCGACGATGGCGGCCTGCACGGCGTGGCCGACCAAGGTCAGGGCAGGCGCCGCAGCGGTGCGGGCGTCCATCAGGCCACCGCCGCGAGGTTGGCGCGCATGGCGTCAATCACGGCCTTGTAGTCGGGCTTGCCGAAAATGGCGCTGCCGGCCACGAAGGTGTCCACCCCGGCCGCGGCGGCCGCGGCGATGTTGTCGGGTTTGATGCCACCGTCGATTTCCAGCAGGATGTCGCGGCCCGTCTGTGCCTTGTAGGCGTCGAGTTTGGCACGCACCTGTTTGGCCTTGGGCAGGCTGCTCTCAATGAAACTCTGACCGCCAAAGCCGGGGTTGACGCTCATCAGCAGCACCAGATCGACCCTGTCCATGACGTAGTCGAGCACGGAAAGCGGCGTGGCGGGGTTGAACACCAGCCCGGCCTTGGCGCCGCCATCGCGAATCATCTGCAGGGTGCGATCGACGTGCTTGCTGGCTTCGGGGTGGAAGCTGACGATGTCGGCGCCCGCCTTGACGAAGGACTGGGCGATGGCATCGACCGGCTCGACCATCAGGTGCACATCGAGCGTGATGGGGGTGCCGTCGGCCTTCTTGCAGTAGGGCTTGATGGCCTCGGCCACCAGCGGGCCGATGGTGAGATTGGGCACGTAATGGTTGTCCATCACGTCGAAATGAATGAAATCAGCGCCGGCGTCGATGACGTTGCGCACCTCCTCGCCCAGGCGGGCAAAGTCGGCCGAGAGAATGCTGGGGGCGATGCGGTAGGTTTTCATGGCGTCCATTTTAGGGGGGATACCCAACTGTTTCCACGGGGATTTGAACCCAACTGCATGACGCGGCGCAATTCCCTGAATATCCAGCCGCGTTTGCGCACAGACGCACCCTCCTAGAATCGCCCGCATGTCGACCTATCAATTTTCCGTTTCGGTGATTCCGCAATACCTGCCCGAGCAGTCGGATGCGGAGCAGGGCGTTTATGCCTACAGCTACACCGTCACCGTGATCAACACCGGGCGCGTGGCCGCGCAGCTCATTTCCCGCCACTGGATCATTACCGACGGTGCGGGCAAGGTGGAGGAAGTGCGCGGTCTGGGCGTGGTGGGGCAGCAGCCCTTTCTCAAGCCCGGTGAAGCGTTCGAATACACCAGCTGGTCGCAACTCAGCACGCCGATGGGCAGTATGCGCGGCAGTTATTTCTGTGTCGCTGAAGATGGCGAGCGCTTCGAGGCGCACATTCCCGAATTCGCGCTGGTTCAGCCGCGGAGTCTGCACTGATGTTTTTTGCCAGGCGCCGGGCGCGCAAGGCGGCGGCGCGCGCGGCGACGCAGGTCCATTCGCTGCTCGACACGGCCAGCGCACAGACGCAGCCAGTCGAGCAAGCGCTCTGGATCATCGAACTGCTGGACTGGCTGCGACGCGGCCCCGACGCCAGCCTCCTTCGCGAGAGTTTGAACCTCCCGCCCGCTCTCGCTGCGCAAGACGGTGACGACACTTCGGCGCCCGCCGAAATCCGCCGACTGCAAACCCTGCTGGATGTGCTCGACAACCTGCCCGAGCGCCGCGCCGAAATCGCCGCCGTGATCAACGGCCTGCTGCGCAACACCGATGCCACCTTGCTGCTGGCCGATTTTGGCTTCAGCCAGCGGCCTTCGTTTTTCAGCGAATTCAGCGAACGGCTGGGCAACAAATGGCTGCCAAAATCGCCCGAAACGCGCGATCTCGCCGTGCTGTTCGCCCTGTTTTTTCCGCAGGCGCACGATGCTGTCTGGCTCGAAGCGCTGGATGTCGGCACCCTCGCACGCCTGCGCGAATTGCTGGCCACGCACGAGATCGAAACCGAAAAAATCGCCAGCGCGCAGCTCTGGCACATCGCCCTGCTCGATGCGCTGACCTATACCGTCAGCCAGATCCGCGCCACCGGGTTCTCGCCCGATCTGCGCTCGCGCATGCAGAGCAGCGGCCCACTGGCGGGCGAGGTCGAAGCCCCGTTCAAGCAACTGGCCGCGCAGTATGAAACGGTACAGACGCTGCTGGCGCAGCAGCCCCCTGGGGACGAGGAGACGCTGCGGCAGTCGCTCACACTGCTTCGCGCCGGGCTGGAAGCCTGTCGCCAGCAGGCCGATTCGGTCACAGCGCATCTGGAAGATTACGGCACTTCGGTGAGCTTGGTTTATGTGCTGCACCAGTTGCATCAGCGCATCGACCGCGCCGAGGCGCTGCTCAATTGCCTGGTGGGCGACACCCCGGCGCGCGACACCGCCCATCTGTTCGCCAATTTCGTGCGCTTGAACGCCCAACGCCGCAGCCTGCGCGCCCTGTGGCGGCACAACACCGCGCTGCTGGCGGAAAAAATGGCCGAACGCCACGCCGAGTCGGGCGAGCACTACATCACCCGCGACCGCCGCGAATACCGCGCCATGCTCGGCGCGGCAATGGGCGGCGGGCTGATCATGGGGTTCACCACCTGGATCAAGATCGGCATTCTCGGCCTGAAAACCGCGCTGTTCTGGACCGGCCTGCTTGCCGGACTGAACTACGCGGTGAGTTTTGTCATCGTGCAATTGCTGCACTGGACCATCGCCACCAAACAACCGGCGATGACCGCACCGGCCATGGCCGACAAGCTCGGCGAGCTGTCCAAACCCGGCGGGGTGGAGCGATTCGTTGACGAAGTCGCCAACCTCACGCGCTCGCAGTCGGCCGGGGTGTTTGGCAACGTGCTTCTGGTCATGCCGGTGGCGCTGCTCCTTGGCCTGGCTGGGCTGGCCTGGTTCGGGCCGCAGTTTCTGCCCGTGCCCAAGGCGGAGCACGAGCTGGAATCGTTGTCGCTGCTGGGCCCTACGCCACTCTTTGCCGCGTTTACCGGGGTGCTGCTGTTCCTCTCCAGCGTGATTGCGGGCTGGGCTGAAAACGCCTTCGTGCTGCACCGGCTCGACAGCGCCATCGCCTGGAATCCGCGCATTCGGCGTCGCCTGGGCGCGCAGCGCGCCGCGCGCTGGGCCGCCTGGTGGCGTCGCAACATCGGCGTCATGTCGGGCAATGTGTCGCTCGGCCTGCTGCTCGGACTGACGCCGGAGTTCTTTCGCATTTTCGGCCTCGACCTGCAAGTGCGGCACGTCACGCTGTCATCGGGATTGTTCGGCGCGGCCTGCGCCAGCCTGGGGCCCGCGGTTGTGAACGACCCAGCGTTCTGGTGGGCGCTGGCGGGCATTGCCGTCAACGGCGTGCTCAACGTCGGCGTGAGTTTCTATCTGGCCTACCGTCTCGCCTTGCGCGCCCGGGGCATTCAGGTGAAAGAGCGCCGCGCCATCTACACCAGCATTGCCCGTCGGCTGTGGCGCAGGCCCTGGACGTTCATCCTGCCGCCGCGACACGCTGCGGCCAGCGCGCACAGCTGAGCATGACTTTGTTATCGCACCGACCGGGGTTGATGGGCCACGCCCGCACCGCCCTGCTCTGCCTACTAGGGCTGGCGCTGGCCTCCTGCGCCACGCCGCCCACGCCGCCGACTTCTGCGCCCACGACCCTGCCGCCCGCTTTGGCGCCGACGCCCCCCTGGCCTGCAACCCCGCCGGGCACCGCTGCCGCGCTCACCGGCCCCGACGTGCGGCTGCAACCCGCGCAGTGGGCCGATTTGCCCGGTTGGCCGCAGGACGATTTCAGCGGCGTCTGGCAAGCCTTCCGGCGCGATTGCGGCGCACGCCTGCCCAGCGCGCTGGCGGCGGTGTGCCGACGCGCGGCGTCCGTGCCTTCGGACGATCCGCAGGCGCAGCGGGCGTTCATCGAGGCCCAATTCGCGCCGTGGCAAATCACCGCCTTGGGCAAACTGGACGAGCAAGACAAAGAGGACAAAGGGTTGATCACCGGCTACTACGAGCCGGTGCTGCACGGCTCGCTCACCCGCGTCTGGCCTTATGTGGTGCCGATCTGGGGGCTGCCCGCCGACCTCGTGCCGCGAGCGCCGGGCGCCGATGGCGTCAGCGGCGGCCGGGTGACTTGGATGGACGGGCAGCAGCGCGTACTGCCCTACTGGAGCCGGGCGCAGATTCAGGCCGACCTCGCGCTACAGGCCGCGCTGGATCGTCACACCGTGGTCTGGCTCGACAGCGCGGTGGACGCCCTGTTCCTGCAGGTGCAAGGCTCCGGCCTCGTGCGCCTGTCCAGCGGCCAGACCTTGCGGCTGAGCTACGCCGGCTCCAATGGCTGGCCCTACAAATCGGTCGGCCGCTGGCTGCTCGACACCGGGCGGGTAAAGGGCACGATCACCATGTCCATCATCCGCGCCTGGGCCCAGATGCACCCTGCTGAAGTGCCCGAAATGCTGGCCGCCAACCCGCGCGTCGTGTTTTTCAGCGCCGCGCTCGACACCGACCCGCAGCGCGGCCCCACCGGCGCTTTGGGCGTTCCTCTCACGGCCATGCGCAGCATCGCGGTGGACAAACGCGCCATCGCGCTGGGACTGCCGGTGTGGCTGTCCACCTCGCAACCTTACGACGGCAGCGCCAGTCCGCCCAAGGCGCTCAACCGGCTGGTGTTTGCGCAGGATGTGGGCTCCGCCATCACTGGAACCGTACGCGCCGACTTGTTCACCGGCACCGGTGATGCGGCCGGCGAACTCGCAGGCCGCATGCAGTGGCCCGGGCGCATGTGGGCGTTGCTGCCGGTCAATCCGTAGGAGCCTGTCCACCCGTCGCGTTGCGCCAGACGGTGGCGCGCGGAAGCGAATCGTCCTAAGGTTGAGTCTCATCCATCACTCAAGGAGGACATTGCCCATGACGCTCGAGCCGCACGATTTGACCCACGAATTTCCCGCCCAGGCCGACAAGATCCACGCGCTGAAATCAGACAACGCCCACTTCCAAAAGCTGGCCCAGCGCTACGAAGAACTCAACAAGGTAGTGGTGCAGATTGAAGAAGGCCTGCGCGCCGTCGATGGCCTGCACCTGGAAACGCTGAAAAAAGAGCGTTTGCAGCTCAAGGACCAGATCGCCGCACAGCTGGCTGCATAAGTAGGCTGCATAAGTAGGCTGCATAAATCCCTGCTTATTGTGCGTACCGGCGCGGCTCAATGCGCCGCCGCGCCGCGCCCCCGCAGTTTCTGCACGAGCGTCCACACGCTCATTACCACGACGCCCGTGGCGATGCCCACCGCGGCATCGAACAGCAAAGGGCTCAACCAGGCAAGCCCCGCACCCGACTGATGCGCCACGGCCTCGCTGGCGTGATGCAGCCAGGGCCAACCGTGGCTGATGATGCCGCCGCCCACCAGAAACATCGCCGCAGTACCGACTACGCTCAGCCCCTTCATCAGCCAGGGCGCCGAAGCCAATATACCGCGCCCCAGCGCCTGCGCTGCCGCAGACGCCTGGCGGCTCAGGTAGAGCCCGGCGTCGTCCAGTTTCACAATGCCCGCAACCAGGCCATAAACGCCCACGGTCATCAGCAGCGAAATCCCGACCAGCACGGCGACCTGCGTGGTGAAGCTCGCACCAGCCACCGCACCGAGCGTGATGGCGATGATTTCGGCGGAAAGCACGAAGTCGGTGCGCACGGCGCCCTTCACCTTGTCGCGCTCCAGCGCCAGCAGGTCGACCTCCGGATGGGTCAGCGCCTGGGTCAGTTCCTCGTGATGGGCTTGGTCTTCTTCTGATGGGCTGTGGAAGAACTTGTGCGCCAGCTTCTCCGCGCCCTCAAAGCACAGATACGCCCCGCCCACCATCAGCAAAGGGGTGATCGCCCAGGGCGCAAAGGCGCTGATCGCCAGCGCCAGCGGTACAAGAATGGATTTGTTGATCAGCGAGCCCTTGGCCACGGCCAGCACCACGGGAATTTCGCGGTTGCTCTGCACCCCGGTGACCTGCTGGGCGTTGAGCGCCAGATCGTCGCCCAGCACGCCCGCAGTTTTTTTGGCCGAGAGTTTGGTCAGCACCGCGACGTCATCCAGCACGGTGGTGATGTCATCGAGAAGAGCGAGCAGACTGGTGGCCATTGCAGTAGAGGGTCGTGTTACCAATTGAACCCAGATTGTTCATGAGGACACGGGATGATGGCGAGGCGGGTTGGGGATGGATTGGCCCCTGTGCGACAAGCCCATAGCCATCGCTATGGGCGCGAAGCGCGGGGGCCAAGACGCCCCAAACCGCCCGCCAACGCCCGTGTAGGGGCGTAGCCCCGCCTAATGGACAATCTGGGTTGGAAGCGGCATTGGACTACAAACCGCACGCCTGCCCGGCGCAGCGCGGTCGTTCTGCGTATGCTTGACGCTTTTTCGCGTCATGCTCATGTTCAACGACGGTTTCACTTTGGCGCTGGTCGCGCTGGCCGCATTTTTCGGGGCGGCGCTCAACGCAGCGGCCGGGGGCGGCAGTTTTCTCACCCTGCCCGCATTGATCTATGCCGGGATTCCGCCCGTTGCCGCCAACGCCACCGGCACCACCGCCTTGTTGCCCGGCTACTTTGCCAGCACCTGGGGCTTCCGCGAAGACCTCGGCCCGCCGCGCTCGGTCGGCATGACCGCGCTGATGCTGACCTGCCTAGTGGGCGGGGGCATCGGCGCCGGGCTGTTGATCACCACCAGCAATCACGCGTTTCGGGCACTGGTGCCTTGGTTGCTGTTGTTCGCCACCGCCTTGTTCGCCTTCGGGCCGACCTTGTTGCGCCGCATCGGCCGCCATCCCGAGCAGCATGCGCCGCGCCTGCAGGCGCTGGTCGGCCTGTTCGTGGTCAGCGTGTACGGCGGCTACTTCAACGGCGGCCTCGGCGTGCTGCTGCTGGCGATGCTCACCCTGATCGGCGAGACCCATCTCAACCGCATGAACGCGCTGAAAAACGCCATCTCCGCCGTGCTCACATTGTTCGCCGTGGGCATCTACGCCGCAGCAGGCACCGTACAGTGGCGCTGGGTGGCGGTGATGCTGCCCGCCGTGCTGGTGGGCGGCTATGTGGGCGCGCGCGTCGCCCGGCGCATTCCGCGCGAGGTGATGCGCTGGAGCATCGTGCTGATCGGTCTGGTGATGAGCGCGCTGTTCTTTCGCTGAATTCCCGGGCCTCTCATCGACCGCCGTCTTTGACGATGAGATAGACGCCCACGGCGACCAGCCCCATCCAGAGCGCGACCGCCCCCGTGCCCAACCATTGCGCCGCCTGGTCGATGAACAGCAGAAACACCGCGGCCAGCGCCAGAATGCCGTTGCCCAGCCAGAAGCGTGGTCCGTGTTTGGGTTCTTGTTGCACAGTTCCTCCGAGGTTGCCGATGACGTGCAGCCTATCGTAGGGCGACGCTAAAAAGCATCGGCCGCGTGCAGACTTGGCCCCTCACCTTCCGAATCTTGATGCACCTCAGCCCAAGTCACATCACCGAATTGCAAAGTTTCATCCTGAACACTATATTTGGCCACCTGCCCAACTATCGTCAATCAAGCCCGCATGGATCTGAACTTTTTTTCGGCGACAAACGCCCACAAAGCGTGGAAGAAGCGGTTGCACGATTGTGTCAACGGCACCTGCGCCACGCTCGACCCCGACGCCATCGTGCTGGACAACCGCTGCGATTTGGGTAAGTGGCTCTATGGCATTCGCGAAAGCCGACCGGCACTGAGCACCGACACGCAGCGTCTGTTCACACGGTTGTTTGAAGAACACGCCGCTTTTCATCGCGTGGCCGCCGATGTCGCCCGCCAGGCCTTGGCGAATCAGCAGAAAGAGGCGCTGCAGCAATTGCAAGGCGGAGGCGACTACGCGCGCATTTCCAATCAAGTGATCGGCACATTGGGCGAGCTTTATCTCAAGCGCAAGGAATTCGGCATGGAATGAGTGCGGCGTCGGATGGGGGCTGCAGCGTTTGCTGCGAGCCACAAAAATGCGCGGGGCCAGATTGCAAACTTGCGTAAACAATCGAAGCACTTTGTAATCGCCATACTTGACCACTTCGGCTGACTCCGCTCCTGCACATGCCCTCGCTCCCGCCTTCCCGCGCCGCCGCTGCGCGCGCCATTCGTCCTCAACGGCTTCAAGTCATCGCGCTGCTTGTCATCGCGCTGGGTGTCGGCTTGACGCCTTTTGCCGCACAGGCGCAGGACGCGAGCCCCATCCGCCTCGGCCTGGTCGGGCCGATGACCGGCGGCTCGGCCGATTTCGGGCAAAGCATGGTGAACGGGGCGCAGCTCGCGGTGCAGGAGATCAATGCGGTGGGCGGCTATCTGGGCCGGAAAATTCAACTGGTGGTGAAAAACGACCAGGGTGAACCCGCCGTGGGCGCCCGCGTGGCGGCAGAACTCGCCCAAAAAGATCAGGTCGTCGCGGTGCTCGGCTTCTGCAATACCGGCGTGGCTCTGGCGGGCCTTCCGGCCCTGCAAAAGGCAGCCGTGCCGCTGATCGTGCCCTGCGCTACGGGCTCGCCGGTTTTGCAGCAAGTGCCTGCCGCTCAGAGCTACATCTTCCAGACCTCCCCGCGCGACACGATACAGGCGCCCTTCATCGTGAGCCAGGCCTACGCGGCCGGGGCTCGAAAATTCGCCATCCTGGCCGATACCACGCCGTACGGCGAAGCCGGGCTGGCCGACGTGGTGAAGGCGCTCAAGGCCAAGGGACTGGAGCCCGCTTACGTCGGCCGCTTTGCGCTCGGGCTCACCCCCGAGCAAGCACAGACCGAACTCGCCAAGGCGCGCACCGCCGGAGCCGACGTGCTGCTGCCCTACACCGTCGGCCCGGAGCATGGCTCCATCGCGCTGGCCCGCAAAGCGTTGAAATGGGACGTGCCCATGACGGGCCCATGGACCCTGTCCTTCCCGAATTTCATTCAGAAAGCGGGCTCCGCAGCCGAGGGCGTGACCATGGCGCAGGACTTCATCGCCGAGCCCACCACGCCGCGCCGCACCGCGTTTCTGCTGGCCTACGAACGCGCCTACAAAACCCGCCGCATTCCGGTGCCCATGGCCGCGGCTCAGGCGTATGACGCCGTGTATCTGCTGACTTACGCCATTTTGCAGACCCCGCCCGGCAAACCCATCAACGGCGCCGGAATCAAGGCCGCGCTGGAAAACCTCGACCGCGTTTACTACGGCATCGTGACCAACTACGACCGCCCCTTCAGCGCGCAGGATCATGCCGCCATCACCGCCAATATGCTGGTCATGGGCGAAGTGACGAATGGACGAGTCGGCTTCGCCAACGCGGCAGACGCGAAAAACGCCGCCGTCGTCAAGACCAAACAGTAAGCGGCCGAAGCGCTCGGCGCCCCGGTGCGTCCCAGCGCGCGCCCGGGCGCTTCGCGGTTTGCGACAATACCGCCCATGACCGCACCCATTGCCAACGACACCTTCCTGCGCGCCCTGCGCCGCCAGCCCACCGACTACACCCCGCTGTGGCTCATGCGCCAGGCCGGGCGCTACCTGCCGGAATACAACGCCACACGAGCCCGCGCCGGGAGTTTTCTCGGCCTGGCGCAGAACCCGCACTTCGCCACTGAAGTCACGCTACAGCCGATCGACCGCTATGCGCTAGACGCGGCCATTCTGTTTTCCGACATTCTCACCGTGCCAGACGCCATGGGTCTGGGCCTGCGCTTCGAAGCGGGTGAAGGGCCGAAATTCGATCGCCCGCTGCGCACCGAGGCCGATGTAGCCGCGCTCGCCGTGCCCGACATGGACAAGCTGCGCTACGTGTTCGACGCCGTCAGCGAAATCCGCCGCGCGCTGGTGCAGAACGGCGCCCAGCGCGTACCGCTGATCGGTTTTTCCGGCAGCCCCTGGACGCTGGCTTGCTACATGGTTGAAGGCGGCGGCAGCGACGACTATCGCACCGTCAAGACGATGCTGTACTCCCGCCCCGATCTGATGCACCGCATTCTCGCGGTCAACGCCGAGGCGGTGGCGCAGTATCTGGCCGCGCAGATCGACGCCGGCGCGCAAGCCGTGATGATTTTCGACAGCTGGGGCGGCGTGCTGGCCGACGGCGCCTTTCAAGAATTTTCACTCGCCTACAGCCAGCAGGTCATCGCCGCGCTCAAACAGCGGGCACCTCAGACCGACGTTCCCGTGATTCTGTTCACCAAGGGCGGCGGCCAGTGGCTCGAAGCCATGGCCGACACCGGCGCCGACGCGCTCGGGCTCGACTGGACGACTTCGCTCGCCCAGGCCCGCACCCGTGTGGGCCAGCGCGTGGCGCTGCAAGGCAATCTCGACCCCAACGTGCTGTTCGCCCCGCCCGCCGCCATTGAAAAAGAAGTGCAACGGCTGCTGCACAGTTTCGGACCGGTCGGTGTCGGCGCAGGCCATGTGTTCAATCTGGGACACGGCATTTCGCAATTCACCCCGCCCGAGCATGTGTCTGCGCTGGTCGAAGCGGTGCACACCCATAGCCGGGCCTTGCACCGCAGCGCGCCCTGAACGGGTGAGGCTGGCGGCGCTCAGGCTCACGCCTTGCTCCCCGGTGCGCCCCCTGTTGCGGCCCGGCGATGCCCCGCACTGAGGGGGAAATTCTGATTTGTCAAGCTTGACAAATCAGCTTATGCACATTTTTGGTCAGCTAGCACCGCAGCAAGTTGACCACAGATTTAACTTGAAATATTCACGCTTAATTCATTGATTTATATTGTTTTTTTCGATATTTCACAATTCGGCAAATTTTTCTGCACAGGCTTATCCACAAGGCCGCCGTCCTGGCGCACGGTATTGATGCACAGAGTTATCCACACCCTGTTTTGTTCCAGAATAATTCCTGATCTGACGCCGACTTAGCGCCCGTTTCGAACGCCGACCTCAACCCGCTGCGCACTATCCATGTCCGTCGTTCTCCAGGTTGCCGTTGACGCGCCGGGCCTGCCGCCGCTCGATTACAGCGCTCAAGCGCCGCTGGCGCCGGGCACCCTGGTGCGGGTTCCCCTCGGGCGCCAGACCGTCAGCGGGGTGGTGATGGCGCTGGCGCCGCAGCCGGACGCAGCCCGTCTCGCCGCGTTGCGTCCCATTGCCGCAGCGCACACCACCCTCACCCCGCTGCCCCCCGCCTGGCTGGACTTGATGCAGTTCGTCGCGCGGTATTACCAGCGCGCGCTGGGTGAAGTCATCGGCGCGGCCTTGCCCGCCCAGTTGCGCAACCGCAAACCCGGCGAGGGAACGGCTGCGCCACCTCGATCTTCGAACGTGAGCTATCGCTGCACCGCAGCGGGCCTGTCGGCCTTGCCCGGCCAGATTGCGCCTCGCAGCGTGGCGCTCTGGCGGCTGGCGTGCGCACTCGGCGTCGCCGCACCGGGGGAGACTCCTGCTGCTTCGACGCTGCCGCGCCTCAGTCTGACCGAGGCACGGCGCTTGCATCCGCAAGCCGTCAAGGTGCTGGCCGACTGGGAAGGCTCGGGCTGGGTGGAAGCCGCCGCGACCGCCCCCATCTCGCCGAACCCGGTCGCATCGGCCGCTGCCCCCACGCTGCACCCGGAGCAGGCGCAGGCGCTTGAGGCCATCGCCGCCAGCTCGGGCTTTGCGCCCTTCCTCTTGTTTGGCGTGACCGGCAGCGGCAAGACCGAGGTTTATCTGCACGCTGCGGCGCAGGTGTTGCAGCGCGAGCCCGAAGCGCAGGTGCTGGTGCTTACGCCCGAAATCAACCTCACGCCGCAACTGGTGCGCCGCTTCGAACAACGCTTCGGGGCAGAGCACCTCGCAGTTTTGCACAGCGGCCTGTCGGAAGGGCAGCGGCTGCGACACTGGCTGGCGGCCCACAACGGCGCAGCGCGCATCGTGCTCGGCACCCGGCTGGCGGTGCTGGCTTCGCTGCCGACGCTGCGGCTCATCGTGGTCGACGAAGAGCACGACCCGTCCTACAAACAGCAGGAAGGCGCGCGCTATTCCGCCCGCGACCTGGCGCTATGGCGAGCGCAGCAACTCGGCGTTGCCGTCATGCTTGGCTCGGCCACGCCGTCGCTGGAGAGCTGGCGCGCCGCGCAGACCGGGCGCTACCAGTTGCTCACGTTGAAACAGCGCGCCACCGGGGTGCTGCCCAGCGTGCGCATCGCCGACACCCGGCGCGACGCCACGCTGCGCGCCAGCGGCACGCTGATCGGCCAGACGCTCGACGCCGCACTGCGCCAGCGGCTCGCGCGCGGCGAGCAAAGCCTGCTGTTTCTCAACCGCCGCGGCTATGCCCCGGTGTTGAGCTGCCCCGACTGCGGCTGGATGTCGGACTGCCCGCATTGCGACGCGCATCTGGTGTTTCACCGCACCGACCGCACCCTGCGCTGCCACCACTGCGGCCACCAGGCCGCCGTGCCGCGCGCCTGTCCCGGCTGCGGCAGCCTCGATCTGCAGCCCGTGGGCAAGGGCACGCAGCGGGTGGAAGAGGCGCTGGCCGAAAAATATCCCGAGGCCCGCATCGCCCGCATCGACGCCGACAGCACGCGCCGCAAAGGCGCGGCGGCGAGCCGTTTCGACAGCGTTCACGCCGGTGAAGTGGACATTCTGGTGGGCACGCAAATGGTGACCAAGGGCCACGACTTCCAGAAAGTCACCCTGGTCGCCGCGCTCAACCCCGATGCCGGACTGTTCACCCACGATCCGCGCGGCCCCGAGCGCCTGTTCGCCCAGCTCATGCAGGCGGCCGGGCGGGCGGGTCGCGCCTTGCCGCCCCAGGGCGATACCCCCGCCTCCACCCCCGAGATGCTGGTGCAGACCGCCCACCCCGAACATCCGCTGTACCGCGCGCTGGCGGCGCACGACTATCCCGGTTTTGCGCAGGCCGAGCTCATCGAGCGCGAGCGTGGCGGCATGCCGCCGTTTTCCTATCAGGCCCTGCTGCGCGCGGAGCACCGGAATATCGACGCCGTGGTCGAGTTTCTCGCACAGGCGCAGCAACTCGCCGCGCCCTTGGCCGAGGCGCTGGGCGTGACCGTCTACCCCCCCATTCCCGCCACGCTCGCCCGCATGGCCGACGTGCACCGCCTGCAGATGCTGCTCGAAGGCAGCCATCGCGGCGCGTTGCAAAGCCTGCTTTCGCAGTGGCGCGCTGAACTCACCGCCCTGCGCTCACGGGTGCGCTGGGCGGTCGATGTCGACCCGCTCGATTTCTGAACGCCCGTATTGGCGGATGAAATGGCGCATTTGTCGCATTCGGCGGCGGATTCGACATTTCGATACAACAGCACGGCGCAGCACGGACTAAATTGGGAGCATCGAAAGCGCATTGCAGCGCAGCAAGCGCCGGTCTTTTTCTGGAAGAGAACCCTCATGTCCACACAACGCCCTCTGCATCACCACCCCCTTCCCGCAGGCACGCCCGTGGTCGAATTCGACCACGGCCGCCCCGGCAGCGTCACCCCCGACTCTCCGGCCACCGATGTGATGACCGACCTACGCCACACCCCGGCTTTCACCACCGACGCTGACGCGCCCGCCAACCAAGCGCTGCAAAAGATGATGCACGCCGGAGTACGCCTGCTGCTGGTCACCAACTCCGCGCGGCACGTCGTCGGCCTGATTACCGCGCGCGACCTGATGGGCGAAAAGCCCGTACGCGCCGCCACCGAAAACCAGATTCCGCGCGACGCGGTTACCGTGGCGCAATGCATGGTGCCGCAGCAGCACATCGAGGTGCTCGATTACGCCGAAGTGCTGCGCTCCACCGTGGCAGAGATCGTGCTCACCCTGCGTCACTCCGGCCGTCAACATGCGCTGGTGCTGGAGGCCGACGGCAAACCCGTGGTGCGCGGCATTTTCTCGGCGGTGCGCGTCGGTCGGCAACTGGGGGTCGAACTTCAGGCCAGCGGCCAGATGCAGAGCTTCGCCGAGTTGGAGCAGGCGATCGCCGCACTCTGAACAAGGCCTGCGTCAACGCGGCGCGAGGCGCTGGTTCGCCCACAAGGCCAGACCCGCAAACGCGCAGAACACAGCGGCCATCGGCAAGGCGCTGTGGGCGGTAATCATGCCCACGGCCGAGCCGCTGGCCGCCGCCAGTGTGAACTGAATGCTGCCGATCAGGGCCGCCGCGCTGCCCACGCGGCCCGCCTGATGCGCCAGCGCTAGCGCCGTGGCGTTGGGAAACGAAAAACCCAGGCTGGACAGGGCGAGAAACAGGGGAATGACCACGCCCCAGAAACCGCCCACATTGAGCACGGCCAGCGCCAGCATCACGCTCGCCCAGACCGTCAGACTGAGCAGGGCCCGGCGCAACAGCACGCCGCTGCCCACGCGAGCCAGCAGGGCGTGATTGATCTGCGACGCCGCAATCAGGCCCAGGGCATTGGCGCCGAACACCCAGGCGAATTGCGCGGAACTCAGCCCGAATACCTGCATAAGCACGAACGGTGCTCCGGCAATATAGGCAAACATCGCCGACTGCCCCAGCGCCCCGCTGAGGGCAAAGCCGATGAAGCGCCGATCACGCAACAGTTCGAAATAAGTGCGCAAGGCATTGCGCACCGGGTGCTGCTGGGCATTGCTGCGCGAACCCGGCGCCAGCGACTCCGGCAGCGCCAGCGCGGCCAGCAGGCAGATGATGCCAAAGGCCATCAGCACCAGAAAAATAGCCCGCCAGCCCCAGGACTGCACGAGGGCCGCACCCGCCAGCGGTGCCAGAATGGGGGCAGCGCCAAGCACCAGGGTCAGCCGCGAGAACACCCGCGCCGCGTCAACCGGAGCGTAAAGATCGCGCACCATGCTGCGCGCAATCACGATGCCCGCACAGCCGCCCAGTGCCTGCAATAGTCGCCACAGCATCAAGGCATCAATTGAGGCGGCCATTGCGCAGCCCAGCGAGGCCAGCATGTAAAGCGCGATGCCGATGAGCAGCGGCCGCCTGCGGCCATAGCGGTCGGACACCGGCCCCCAGAATGCCTGACCCAGCGCCAGCCCGATAAAAAACACCACCAGCGTGCGCTGCACCGCCCCAGGCGTGGTGTGCAGATCATGCTGCAGGGCAGTGAAGCCCGGCAGATACATGTCGATGGACATGGGGGCGACGGCAGTCAGCGTCCCCAGGGTGAGAATGCGCTGCAGCGCGCCGGATCGAGTCATCCGGCGCATTGTCGCTGCGCTGGATGGTGCGCGTTCACTCCTTGATGATGGCCTGGCGCAGCGCCTTGACCTGATCGGGGGTGACGGCCGAAGCGCCGTTGCCCCAGGTGGCGCGGATGTAGGTGACGACATCGGCCACCTGCTGGTCGTTCAGCGCTTGGGCGAAGGGCGGCATGACCATCGGTGCGGGGGCCTTCTCGGTGACCACGGTGCTGCCTCCGGCCAGCACCACCCGAATGCTGTTGGTCGGATCGGAGCATTGCACCGTGGCGTTCTTCGACAGCCCCGGGAAGACCTGCGCCAAGCCCTGGCCGTTGGCCTGATGGCAGGCGACGCAGTGCTGGTTGTAGATCGCCGCACCGCGCTGCACGGTGGCCGAATCCTTGCTGGCCGGCGTCTGCGCCACCACGACGGGTTTGAGCGATTTGATATAGACCGCCATCGCCTGCAGGTCGTCGGGCTTGAGATGCTGGGTGCTGTGCGAGATGACCTCGGTCATGCTGCCCAGCGCGGTGAAGTTGGCCGTCTTGCCGGCATGCAACAGTTCGGCGATATCGCCCGCCGTCCACTTCTGCATGCAGTTGCCGCGCAGATTGGTGGCGAACCAATGTTCCACCTGCGAGCCTGTGAGATAGAAGTCGCCGTTGGGGCCGCGCGAACTCAGCGCCTTTTCCTGGAAGAACAGACCGCGCGGTGTATGGCAGGAGCCGCAATGGCCCAGCCCCTCCACCAGATAGGCGCCACGGTTCCACTCTGCGCTCTGCTTGGGATCGGGGGTGAAGGTGGTGTCGCGCACGAACATCCAGTTCCAGACGGCCATGGGCCAGCGGATGGTCATGGGCCACACCATGTCGGCCTTGCGATTGGGTGTGGCGTCGGGCGGTACGCCCTGCATGAAATAGGCGTAGAGCGCCTTCATATCGGCCTGATTCACCCGCACGTAAGAGGGATAGGGCATGGCCGGGTAGAGATGCTTGCCGCCCGGCGCGACACCATGCCGCACGGCGCGGTCGAACTGCTCGAAGCTGTAGTTGCCGATACCGTGGGTTTTGTCGGGCGTGATGTTGGTGGAGTAGATGGCGCCGATGGGCATGTCCATCTTCAGGCCGCCGACAAAGGGCTTGCCGCCCGGCGCCGTATGGCAGGCCACACAATCGCCCGCGCGGGCCAGATAAGCCCCGCGCTGCACCTCTTGGTCGGAAAATTTGGCGGCCGCCGCCATACCGAATTGCGCCACCAGCAGCCCGGCCAGCATGACGCGCCACCCGATCTTCTTGTTCATACCCGTTCCTTTTCGGCGCTGCGATCAAAGGTTTGCAGCGCAACAATTTGTAAACAGGTTACGGGGTGTGGCAGCCTTCAGGGTTGATGCAGGCCAAAGGACTGCGACGCTGTGTCGCAACCTTCACCGGGCTGTGGCGGCGCGGCAGCAGTCGATTGCGGCGCCCCGGGCAGAGCGCCAAAGCGCCGCATCAGCAGGCCCTGCACCTGCGCGGCTGCGAGGCCCAGGCCTACCTGATCGCGCGCAAACTGCGCTGCGGCCTGCGGGTCGGCGTGGAATTTCAGGTAGAGGCGGCGAAGCTGATCTTCATCGCACACCTCCAGCGCCACCCGCTCGTCGATGCGCCCAGCCCGAATCAAGGCGTCGTCGAGCCGGTCGACGTGATTGGTGGTCATGAACAGCACCGTGCCCTCTTGCGTGGCCACGCCGTCGAGCGCATTGAGAAAGCCGGAGAACGACAGTCGCACCTGGGTGTGTGCGGCGTCGCGCTGGCGAAAAAAGGCGTCCACATCTTCGATCAGCAACAGCGAGCGCTGCGGCACACCCGCGAGCAGGGTGTGGATCTTTTCGTCCGTGACCACGGGCGACGCGAGGCTCAAGGTACACACATTGAGCCGCAACTCGGACGCCAGCGCGGTGACCAGCGAGGTCTTGCCCGTGCCCGGCGGGCCATACAGCAGATAGCCGCGCCGCCACGGAATGCCCAGCTCGGCATAGCGCTCTCGCCCCCGGTAGAAGCGCTGCAGATCGTCGAGCAGCGCCTCGGCCTGCCCGGCCCTGAGCACGACCGAAGCGAGCGGACGGCGGCTGCCCAGCCGGGCGCGCATCCAGTCGCCGCCATGGAACGGATTGGGGATGTAGGGCCTGTTCACGCGATTTATGCCCCCGCGCCGGGGGTCTGGGCGGAGGCAATGCGAGGCGCAGGCCGCGCCGTGGTGTGTTGCACCACAAGCGGACTGCAACGTGGCAGTGCGCCGCCCAGACCCCCGGCCCGAAGGGTTGTCCCCAGACGGGGCGTCTGCGGCGTTGTCGGTGCGAGGCAAGGCAGATAGCCTTGC
>DZDA01000004.1:0-5519 GCA_022730375.1 Thiomonas intermedia
GAGGGTGTGAACGAATCCGCCATGCCCGCTCTTCGCGCCCAAACACCCCCGTTCGGCGTTGCAAATGCTCGCCGTGCCGACGGGCACGGTTGTGCTTTGCGCCTTGATCGGGGACGTTTGGACGCGCTGCTCGGCCACGCCGGATTCATTCACACCCTCTGAGTTGAACTGAGCCGCCCGAAGCTGGACGCAATACAGATTCCGCACGCTCACCGCACGAATACCCCATGTAGTATTTTGTGCAGTTTTTCCTGGTTCCCTACAACAATTCACACAATCGCGCAATCAACACTAAACACAATGTGGTGTATGCGCATGCTCTCCTACCATCGACTCAGCCTCAAATACTCAAATCTGTATTTCGAGTCATCGCCGTGATGGAGCGGCGCTATCAACCACCGATGGAGGCCGGGCTGCTCGCCCGGTAGGAGACAAAAGAATGCATCTGAAAAAACTGGCACTCTCGCTGGCCCTGGCCGGCATCGCCCTTCCCGCAGCGCATGCGACCGATGGCTATTTCCAGCCCGGTTTCAGCGTGAAGGCCAACGGCATGGGCGGCGTGGGCATCGCCCTGCCGCAAGACGCGCTGGCCGCAGCCACCAACCCGGCAGGCATGGCGCTGATCGGCAATCGCGTCGACGGCGGGCTCAGCCTGTTCCGCCCGGACCGTGAGGCCAAGATCAACGGCACGACCTACAGCGGCAACGACCAGCAGAACTTCATCATCCCGGAAATCGGCGCCAACTACATGATCAACCCGACCATGTCGGCTGGCGTGAGCTTGTATGGCAACGGCGGGATGAATTCCGGCTACAGCAACATCGGCGGGTCCATGACGGGTCTGGTCAATGGCGCCGGGGTAGATCTGCAGCAGATGTTCATTTCGCCCAGTTTCGCCTGGCGCGTAACGCCGACTCAAACCATCGGTGTGGCAGTGAATCTGGTGCATCAAACCTTCCGCGCGAATGGCCTGGGCGCTTTTTCTATGGCATCGCAATCGCCCTCAAACCTGACGGATAACGGACACGATTCCTCCAACGGCGTCGGCGTGCGCATCGGCTGGATTGGCGAACTTGCTCCCGGTTTCTCGCTTGGCGCCACCTATCAGCCCAAGACCCACATGAGCAAATTCAGCAAATACAGCGGTCTGTTTGCTGACAGCGGCAGCTTTGATATTCCGGCAAATTACGGTATCGGCTTTGCCTGGAAGACTGGCCCGCTGACCGTCGCTGGTGATGTTGAACGCATTCTCTACAGCGACGTCAGCGCGATCGGCAACACATCGACCACCTTTCTGCAGAACCCCCTGGGCGCGCCGAATGGCCCAGGCTTCGGCTGGAAAAACATCACCGTTGTCAAACTCGGCGTGGCCTATGCGGTCGACCAGGCTTTGACGGTGCGTGCCGGCTGGAACCACAGCGACAATCCGGTCACCTCGCAGAATGTGTTCTTCAACACCATTGCTCCTGGGGTAATCAAGGATCACCTCACACTGGGCATGACCTACGCCGTGAGCAACACGATGGAAGTCTCGGCCGATTACATCCACGCCTTCAAGAGCGACGTGACTGGCAATCTCGCACCGCCGCCTTATGGCCCCGGTGGCACCGAGGACCTGAGCATGTCCCAGAACACTCTGGGCGTCTCGGTGGGCTGGAAGTTCTGATCCATCCCTACCCAGAAAACCGCAGCCCCGGCTGCGGTTTTTTTATTCCCGTTTCGCCGACAATTCCAGCCATGCTTCCCCGCTACGTTCTGCTCGACCTCGAAACCACCGGCTCCAACCCGGTGCATGACCGCATCACCGAAGTGGCGGTCATGCGGGTTGAGCAGGGGGAAGTGGTGGCGAAGTGGAGTCGGCTGGTCAATCCGGGGCAGCGCATTCCGCCTTTCATCCAGCAGCTCACTGGCATCGACGACGCCATGGTGGCGGGGGCTCCGGCGTTTGGCGAGGTGCTGCCCGAACTACTCGCCGTGCTGGACGGCACCGTGCTCGTGGCGCATAACGTGCGCTTCGACCACGGTTTTCTGAAGCAGGCCGCAGCGCGCGAAGGGGTGGATCTGCGGGTGAAAACCTTATGCACCGTGCGCCTCTCGCGCAAGCTCTACCCGCAGGCCCGCGGGCATGGGCTGGACGCCATCATGCGCCGCCACGGGCTGCACACCACGGCGCGCCACCGGGCGATGGGCGATGTCGAGCTGCTGCATCAATGGCTACATATCGCCCAGACGGAACTTGGCCCTGCCGCGGTGCAGGCTGCGGCGCAGGAGTTGTTGCGCGGCAGTGCGAGTCTGCCGCCGCATCTGGAAACGCCGGTGGACGACATTCCCGAAACGCCCGGGGTCTATCTGTTCTACGGCGAGGGCGAAGTGCCGCTCTACATCGGCAAGAGCGTGCGCCTGCGCGGCCGGGTGCTGTCGCACTTTCAGGCGGATCACCGCGACGCGCGGGAATTGCGTCTGGCGCAGGAGGTGCGGCGGGTCGAATGGCGCGAGACGGCGGGTGAGTTTGGCGCCCTGCTGCTTGAGATGCGGCTCATCAAGGAACTGCAGCCCCTGCTCAACCGGCAACTGCGCCGCGAGCGGCAGCTTTGCGCATGGCGGCTGGCGGAAGATCCCGCGGCCCGGCCGCTGCTCACGCTGGTGCGCGGAGACGAACTCGATCCGCGATTCTTCTCACAGTTGTATGGCTGTTACCGGAGCAAGCGACAGGCCGTCGAGGGCTTACGCGCCCTCGCCCAGCGCCACGCGCTGTGCCCGCAGGCGCTGGGGCTTGAATCGGGCAAGGGCCGCTGCTTCGCCCACCAAATCGGTCAGTGCAAGGGGGTGTGCTGCGGCCTCGAATCAGCCGAGCGGCATCACGCCCGCCTGCTGCTGGCGTTGGCGGCGGAGCGGCTGCGCGCTTGGCCTTACGCCGGGCCCGTCGGTCTGCGCGAGCACAGCCCTGAGCAGGACCGCAGCGAGGTGCATGTATTCGACCAATGGCGGCATCTGGGCACGGCGCGTTGCGAAACCGATCTGGCTGAGTTGATAGAGGGTCGGCGCGAGACCGAGACCGGCGGCTTCGACCTGGATATCTATCGTCTGCTGCTGAGCCGTCTGGCAGGCGCCAAGGGGCCGCCGCCCGATCTGATCCGTCTGGGTTAAATCAGAAGATCAGAAGCTCAACCGTGTTCCTTAGCGTGGTTGATCGAGTATTTCGGAATCTCGATGGTCACGTCTTCGTCAGCCAGAATGGCCTGACAGGACAGGCGCGAGGTGGGCTCCAGTCCCCAGGCGCGGTCAAGCAGATCTTCTTCGCTTTCGTCGAGTTCGCCCAGGCTGTCATAGCCCTTGCGCACCACCACGTGACAGGTGGTGCAGGCGCATTGCATGTCGCAGGCGTGTTCGATGGGCACGCCGTTTTCCAGCAGGGCCTCGCAGATCGAGGTGCCGCGCCCGGCGCTGACTTGTTTGCCTTCCGGGCAGTATTCGGGATGCGGCAGAACCGTAATGATGGGCATGGTGAGAATGAGGTGAGAATGTCTCAGGACGCCGCGCTGGACGGCGTGTCGGTGAGCTGCGCGATCTGATCGACGGATTGACCCGCCAGCGCGCGCTGAATGCTGCGGTTCATGCGCCGCTCGGCAAAAGCATCGGTCTGCCGCGTCAGCGCCTCGGTGGCGAGGCGGATCTGATCAATGTCTCCGCCTTGTTCGGCCTGTGCCAGCGCGGCCATGTCCGCGTGAATCTGCGCGTCTTCCTGCTCGCTCAGCAGATCGCGGTCGAGCTGCATGGCGTTGCGTGTGGCGGCCAGCAGGGCCTGGGCATCCACCCGCGCTTCCTGCAGCATGCGGGCGTCGCGGTCGTCCTGGGCGTGGGCCACGCTGTCGTGCAGCATCTGCGCGATCTGCGCGTCATCCAGACCGTAGGCCGGTTTGACCTGCACCTGGGCCTGCACGCCTGTGGTCAGCTCTTGCGCGCCAACTTCGAGCAGACCGTCGGCATCGACGGCGAAGGTCACGCGGATACGCGCGGCGCCCGCCACCATCGGCGGAATGCCGCGCAGCTCGAAGCGCGCCAGCGAACGGCAGTCGCTCACCAGTTCGCGCTCGCCCTGCACCACATGGATGGCCATGGCGGTCTGCCCGTCGCGGAAGGTGGTGAATTCTTGCGCACGCGCCTGAGGAATGGTGCTGTTGCGCGGCAGAATGTGCTCGACCAATCCGCCCATGGTTTCAACGCCGAGCGACAGGGCAATGACGTCGAGCAGCAATACATCGTCAGCCCCGGCATTGCCCGCCAGCGCGTTGGCCTGGATGGCTGCGCCCAGCGCCACCACTTCGTCAGGATTGAGATCGGTGAGAGGCGCCTTGCCCATGACGCGCGTAACCGCCTGGCGGATCATGGGCATGCGCGTGGCGCCGCCCACGAGCACCACGCCCTGCACGTCTGCGGTACTGACCTGCGCGTCGCTCAAAGCGCGGCGCAACAGCGCAAGGGTGCGTTGCACCAGATCGGCGCTGGCCTGCTCGAAATCGTCTCGCTGCAAAGTGCCGGTGTGAGAGGCGCCATCGGCCAGTGCCACGGCGTATTCCACTGATCTGGCCGCGCTCAGCGCCTCTTTGGCCTGGCGTGCGGCCATGCGCCACTGCCGTTGCAGACTGGCCGATAGCTCGGGATTCCCGGCCTGCTGCCGCATCAACGCCTCAATGCGCTGGTCGAAATCGTCACCGCCCAGCGCTGTGTCGCCGCTGGTGGCGACCACCTCGAACACCCCTTTGGTCAGCCGCAGTACGGAAAGATCGAAGGTGCCACCGCCCAGGTCGTAAATGACATACAGACCTTCGACGCCATGATCGAGCCCGTAGGCCAGCGCCGCGGCCGTGGGTTCGTTGATCAGGCGCAGAACGTGCAAACCCGCGAGTTGCGCGGCGTCTTTGGTCGCCTGGCGCTGGGCATCGTCGAAGTAGGCGGGCACGGTAATCACCGCACCGACCAGCTCGCCGCCCAGCGTGTCTTCGGCGCGCCAGCGCAGCACGCGCAGGATGTCGGCCGAGACCTGAACCGGAGTCATCTCGCCAGCGGCGGTCTGGAATCGGACCATGCGCGCATCGTCGTTGATGCGGTAATGCGCAAGCGCCGTTGGCGGCAGGTCGCTCGGGCTGCGGCCCATATAGCGTTTGACCGAAACGAGGGTATTGGCCGGATCGAGCGCCTGCTCTTCACGCGCGCGCAGGCCCACCTCGGCACGGCCATCGGCGTGGTAGTGCACCACGGAGGGCAGCAGCACCTCTCCCTGTCCATCAGGCAGACATTGCTGCGAGCCGCTGAGCACGGCGGCGACGAGCGAATGCGTGGTGCCCAGATCAATGCCCACGGCACGTCGGTGCTGATGCGGGTCGGGCGATTGTCCGGGTTCTGAGATTAGCAACAGGGCCATGGCAACAGGGAGGTAATCGCTCAGCTCGGCCTGTGTTGACTTGAAGTGCCGGAGCGAGGGAATGAAATCAATCGAATATCAAACGGGCATCAAACGG
>DZDA01000004.1:5619-34626 GCA_022730375.1 Thiomonas intermedia
GAAGTGCCGGAGCGAGGGAATGAAATCAATCGAATATCAAACGGGCATCAAACGGGCATCAAACGGAGGGCTGCGGCAAAGAATCGGCTGTGCGCCGCAGTTCTTCGACAAAACGGTCGAGAAACAACAGGGCGCGCACCTGCTCGGCGGCCGCTTGAGGGGCGTTCCGTTCATCGAGCGCCTGACGAATGGCTTCGATGCGCTGGGCACGCTGCGCCTGCACCTCGGCCCGCAAGGTCTCAAGCCCGCTTGCATCGGCCGTTTCCCGCAACTCATCGAGCGCTTCGCGCCATTGCATCTGCTGCATCAGAAATTCGGTCGGCATGGCGGTGTTGTTCTCTGCCTGCACCGCCACGCCGCGCCGCTCGCACAGGTAAGAAGCGCGCTGAACCGGGTTCTTGAGGGTGAGGTAGGCCGCGTTGGCTTGCGCCGCCAATTGCATGGCCAGACGTTTATCGCGATCAGAGCCGGAGGCAAAACGGTCGGGATGCACTTGCGACTGCACCGCGAGCCGCGCCCGTTCCAACTGCGCTGCGTCGAGGGAAAAGGTTTCGGGAAGGCCAAACAGGGCGAAATAAGACTGGGTGAGATCCATCAGATCAAAGGCGCCGAGCGACGTCCATGAGCAAGGCGCCTGCAGCCGCTCAAACCCGGAACGACTCGCCGCAACCGCAGCGATCTTTTTCGTTGGGGTTGTTGAACTGGAAGCCTTGGTTCAGGCCCTGACGCACGAAATCGAGTTCGGTGCCGTCCACATAGGCCAGACTCTTGGGGTCGACCAGGATCTTGACGCCGTGGCTCTCGAACGCCTGATCTTCCTCAGACGCCTGATCGACGAATTCAAGCTTGTAGGCCATGCCGGAGCAGCCGGTGGTCTTGATGCCCAGGCGCACCCCCAGCCCTGCACCCCGCTTGGCGAGATGGCGCTGCACCTGCTCGGCCGCGCGCTCGGTCAATGTGACTGACATCTTCGGTTCCCTCGATTCTCTTGGTCTACGTCTTATTGGCAGCGGTTAGCAACGCTCAGGCGGCCTGCGCCTGCTCAGTCGCCTGCGCTTGCTCGGCAGTACGACCATGACGCTGCTGGTAATCGCTCACTGCGGCCTTGATGGCGTCTTCGGCCAGGATGGAGCAATGAATCTTGACCGGCGGCAGCGCCAGTTCTTCGGCGATCTGGCTGTTGCGGATTTCGAGCGCCTGACCAAGCGTCTTGCCCTTGACCCACTCGGTCACCAGCGAAGACGAGGCAATGGCCGAACCGCAGCCGTAGGTTTTGAAGCGGGCATCTTCGATCACGCCTTGATCGTTGACGCGAATCTGCAGCTTCATCACATCGCCACACGCCGGAGCACCCACCATGCCGGTGCCGACCTGCGGGTCGTCCTTGGCAAAAGAGCCCACATTACGCGGGTTTTCATAGTGGTCCACCACTTTGTCACTGTAAGCCATGATCTTGTCCTCCTCGAAGCGCTCGCCGGAAGCGGCGAACGACATATCCAATAATTCCGAGCCCTATTGTCGGCTATTTGCACAACCCTGATGCAGATAGGCGCTTAGCCGCAAAGAGCTCAGTGCGCCGCCCACTGGATGGTGCTGATATCAATGCCTTCCTTGTACATGTCCCAGAGGGGCGAGAGATCGCGCAGCTTGGCCACGCTCTCGCGCAGCTGACGCACGGCGGAGTCGATTTCTTCTTCGGTGGTGTAGCGACCGATGGTCATGCGCAGCGAGGAATGCGCCAGCTCATCGCTGCGGCCCAGGGCGCGCAACACATACGAGGGCTCCAGGCTGGCGGAAGTGCAGGCCGAGCCGCTGGATACCGCAATACCCTTGATCGCCATGATCAACGATTCGCCCTCGACATAGTTGAAACTGATGTTGAGGTTGTGCGGCACGCGGCGCTCGAGGTCGCCGTTCACATAAACCTCCTCGATGTCCTTGAGGCCGTTGAGCAGGCGCTGCTGCAGCATGCGGACGCGCTCGATGCTCGCACCGAGTTCGACCTTGGCGATACGGAAAGCCTCGCCCATGCCCACGATCTGATGCGTGGGCAGGGTGCCCGAGCGCAGGCCGCGCTCGTGTCCGCCACCGTGCATTTGCGGAATCAGCCGCACCCGCGGCTTGCGCCGCACATACAATGCGCCGATGCCCTTGGGGCCATAAGTCTTGTGCGAAGCCAGGCTCATCAGATCGACCGGCCAGGCCTGCAGATCGATCACCATCTTGCCGGTGGCCTGCGCAGCGTCGACATGAAAAATGATGCCGCGCTCGCGGCAGATGCGGCCAATTTCCGGAATGTCCTGAATCACGCCGATCTCGTTGTTGACCAGCATGACCGAAACCAGAATGGTGTCGGGCCGCAGCGCCGCCTTGAACACTTCGAGGTTGAGCAGGCCGTCGGGCTGCACGTCGAGATAGGTGGCATCAAAACCCCTGCGTTCCATTTCGCGCACGGTATCGAGCACCGCCTTGTGCTCGGTCTTGACGGTGACGATGTGCTTGCCCTTGCCCTGATAGAACTCCGCAGCGCCCTTGATGGCGAGGTTGTTCGACTCGGTGGCGCCGGACGTCCAGATGATTTCCTTGGCGTCGGCGTTGATCAGCGCGGCCACCTGCTCGCGAGCCTTCTCTACCGCAGCCTCCGCCTCCCAGCCCCAGGCATGACTGCGTGATGCCGGGTTGCCGAAATGCTCGCGCAGCCAGGGAATCATGGCATCGACCACCCGCGGGTCCACGGGAGTGGTCGCGGCGTAGTCCATGTAAATCGGGAGATGGGGCGTGGTAGACATGGTGGGAATGCTCAGTGGGAATGCTCAGGAAGCGTGCTTGTTATCGGCGAAAGCTCATAACGAAAGACGCCCGACGCTCAGCGCCGGGCTCAAAAACTCTTGAAACCAAGCTCAACTCAAAGTCTGCGCGAGGTTGAACACCGAGTTCGGCGCCTTGACCTTGATCGGCTTGGCCGTCACCGGCAGCGCAGACACGGGTTTACGGGTGATGGCCACCTCTTCCACCGTGACCCCCTTGGCGAGGTTCTGCTCGACCAACCCTTTGAGGTTGACCGAATCGAGAAACTCCACCATCTTGGCGTTGAGTTGCGCCCAGAGGTCGTGCGTCATGCAGGGGCCGTTGTCTTCCCCGTTGCAATTTTCCTTGCCGCCGCACTGAGTGGCGTCGAGCGGCTCGTCCACGGCGATGATGATGTCGGCAATGCTGATTTCTTCTGATTTGCGCGATAGCGTGTAGCCGCCGCCGGGGCCGCGCACGGAGTCGACCAACTCATGACGGCGCAGTTTGCCGAACAACTGTTCCAGATAAGAGAGGGAAATATGCTGACGCTGGCTGATGCCGGCCAGAGTTACGGGGCCCAGATGTTGACGCATGGCCACGTCGATCATCGCGGTTACGGCAAAACGTCCTTTGGTGGTCAGTCGCATGGCGGCTCTCCTCAACATGAATGATGGCCAGTTGCAACGTCAGGGCGACCGCCTTGGGCAGGCTTGCAGCAGACATTACACAGTGCCGGAATGGAAAATACCCGACGAAACCAGTGGGTGAATTCTACAAATCCCGATCTTTTTCGTCAACATCTCAGACTTTTCCCCCACCCCAAAGTTCCGAGGCGGTAGGCAATTTTTTCTGTGATGGCCGCGTGGGTATTCAAGCCGTCTGGTTTATGCTTGACTTGAAATCAATCCAGCGAATAGATCAAAGTCATGCGACTGACCCTGCGGCAAATGGAAGTGCTGGTGGAGATTGCGCACAGCCGCAGCGCCACCGCCGCAGGCGATACCCTGTCCATGTCGCAGTCCGCCGTCAGTGCGGCGCTGGCGGAACTGGAAGCGCAGATCGGCGAGCGCGTCTTCGACCGGGTCGGCAAACGGCTGGTGCTCAATGACTCCGGTCGCCTGCTTTTGCCCCGAGCCATGGCCATCCTCGACCAGACCCGCGGCATCGAAGCGCTGTTCAGCGCGGGCGCAGCGGCGCTGCGCATCGGCGCGAGCAGCACCGTGGGCAACGCCATTCTGCCGGGCATCATGGCGGAGTTCTGCCGCGAGTTTCCTGCCGCGCAGTTCTGTCTGCGTGTGGGCAACACCCAGGCCATCGCCGAGGCCGTGGCGCAGTTCGAGGTCGATCTCGGGCTCGTCGAAGGCGCCTGTCACCGCGACGACCTGGCCATTCAGCCGTGGCTGCGCGATGCGCTGGTCGTGGTTTGCGCTCCTGACAGTCCACTGGCGGGCCGCGAGGTCAGTCTGGACGAGTTGCGCGCGGCCCGCTGGCTGCTGCGCGAGGCGGGCTCGGGCACCCGCGAAACCGTCGAAACCCTGCTGCTCGAACATTTGCACGGCTTCGAGCGGGCCATGGTGCTGGGTAGTTCGGAGGCCATACGCGGCGCGGCCATCGCCGGCCTGGGGCTGACCTGTATTCCCCGCAGATTGGTGCGCGATGCGCTGGATCACGGCCACCTCGTCACCGTGCGCAGCCCGCTGCCGCCCATGCACCGCACGCTCTACATCGTGCATCACCAGAAAAAGACCTTCTCCCAGCCGCTGCAACGCTTTCTGCAGTTCTGCCAGACCTGGCAGGACGATTCTTCTGTTTCTACCCCTGGCTGATCCACAGAGCCCTCTCCCATGAACTCAGCTCCCAGCACCCCTGCCACACCGGCCGCACCCCGTCTCACCTCGCTGTCGCATGGCGGCGGTTGTGGCTGCAAGATTGCGCCGGGCGTCCTGTCCGAAATCCTGAAAAAGCACGCGCCGCTGCTGCCAAGGCCGCAGGCTCTACTGGTCGGCAACGAATCTGCGGATGATGCGGCGGTGTATCTGGTCAACCCCGAACAGGCGCTGATTGCCACGACCGATTTCTTCATGCCCATCGTGGACGATCCCTTCGACTTCGGACGGATCGCCGCGACCAACGCCATTTCCGACATTTACGCCATGGGCGGCACGCCCATTATGGCGCTGGCGCTCGTGGGCATGCCCATCGGCGTGGTGCCGCTGGACACCGTGGGGGACATTTTGCGGGGCGGCGAAACTGTTTGCGCGCAGGCCGGTATTCCCATTGCAGGGGGGCACAGCATCGATTCGGTCGAGGCCATTTACGGACTGGTGGTCATGGGCCTGGCGCACCCCAGCCACATCCGCCGCAACGACAGCGCTAGGCCCGGCGATGTGATCGTGCTGGGCAAGCCGCTGGGCGTGGGCATTCAGTCGGCTGCGCTCAAAAGCGAAGCGCTCGATGCCGCGGGCTACGCGCGCATGATTGCCAACACCACGCAGCTCAACACCCCCGGCAAGCAACTGGCCCAGCTGCCCGGCGTGCACGCCCTCACCGACGTCACCGGTTTCGGCCTGCTCGGCCATCTGCTGGAAGTCTGCCGCGGCTCGGGCCTGCGGGCGGAAGTGCGCTTCGCCGATGTGCCCCTCATCGAGGGCGTAGTGGAACTGGCGAACGCCGGCCACATCACGGGCGCATCGCGCCGCAACTGGGCCAGCTATGGCGGCGAAGTCGCGTTTGCCGCCGATCTGCCGCCGCTGGCTCAAACGCTGCTCACCGATCCGCAGACCTCCGGCGGCCTGCTCGTGACCTGCGCGCCGGAGCAGGTTGACGAGGTGCTGCGCATCTTCCGCGACGATGGTTTTGCGCAAGCCGCCGCCATCGGCATGTTGAAAGCGGGCACTCCGGGCATTGACGTGCGCGCCTGAGCGCCGCTATCGCGCGTCCATCTTCTTGCATCCCTCTTCTTGCGCGCCGCGGCGATTACCGTCGCGGCGCGCAAGACTGCTTCACCCCCTCCCCTGCGGGCAAACCCGAGCCCGGCAATTTCAGTTCGCGTCTGTTACATCTTTATACTTCGGCCGCGGACTGTTTCAGCTCTGTCATGCGATAAAGCCTTGCCATGACACTTCTCTGAACAAACAGCCGTCAATGACTCGTTCACAAAACAATCGGGAGATGTCTTGAACGCCTTACTTGCCCTGTCCCGCGGGATTGACTGGCTCAACGAGCGCGTGGGCCGCTTTGCCCTTTGGCTCATTCTTGCTTCGGCCATCATCAGCGCACTCAATGCGGTCGTTCGCAAAGCCTTCGACTACAGCTCGAACGCCTTTCTCGAAATTCAGTGGTATTTGTTCGCCGCGGTGTTTCTACTGGCGGCCGGCTACACCTTTTTGCACAACGAGCATGTGCGCATCGACGTGCTCTCCAGCAAGCTCTCGCCGCGCGGGCGCAACTGGATCGACATCATCGGCATCGTGTTCTTTCTGTTTCCCTTCGTGGTTGAAACCGTGCGGCTGTCGCTGCCCACGGTGATCAACGCCATGGCCTCGGGCGAGATGTCGAGCAATGCCGGCGGCCTGATCCGCTGGCCGGTTTACGTCCTGGTGCCCATCGGCTTCTCCCTGCTGGGGCTGCAGGGCGTCTCCGAGTTGATCAAGCGCGTGGCTTTTTTGCGCGGGCTGATCGACGACCCGCTGGTGAAGAAAAACGAAAAAACAGCAGAAGAAGAATTGGCCGAATTCATGTTGGCGCAGAAAAAAAACGAGGCCCAATAAATGACCGCCTTCCTCATTGCGAATATCGCCCCGATCATGTTCGCGGCGCTGGTGCTGTTTTTGCTGGTCGGCTTTCCGGTGGCATTTAGTTTGGCGGCCTGCGGCCTGCTGTTCGGATTCATCGGCGTGGAACTCGGGCTGATGCCGCAAGCGCTGCTCGAAGCCATTCCGCTGCGCATCATCGGCATCATGCAGAACGACACCCTGCTGGCCATTCCCTTCTTCACCTTCATGGGCCTGCTGCTTGAACGCAGCGGCATGGCCGAAGACCTGCTGGAAACCATCGGCCAGTTGTTCGGCCCGATCCGCGGCGGCCTGGCCATTGCGGTCATTCTGGTGGGCGCGCTGCTGGCGGCAACCACCGGCGTGGTGGCGGCTTCGGTGATTTCGATGGGCCTGATCTCGCTGCCCATCATGCTGCGCTATGGCTATGACCGCCGTCTGGCCTCTGGGGTGATCGCCGCCTCGGGCACGCTGGCGCAGATCATCCCACCCTCGCTGGTGCTCATCGTCATGGCCGACCAGCTTGGCCGCAGTGTGGGCGATATGTACAAGGGTGCGTTCATCCCCGGCTTCGTGCTCACCGGGCTGTACCTCGCCTATGTGATCGGCGTGTCGTTGCTCAAACCACAGTGGGCGCCGGCACTGCCGCCCGAGGCCCGCACCATTCGCGAGCCCAACGGTGACAGCGGCCTGCGTTCGCTGGGCATTCTGTTCGGCCTGGTGCTGATCTCCAGCATCGTGTTGTCCAGCAACTACAGCGCCCTGCTGAGCTGGCGCGCCGGGCACGACGTGATTGCGGCGACGGATGAAACCATCGTCGTGGCCATGACCTTCGGCATTCTGCTTTCGCTGGCTCTGGCGCTCATCAACCGCGCCCTCAAACTCAATCTGCTGTCCCGCATGGCAGAGCGCGTGACGTTCGCCCTGGTGCCGCCGCTCACGCTGATCTTCCTGGTGCTGGGCACCATTTTTCTCGGCGTGGCCACGCCGACGGAAGGCGGGGCGATGGGCGCCGTGGGCGCGCTGATCATGGCGTTTGGCCGCAAGCGGCTCAATATCGATCTGCTCAAGCAGGCGCTCAACACCACGACCAAGCTGTCCACCTTCGTGCTGTTCATCCTCATCGGCTCGACCGTGTTCAACCTGGTGTTCCAGGGGCTGGACGGCCGCGTCTGGGTGGAGCATCTGCTGATCGGCCTGCCGGGCGGGGTGCTGGGCTTCCTCATCGTGGTGAACATCCTGGTGTTTGTGCTGGCGTTCTTCCTCGACTTTTTCGAGCTGGCATTCATCATCATTCCGCTGCTGGCGCCAGTGGCCGAGAAGCTGGGCATCGACCTGATCTGGTTCGGCGTGCTGCTGGCGGTGAACATGCAGACCTCGTTCATGCACCCGCCCTTCGGCTTCGCGCTGTTTTACCTGCGCAGCGTTGCGGCCAAAGACGACTACACGGATAAGGAGACGGGCAAGCGCATCGCCCGCGTCACCACCGGGCAGATCTACTGGGGTGCGGTGCCCTTCGTGCTCATTCAGGTCATCATGGTCGGCCTGATCATTGCCTTCCCCGGCTTGGTCACTGGCGGGTTGGATCACCACCAGGAAATAGACATCGACAAGGTGCAGATCATCGGACCGTCGGATGACAACAGCTATGAGCCCATCGCCCCGCCGAGCTTCGGTGCATCAGAAGCCGCCCCGGCCGAAGGAGGCAGTGCGCCAGCCGCCGAGGAGGAAGACCCCGCCGCCGCGCTGATGCGCTCGCTGCAAGCCGAGCCATCAGCGAGTGGGGCAGCGAAATAGCGCGGTTGTCGCCCCATAGCGGGGACTATGGGGCAAAAAGCCGCTGACGCAGGGTGCCGCTGCGCCATTTTGCAGCCCACGATTCCCAAGTCCGACAGACTCCTGGCATCAACGCACGGCTGGTCAGCCCTCGTCGGCGATCAGTTGCTTGAGGTCGTGCACAAACGCGGCGGGAGGATTGGTGTCAGAACCCAGCAGATGAATGCGTCCACTGCGGCCGAAGATATACACGCCGGCGCTGTGATCAACCACGTAATTGCCCTGCGCATCGGGTTTGCCGTAGCTGTAGATCACGCGGTAACGGCGGGTGAGCGCATCGATCTGCTTGATGGCGCCGGTCAGGCCGATGGCGTTGGGGCTGAATGCTGCGGTGTACGCCTTGAGAATGGTGTTGGAGTCGCGCTTGGGGTCCACGCTGACGAACAGAATGCGCACATCCTTGCCTTCGGGCCCCAGTTGCTGCACCACATTCGACATGAGCTGCATGGTGGTCGGGCAAACGTCGGGGCAGTGGGTGTAGCCGAAGTAGAGCAAAACGATCTTGCCCTTGTAGTTCTCCGCCGTGACCTTTTGGCCCAGATCGTTGGTGAGGTGGAACTCCAGATTGGGCATCACGCCGGTGATGTTGCTGAGCTGCCAGGTCTGGTTGTTGTGGTGCCCGCAGCCCGCCAGCGGCAGGGCCAGCGCTCCCAGCAAAATGAGGCGGCGCGACAGGAATCGAGACTGAGACAAGATGGGAGGCAACGTCATGGTGAATTTGGCGAAAAACGTTCGGCTTCAAACAGGCTCGCATTGTGCCGCGTCCGGGCTCGGCTGAGCGTCACAACTCTTTACCGGGGCGAGGCGCAACCAAAAGTCACCCAGCCACTCCAATGCCCTCTGACTGCATCTGGAGCTGCCATGTCCAAGCGCGCCCTTCTCAAAGCCCTGCTGGCCGGTGGGCTGACCACCCTGGCCACTGCGGCACTCACGGTTCACGCGGCCAGCGCGCCTCAAGCGCCGCTGGTCGCGATCAATGTGCTGCATATCGCCCCGCTCGATCATCACGCATTGCCCCTCACCGCCCTGCCGCCGGGGCAAGGTGTGATGGTGGTGAATGACACGCATCGCCCCTTGCAGGTCAAGGGCTTTGTACGCGGCGGCAGCGCTTAATCGCCGTCAAACCAGCTTTTGCCACCAGCTTTTGTGCGCATCGGCAAGAAGCTGGCGCACGTCGTGGGCGATGCCTTCGGGCGGCGTGAGTTCGGTACCGATCAAGCGGCCATTGCCGCGGGGGCCAAACACATAGATCGCAGCACTGTGGTTGACCACATAGTTGCCATGCGCGTCGGGCTTGCCGTAGGTGTAGCTGACGTGATAGCGACCCGCCAGCGTTTTGGTCTGCGCCACGGTGCCACTCAGACCGATGGCGCTGGACATGAAGGCGTGCACATAGGCGTCGAGCACTTTGGGCGTATCGCGCTTTGGATCGACCGTGACGAAGATCACCTGCACGTCCTTGCCCTGCGGCCCCAGCAGTTGCTCGGCGCGGGCGAGGTGCGCCATGGTGGTCGGGCACACATCCGGGCAGTGGGTGTAGCCGAAATACAGCACCACCACCTTGCCGAGAAAGTCCTTGGACGACTCCAGCTTGCCGCTGCTCGAAGCAATCTCGGTGAACTGCAGCGGCAGCATGATTTTCGGACCGATGTAGTCCATCGCCCATTTCTGCTGCTGTTCATGCTGCGCACAGCCCGCCAAGGCCAGCGTCAATGCCAGACCCGCAAATGACAAACGAAACACGGCATTCCTCCCAATGAGCGCCCCCTAGGCTGGGCTACGCCCAGCCCGCCCCCCCGTGGGGGATCAAGGAAACTTGGGGCGGCCCGGCGTTTCCTTGAGAATATTTTGATATTAAAGAGGACTGACCCGATGCTGAATGGTTCGCCACGCTTGCGGCTCGTGACGGATTTCACACCGTTTCACACTTCACTTCGCCTCGGGAAACCCTCAGGTAAACCCGCACGGCAGGTGCGCCGATCAAATGTAGAGTCGTCGCACAGCGCCCCGGTTTTCATGCCCCGTTTCACGCTCGGCACCGTCGGCGCCTTCAGAATAGGTCGATCATGTCCGCACTGCGCACCCCGCGTGCCCCAATGAACGGGGCACAAAATTCCTGGCGCCAGGGCGCTGGTCTTGTCCGCCTGTGCATTTTCTGCCTGGGTGCGGTCTTGCTCGCCAGTTTGCTGCGGCCTGCCGTCGCGCAGGCTGCTACCGAAAAAAATGCCCCGACCGTCACGCAACAGCCCGCGCTGCTGGGGTTGAACCTGGGTTTGGCGGTCGGCAATCAGCAGGATCAGTTCGTGGTGGCACAGAAACTGGCCGCGCTGATCGGCAATGCCGCGCAGCGCAAGATCATCTGGGAGACCGGCTTCAATCTGGCCAAGCTTCAGACGGCTGGCGGCGATGGCGCCCTGCCCTTCAGTTTCGCTTTCGTCAAACCGCCCAATCTCACCGCCGCTTTGCTCGCCAAGGGCTGGCGCCTGGTGGCCGTCGGCCAGAATACCCTGCACTTCGGCACAGATCTCATCGCCCAGTCTTGTCCGGGGCAGCCGGGCAAGGTGCTGCTGGGTGGCAGTTCCCTGAGCATTCTGGGCATGAGTGCACTTCCGGCGCAGGTCTGCGTGCCCCCTGCGGAGGTCTGGCAATCGTCTTCTGCGGTGATGTTGGCGCCGAAACAGGGCAGCCTGGTCGACCTCGTGGCGCAGAAAATCTGGCGTGAACACGGTGGCCCGCCTCGGCACATTTCCCGAGTGAATACGCAGAATGCGGTGATCGGCCTGATGCGTGATCTGCATGTCGCCGCAGTCGGCGTGGTCACCCCGGTGGTGTCCAAAGCCTGGGCCGATCGGGGCGGCATCGTGCTGGCGCACCAACCCATGCCCTTCTGGGCGCTGGTGGCCGCGCCCGACGTGCCCGCCCAGCAGGTGCAAGGGGTGCGCAGCGCGCTGCTCGGCGGTTCTGCCAGCGAGGTGAACCGCGCGCTGCACATTCCGGGGTGGGAAGTCGGCGATGCCAAGCCGTACGCCGACTTCCTGAAGTGGCTGAAGGGCTGAAGCCCTGAGCCATTTGCGCTTCAACCGCGGTCAAACACAATCTCGCCCGCGCGCACCTTCACCGGTATCACATCCTTCGGGCCGAAATGGCCTTCAAGGATGAGCTTGGCCAGCGGGTTTTCGATGCGCTGCTGAATCGCCCGCTTGAGCGGCCGAGCGCCGAACACCGGGTCGAAGCCCGCCCGCGCAATCTCGGCCAGCGCCTCGCTGCTCACATCGAGCCGCATGTCGAGCTGCGCCAGCCGCCCTTCCAGACCGCGCAACTGGATGCGCGCGATATCCGCGATCTCTTTCTCACCCAGAGCGTGGAACACCACCACCTCGTCGATGCGGTTGAGGAACTCGGGACGGAAATGCGCCTTTACCTCCTCCCACACCGCATCGCGAATGGTCTGCTGCGGCTGCCCGGTCATCGCCATGATCTGATGCGAGCCAAGATTGCTGGTCATCACGATCACCGTGTTCTTGAAGTCCACGGTGCGGCCCTGACCGTCGGTCAGGCGGCCATCGTCGAGCACCTGCAGCAGCACGTTGAACACGTCCGGATGCGCTTTCTCCACCTCGTCGAACAGCACCACGCTGTATGGCTTGCGGCGCACGGCTTCGGTGAGGTAACCGCCTTCGTCATAGCCCACATAGCCTGGCGGCGCGCCGATGAGTCGGGCGACCGAATGCTTCTCCATGAACTCGCTCATGTCGAGGCGCACGATGTGCTCGTCGGTGTCGAAGAGGAACTCGGCCAGCCCCTTGGTCAGTTCGGTCTTGCCCACGCCCGTCGGGCCGAGGAAGAGGAAAGAACCATACGGCCTGCGCGGATCGGACAGCCCGGCGCGCGAGCGGCGGATGGCGTCGGACACGGCGCGAATCGCCTCATCCTGCCCCACTACGCGGCGATGCAGGCGATCTTCCATGTGCACCAGCTTGTCGCGCTCGCCCTGCACCAGCTTGGACACCGGAATGCCGGTCGCGCGGCTCACCACCTCGGCGATTTCCTCCGCGCCCACCTGGGTGCGCAGCAGACGCCGCGCCTGCGGTTTGTCATCGCCCGCGGTTTCCTTGGCCTGCGCCTCGTGCAGCTTGCGCTCCAGCTCCGGCAGACGGCCGTACTGCAGCTCGGCCACTTTGTTGAAGTCGCCCTTGCGTTTGAGTTCCTCGATCTCGAAACGGATCTTGTCGATCTCTTCCTTGATCGCGGCGGAACCCTGCACCGCGGCCTTTTCGGCCTTCCAGATTTCTTCCAGATCGGCGTACTCGCGGTCGAGCTTGGCGAGTTCCTCCTCGATCAACGCTAGGCGTTTCTGCGAAGCTTCGTCCTTCTCGCGTTTTACCGCTTCGCGCTCGATCTTGAGCTGGATGCGCCGGCGGTCGAGCTTGTCCATCGCCTCCGGCTTGGAGTCGATTTCGATCTTGATCTTGGCCGCGGCCTCGTCGATCAGGTCGATGGCCTTGTCGGGCAGGAAGCGGTCGGTGATGTAGCGGTGGCTCAGCTCCGCCGCAGCCACGATGGCCGGGTCGGTGATCTCCACCCCGTGGTGCACTTCATACTTCTCCTGCAGGCCGCGCAGGATGGCGATGGTGTCCTCCACGCTGGGCTCATCGACCATCACCTTCTGGAAGCGGCGCTCCAGCGCGGCGTCTTTCTCGATGTACTTGCGGTATTCGTCGAGCGTGGTGGCGCCGATGCAGTGCAGCTCGCCGCGCGCCAGCGCCGGTTTGAGCATATTGCCCGCGTCCATCGCACCCTCGCCCTTGCCCGCGCCGACCATGGTGTGGATTTCGTCGATGAACACCAGCGTCTGCCCGGCATCTTGCGACAACTCCTTGAGTACGTTTTTCAGCCGCTCCTCGAACTCGCCGCGGAACTTGGCCCCAGCCAGCAGCAAGGCAATATCGAGCACCAACAGGCGTTTGCCGCGCAGGCTGTCGGGCACCTCGTCATTCACGATGCGCTGCGCCAGCCCTTCGACGATGGCCGTCTTGCCCACGCCCGGCTCGCCGATCAGCACCGGGTTGTTCTTGGTGCGACGCTGCAGCACCTGGATGGCGCGGCGGATTTCGTCGTCGCGGCCAATCACCGGGTCGAGCTTGCCCTGACGCGCGCGCTCAGTGAGGTCGAGGGTGTATTTTTTCAGCGACTCGCGCGCGCCTTCGGCCTCGGCGCTGTTCACGGCCTGGCCGCCACGCACCGCCTCGATAGCGCTTTCCAGCGATTTTCGGGTCAGCCCGTTTTCGCGCGCCATGCGCCCGGCCTCGCCCTTATCGTCGGCCACGGCGAGCAAAAACAACTCGCTGGCGATGAACTGATCGTTGCGCTTGGTCGCCTCTTTTTCCGTGACGTTGAGCAGGCCGTTGAGCTCTCGGCTCACCTGCACATTGCCGTCTGTGCCTTCGACTTCCGGCAGACGGTCGATGGCCTGCGCCGCAGCTGCCGTCAGCCCTGGCACATTCGTCCCCGAACGCGCGAGCAGCGCCTTGGGGCCGTCTTGGCCGAGCAAGGCGTGCAGCAGATGCACCGGCTCGATATAGGCGTTGCCGTGATTGACCGCAAGCGATTGAGCCTCGGCCAATGCCTCCTGAAACTGGGTGGTGAGTTTTTCGATCCGCATGGAATCCTCCGTCCTGAACTGCCATATAGATACGGCGTCAGGAAGGGATTTTCAAGCGCGGTCGTGTCGGTTCTGTTGCGCTGTGTTCAAGGTTGTTCAATCTCAACGCTTGAGCTTGGCGAAGGCGGCCGCCATAGCGGTGTTCTGCGGGGACGGTGCGGCGCCAGCGCGATGGCTGCCCGTGCGGCCGCCCTCCTGGCGTTCACGGGGACGCGCGGACTGGCCCTGCCCGCCCTGCGGACGCGCAGCATCGCGCGCCGGGTCGGCCGGCCGCATCGACAGCGCGATGCGCTTGCGCGCCACATCCACCTCAACCACGCGCACCTTGACGATGTCGCCCGTCTTGACCACCTCGCGGGCATCGTTCACGAAGCGCTGCGCCATTTGCGAGACGTGCACCAGCCCGTCCTGGTGCACGCCCAGATCGACGAAAGCGCCAAAGGCTGTGACATTGGTCACGGTGCCTTCGAGCTGCATGCCCTCTTCGAGCTGCTTGATATCGTGCACGCCGTCGCGCAGCTTGGCCGTGCGGAATTCAGGGCGCGGATCGCGGCCAGGCTTCTCCAACTCGGCCAACACATCGCGCACGGTGAACGCGCCAAAGCGGTCGTCCACGAACTGCTCGGGGCGCAGGCGCTGCAGCGTGTCGCGATTGCCCATCAACAGGCTGATCGGCTGACCTGCCGCAGCCAGCACCTTTTCTACCAGTGGATAACTTTCGGGGTGCACGCCGGTGCGGTCCAGCGGGTTGTCGCCGCCGTTGATGCGCAGAAAACCCGCGGCCTGCTCGAAGGTTTTGTCGCCCAGGCCGCGCACCGCCTTGAGCGCCTCGCGGTTGGCGAAAGCGCCGGTCTGGTCGCGGTGCAGCACGATCTGCTCGGCGATGCGCCCGCTCAGCCCGGCCACGCGGGCCAGCAGTGGGGCCGAGGCGGTGTTCAGGTCGACGCCGACGGCGTTCACGCAGTCTTCGACGATGGCGTCGAGCTTGCGCGACAGCGCGGTCTGGTTCACGTCATGTTGGTACTGGCCGACGCCGATGCTCTTGGGGTCGATCTTCACCAGTTCGGCCAGCGGGTCTTGCACCCGGCGGGCGATGGACACCGCGCCACGCAGACTCACGTCCAGATCGGGAAACTCGCGGCTGGCCAGACTGCTGGCCGAATACACCGAGGCGCCGGCCTCGCTCACCGTGAGCTTGGTCAAGCCGGGCTGGTTGGCGTTGCGCAGCAGTTCGGCGGCGAGCAGATCGGTTTCGCGGCTGGCGGTGCCGTTGCCAATGGAGATGAGCTGCACGCTGTGGCGCTGCACCAGCGCCGCCAGCGTGGCGAGCGCGCCTTGCACGTCGCGCCGCGGCTCGAAGGGATAAACCGTGGCGGTATCGAGCAGTTTGCCGGTAGCGTCGACCACGGCGACTTTCACCCCGGTACGAATGCCGGGGTCCAGCCCCATGACCACCTTCGGCCCGGCAGGCGCTGCCAGCAGCAGGTCGCGCAAATTGGCGCCGAACACGTCGATGGCAACAGTCTCAGATTGCTCGCGCAGGCGCGACAGCAACTCGCGCTCCAGCGTCAGCGAGAGCTTGACCTTCCAGGTCCACTGCATCGCACGGCGCAACCAGTCGTCTGCTGCGCGGCCCTGATGGCTCCAGCCCAGCAGCACGGCCAGACGCCCCTCGGCCATGGCGGCCAGCGTCGGTGCGGCCGTGCCTTCGGGCGCCGGTGGCAGGTCGATGCGGGCATCAAGCACCTCTTGGGCGCGCCCGCGCAACACGGCCAGGGCGCGGTGCGAAGGCACTTTGTCCAGCGGCTCGGCGTAGTCGAAATAATCGCGGAACTTGGCGCCTTCTTGCTCTTTTCCGGCGCGCAACTGGCTGATCAGGTGGCCGGTCTGCCACAGCCATTCACGCATCGGGGCGACCACCGCAGGGGCTTCGGCCCACCGTTCACTCAGAATGTCGCGGGCACCGTCGAGGCAAGACTGCGGGGTGGACGTATCTGCCGCCTCGGTGCTGTCCTGCGGGCGGACGAACCCAGCCGCCGCCTGCATCGGATCGGTCTGCGGCTGGAGCCACAGCAGGTCGGCCAGCGGCTCCAGCCCGGCCTCGCGGGCCTTTTGCGCCCGAGTGACGCGGCGCGGCTTGTAGGGCAGGTAAAGGTCTTCGAGTTCCTGCTTTTGCCCAGTCGCGCTGATGGCGGCCTGCAGTTCGGGCGTGAGCTTGCCCTGCTCGGCGATGGACTGCAGCACCACGGCGCGGCGATCTTCGAGTTCGCGCAGATACAGCAGGCGCTCTTCCAGCGTGCGCAGATGGTCGTCGCTCATGCCGCCCGTCACTTCTTTGCGGTAGCGGGCAATAAAGGGCACAGTAGCCCCGCTATCCATCAGCTCGATGGCCGACTGAATCTGCTGCGCCGGGAGCTGCAGTTCGGCGCTGAGCGCCTGCAGCACCCGCCGAGCGGCGGCCTGCGGTTGGGCGAAAGGATTGTTCTGAGCGGTATCGGCAGCGGTCATGGCAGATCAGAGGGTGTGAATGAATCCGGCGTGGCCGAGCAGCGCGCCCAAAGGGTTCCAATCAAGGCGCAAAGCACAGCCGTGCCCGTCGGCACGGCGCGCATTTGCAACGCCGAGTGGGACGATTTGGGTGCGATGAGCGGGCATGGCGGATTTGTTCACACCCTCTCAGAAGACAGGCAAAAGCCCAGCAGTCTAACCAGCCCGGATCAGCTCCGGCATGGCCTACAGCGCGTTCACCGGCAGCTTGAGATAGCTGACCCCGTTGGCCTCGGCTTGGGGCATTTCGCCGGCGCGCACATTGATCTGCACCGAGGGCAGGATGAGCGCGGGCATGTTCAGCGTGGCGTCGCGCTTTTTGCGGAAGGCGACAAAATCGTCCTCGGAAGTCTGCGCATTGAGCTGCACATTGCCCTCACGCTCGGCCTGCACCGTGGTCTGCCAGATGGGATCGCGTCCGCCGGGCATGTAGTCGTGGCAAAGGTAGAGCTTGGTCTGCGGCGGCAGGCTGTAGAGCTTATGCACCGATTGGTACAGCACATGCGCGTCTCCGCCCGGGAAGTCGCAGCGCGCCGTGCCGTAGTCGGGCATGAACAAAGTGTCGCCGACAAAGGCGCTGTCGCCCACCAGATAGGTCACGCAGGCGGGCGTGTGGCCGGGGGTGTGCATCACGCGGGCTTGCAGCTTGCCAATGGCAAAGGTCTCACCGTCCTTGAACAGGTGATCGAAGGGCGAACCGTCGGTGGGCATGGTGCTGTCGTTGAACACCTGGCTGAACACTTTCTGCACGTCCTGAATGTGTTCGCCAATCGCGATCTGGCCGCCGAACAGCTTTTTGAGATAGGGCGCGGCTGAGAGATGGTCAGCATGGGCGTGGCTTTCCAGCAGCCAGTCCACAGTAAGCCCCTGCTCGCGTACGTAGGCGGCGATCTGGTCGGCAAAGTCGGTTTTGGTGCGACCCGAGGCGTAATCGAAGTCGAGCACGCTGTCGAGAATCGCGCAGTGGCGAGTTTCGGGGTCGATGATGCAATGGGTCGCCGTAAAGGTGGGCGCGTGAAACCAGCTCTGAACGGTGGGGGTCTGCGTACTCATACGGGTATCTCCTAGGCGGAATGCGTTGCAGGAACACTATAGAAAAGCATATATTGTTTTTCCATTAGGAGTTACCTGATTGAGCCATGTCAATGTCAAGCGCGCAAGATTTTGAAATTCCCAGCGTCGAGCTCATGCGGCGCAACTCGGAGCTGGCGGGCGCCTTGTTGAAAACCCTGGGCAATCCTGACCGTTTGCTCATTTTGTGCCAGATCAACCGCGGGGAGATTTGCGTCAGCGACCTGGAGGTGGCCTGCGACGTCAGCCAGCCCACGCTCTCGCAGCAGCTCACCGTGCTGCGTGCGCAAGGCTTGGTGAAAACCCGGCGCGAGGGCAAGCGTGTGTATTACAGCCTGGCCAGCCCGGCAGCCAGCGCGGTGCTGATGACCCTGTATCAGATTTACTGCCACGGCGGCAACGATCCGCCTGGCAAATGAGTTGGCGCCGCGACGCTTGCATGTCGGCGCGGCACGACAAACGGCCTGACCAGAATACTGGCTGGCGTCAATAAAACCAGAGACAAACATGCCCATGTCACGAAGGAGAGACAAATGTTCAACATCGATTGGGCGCATTTCACGCCCGGCACGGCCATTCTCGGCGGGGCGCTGATTGGCGCGGCAGCGGGCGCCATGGCGCTGGGCGGCGGCAAGATCGCCGGGATCAGCGGCATTTTCGGCGGCGCCATCAATGAAGCCCTGCAGGCCAAACGCGCCGCGCCGTGGCGGCTGTGGTTTCTCGGCGGACTGATCGCTGCGTCGTTCATCTGGGTGATGTTCCGCCCGGTGCCCGGCGCACATTACGGCGAGTCGTGGCCGGTGATTGCGATCGGCGGATTGATTGTGGGCTTCGGCACCCGGCTGGGCTCGGGCTGCGCCAGCGGCCATGGCGTCTGCGGGCTATCCCGGCTTTCGCCGCGCTCGATGGCGGCAGTGGGCACCTTCATCGGCATGGGCATGGCGACCACGTTCGTCATGCGCCACATCCTCGGAGGGGCCTGAGCCATGAAAACCCTCGCCTTTCTCAGCGGCATCGTGTTCGGTATCGGTCTGCTCGTGTCAGGCATGACCGATCCAGCCAAGGTCATTGCCTTTCTCGACATCGCCGGCCCCTGGGACCCGAGTCTGATTCTCGTAATGATCACCGCCGTGGTCGTCGCACTCGTGCCCATGCAACTGGCGCAACGGCTCGACCGATCGCTCATCGGCGAAAAAATCGCCTTTCCATCGACCAAGGGCATCACCGGAAAGCTCATTCTGGGCAGTGCCATTTTCGGCATTGGCTGGGGCATGACCGGCCTGTGCCCGGGGCCCTCGCTCGCATCTTTGGCCGCCTCGACCTGGCAGGAGTGGCTGTTCTTCAGCAGCATGGTCGCGGGCATGATCGGCTTCGAGTTGTGGCAGCGCATGGGCCAACGCACGCGCAGTGCGCCCGCCGTGCCGCTGGCCGCAGCGACTTCGCGCAAAACCTGAGCGCGTTGCCGCCACCCAACCACCGTCGTCCGCCAGCCGGGCGCGGTGGTTTTTTCATGGGCTCACCCCTGCGGTAGCCGGGTTTTGATCTGATGCAGAGCCGTCCTGGCCGCGCCAGTTAAAATTTTGAACCTTTGATACATCCGGTTCCGCACATGACTTTCGTCGTTACTGAAAACTGCATCCGCTGCAAATACACCGACTGCGTTGACGTCTGCCCGGTGGACTGCTTCCGTGAAGGCCCCAACTTCCTCACCATCGACCCCGACGAATGCATTGACTGCGCCGTGTGCGTGCCCGAGTGTCCGGCCAACGCCATCTACGCTGAAGAAGATGTACCGGGCGACCAGCAGGCTTTCATCAAGCTCAACGCCGAGTTGTCTCGCCAGTGGCCCAGCATCACCAAGCGTAAAGCCGCGCCCGATGACGCGGACGAGTGGAAAGACAAGCCCGACAAGCTGCAATACCTGCAGCGCTGATCTGCTCACAACGCACGTCACATCTCCATCGGCGGCAGTGTTGCCGCCCCCGATCTTTTCCTCAAGACTCTCTCGCATGGACCCATCCAACGCCTCTCCCGTTTCAGTCGCGGCCGACATCATTGAAACGGACGCCGTCATCATTGGCGCGGGCCCGGTCGGGCTGTTCCAGGTGTTCGAGCTCGGCCTGCTGGAGATCAAGGCCCATGTCATCGACACCCTGGCTCATCCGGGCGGGCAATGTGTCGAGCTCTATCCCGACAAGCCGATTTACGACATTCCCGCCGTGCCGGTGTGCACCGGGCAAGAGCTGACCGACAATCTGCTCAAGCAGATCGAGCCCTTCGGCGCCACCCTCCACCTCGGGCAGGAAGTCGCCGTGCTGGAACGCCAGGCCGATGGCCGCTTCCTCGTGGAAACCACCAAATCCACCCGGCTGCTCACCAAGACCGTGTTCATCGCTGCCGGGGTGGGCTCTTTCCAGCCCCGCACCCTCAAGGTGGACGGACTGGAGAAATTCGAAGGCAGCCAGTTGTTCTACCGGGTTCGCAACCCGGCGCAGTTCGCCAACAAAAACCTGGTCATCGTGGGCGGTGGCGACTCGGCACTCGACTGGGCGCTGCACTTCGTTCAGTCCAGCGAGAACAAGCCGGAAAGCGTCACTCTCATTCATCGCCGCGACGGCTTCCGCGCCGCCCCGGCATCCGTCGCGCAGATGCACGCCCTTTGCGAACAGCACGAAATGCAATTCCTCGTCGGCCAGGTCAGCGGCTACGAAGAAAATGCCGAGGGCCAGCTGCACATGATCAAGGTCACAGGCAACGACGGCATCACCCGCCGCCTGCCGCTCGATCTGTTGCTGGTCTTCTTCGGCCTGTCCCCCAAACTGGGCCCGATCGCGGAATGGGGGCTGGAAATCGAACGCAAGCAACTCATCGTCGACACCGAAAAATTCCAGACCAGCATCCCCGGCATTTTTGCGGTGGGGGATATCAACACCTATCCGGGCAAAAAGAAACTCATCCTCTCCGGCTTCCACGAAGCCGCCCTCGCCGCATTCGGTGCCGCGCACTTCATCTTCCCGGAGAAAAAAATCCACCTGCAATACACCACGACCAGCCCGAAACTGCACAAGGTTCTCGGGGTGGAAACGCCGGTGTTCGACTGAGCGTCTTCGCGTATCACTGCGAAATCTATTGACGTCAGATTGATCGCACGGTATAGTTTCACGCTTTGCTGTTCCTCGATAGCTCAGTCGGTAGAGCGCCGGACTGTTAATCCGTAGGTCCCTGGTTCGAGCCCAGGTCGAGGAGCCACAGAACACAGAGGAAAATCAAGGCCTCACAGCTTTCGCTGTGAGGCCTTTTTGTATTTCTTGGCCCCCAAATGAGGCATTTCAGTGCTTTGCAGTCGAAAACATCGCATGAGGCGGCGGCGGTAGCCTGCTCAGCCACCTCAAGCGCGCAGTTGTGCAGACCACCCCTAATTCACCGGCGTGAGTTTGGCGATGTTCAGCGCGAGCCACTTGGTGCCATGCCGGTTGAACTTGACCTGGGCGCGGGCGTCTTCGCCGTTGCCTTCCAGGCTGAGCACTACGCCCTCTCCGAATTTGTTGTGAAACACGGCCTGCCCGATGCGCAGGCCATGCGGGCGTGCTCCGGGCTGACTCGCTCCCTTCGCGCCTGCCGGGGAAAGCCCGGGGTTTGAGGGAGATCCGGCGTTGGATGTCGCGGGCGTGAACGACGGCACCGACACTTTAGGGGTGTAACTCCAGGTGCTGTGCTGATCGGCGCCGAAACCGCCGCCGAACCCTGGCTGTTTGGCGCTGAGCCACTTGAGCGATTCGGCCGGAAGTTCGTCAAAGAACCGGCTGCGCAGGTTGTAGCGCGTCTGGCCGTGGAGCATGCGGGTCTGGGCCAGGCTGAGGTAGAGGCGCTTGCGCGCGCGGGTGATGGCCACATACATCAGCCGACGCTCTTCCTCCACGCCATCGGTTTCGCTCAGCGCGTTTTCGTGCGGGAACAGACCCTCCTCCAGCCCGGTGATGAACACGGCGTCGAACTCCAGTCCCTTGGCCGCGTGGACGGTCATCATCTGAATGGCGTCTTGTCCGTTCTGCGCCTGGTTGTCGCCGGCTTCGAGCGCGGCGTGGGTGAGAAAGGCGGTCAGCGGCGAGAGGGTTTCGCCGGTGGCGGGATCGATGCCGTCAGTGGCGGCGAAGCTGTCGGGCGCGGCTCCAAGCGCTTGACGCTGCTGAGCCGTCGCTTGCAGGCCAAAGCCTTCCTGGGTGACGAACGCGGCGGCGGCGTTGACCAGTTCCTCCAGGTTTTCCAGCCGCTCCTGGCCCTCGCGTTCCTCGCGGTAGTGGGCGTTGAGGCCACTGGCTTCGAGCACATGGCGGACCAGATCGGGCAGACTCATCGCGGCGGTCTGAAAGCGCATCTGCGCTACCAGATCGAGAAAGGCCTGCAGGCTGGCCGCACCACGTCCCCCGAGGGCGTCCACGGCTTCGCTCAAAGGCGTGGCGCGCAGACGGGCGGCGTCTTGCAACTGTTCCAGAGTGCGCGCCCCAATGCCGCGCGCCGGGAAGTTGACCACGCGCAGGAAGGCGGTGTCGTCCTGCGGGTTGTCGAGCAGGCGCAGGTAGGCCAGCGCATGCTTGACCTCCGCTCGTTCGAAAAACCGCAGACCGCCATACACCCGGTAAGGCAGGCCAGCATTGAACAGCGCCCCTTCGATGACCCGCGACAGCGCGTTGGCGCGATACAGCACGGCAATCTCGCTATGCACGAGCCCCTCGCGCAGTAATTGCCGGATTTCTTCGATCAGCCACTGGGCTTCGGCATAGTCGCTCGGCGCCTCGAACACGCGCACCGGCTCGCCCGCACCGGCCTCGGTGCGCAGGTTTTTGCCCAGGCGGCGCGCGTTGTTGGCGATCAGGGTGTTGGCGCTGTCGAGAATGTGGCCGTGCGAGCGGTAATTGCGCTCCAGCTTGATGAGGTGGCGCACGCGAAACTCGCGCTGGTAGTCGTCCATATTGCCGGCATGCGCCCCGCGAAAGGCATAGATGCTCTGATCGTCGTCGCCCACGGCAAACACGCAAGCGCCCTGCGCGTCCTCCGGTCCGGCGAGCAGTTTGAGCCACTGGTATTGCAGGCGGTTGGTGTCCTGAAACTCGTCCACCAGGATGTGCCGGAAGCGCTGGCGGTAATGCGAACGGATGGCGGCGTTGTCGCGCAGAATCTCGTAGGAACGCAGCAGCAGCTCGGCAAAATCGGCCACGCCGTCGCGCGTGCACTGGGCCTCGTAGGCCAGATAGATCTCGGCCAGTTGTCGGCTTTGTTGATCGCGCGCCTCCACATCGCCCGGGCGCAGACCCTGATCTTTGGCGCCGTTGATGAACCATTGCACCTGCTTGGGCGGGTGGCGTTCATCGTCCACATTCAGCGCTTTCAGCAAGCGTTTGATGCTGGCGAGCTGATCCTGGATGTCGAGAATCTGAAAAGTCTGCGGCAACCCGGCCTCGCGCCAGTGCGCCCGCAGAAAGCGGTTGCACAGACCGTGAAAAGTGCCGATCCACATGCCCCGCACTGGAATGGGCAGTTGCGCCGACAACCGCGCCATCATTTCCTTCGCCGCCTTGTTGGTGAAGGTCACGGCCAGAATGCCAGCGGGCGTGACTTGCCCGGTGGAAATCAGCCAGGCGATGCGCGTGGTGAGCACCCGCGTTTTTCCGCTCCCGGCTCCAGCGAGGATCAGGGCATTTTCAGCAGGCAGGGTGACAGCGGCGTGCTGCTCGGGATTGAGTTGTTGGATGAGGGCAGACATTGCGGAATTCTAGGGTGCCGAAGCGATGTGCATCGGTCTAGAATGAGCCACCGGGCCGCAAATTTCTTGCCGCTCGGTTTTTTGTGGGCGCAGCAAAAGTGCACCCCTTCTGGAGACTGTGATGGACATCTTCGACTACGACAACATTCTGCTGTTGCCGCGCAAGTGCCGGGTGGAGAGCCGCAGCCAGTGCGACCCGTCGACCGAGTTTGGCGGGCGGCGCTTTCGCGTGCCGGTGGCGCCGGCCAATATGAAGACCGTGGTCGATGCCAACGTCTGTCGCTGGCTGGCGGCCAATAGCTACTTTTATGTGATGCACCGCTTCGATGTGGACGTCGCGGCCTTCGCCCGCCAGATGCGCGATGCCGATTTGTTCATCTCGATCTCGCTGGGCGTCAAGGAAGACGACAAGGCGCTCATCGACCAACTCGCCGCCGAGGGCACGGGCGCCGACTACATCACCATCGACATCGCCCACGGTCATGCCGACAGCGTGCAGCGCATGATCTCGCACATCAAACACAAGCTGCCGCAAGCCTTCGTCATCGCCGGAAATATCGGCACCCCCGAGGCGGTGATCGATCTCGAAGCCTGGGGCGCCGATGCGACCAAGGTGGGCATCGGCCCGGGCAAGGTGTGCATCACTCGCATGAAGACCGGCTTCGGCACCGGCGGCTGGCAGCTCTCGGCGCTGAAGTGGTGCGCTCGGGTGGCGACCAAACCCATCATCGCCGACGGGGGCATCCGCGAACATGGCGACATCGCCAAGAGCGTGCGCTTCGGCGCCAGCATGGTGATGATCGGCTCCATGCTGGCAGGCCATGAAGAGTCGCCCGGACAGACGGTGGAAGTCGACGGCCAGTTGTTCAAGGAGTATTACGGCAGCGCCTCCGAATACAACAAGGGCGCGTACCGCAACGTCGAGGGCAAACGCATTCTGGAGCCGCTCAGAGGCCATCTGGCTGACACCCTGCGCGAAATGGAAGAAGACCTGCAAAGCTCCATTTCCTACGCCGGGGGCACGCAGCTCGCCGACATCCGCAAGGTCAACTACATCATCCTCGGCCAGAACAATGCCGGCGAACATGTGCTGATGTAAGCCGCTTGCAGGGGGCTGGGGATAGCATCTCTCTCACGAGCGCCACGAGCTCTCCGCCCCTTCATGCCAACTCTCCAATCTCCCCTCCCGACCGCCAGCAACAGCCAACGCCTGCGTGTGCTGTTTGCAGGCATCTGCGCCCTCATCCTCACGGTGGGGCTCGCGCGCTTTGCCTACACCCCCATGCTGCCGGTGATGCACCGCGAGGCCGACCTCACCAACCTGGCTGCGGGCTGGCTGGCGACCTTCAATTACGCCGGCTACATCACCGGCGCGCTCGTTGCAGCGGCGGTGGGCAATTTGCGGCAGAAATTCGTGATGTATCGCATCGGGCTGGTGCTGGCCGTGGTGACAACCGCCGCACTGGGCTTCACCGACAACACCGCCGTCTGGGCCGTGCTGCGCTTTCTCTCCGGGCTGTCGAGTACGGCGGGGCTGCTGTTGGCCTCGGGCCTGGCGCTGAACTGGCTGATCCGCCACGGTCACCGGCCCGAGCTGGGTCTGCATTTCACCGGGCTGGGGCTGGGCGTCGTAGTTTCGGGTCTGGCCGTTGGCGCCATGATGGATCGGCTCGGCTGGGCGCAGCAGTGGGTGGGGCTGGGCTTGCTCGGTCTGGTGTTTTTCGTACCCGCCTGGCTATGGCTGCCCTCGCCCGCGGCGCCCGGGCCCTTGGGGGGCGCTGGCGCAAAAACGGCTGTCGTTCCGCCCCCGCGCCGCTGGATGGCTTTGTTCATCGCCGTCTATTTCTGCGCCGGTTTCGGCTATGTGATCAGCGCAACCTTCATCGTCGCCATTCTCGACAAGCTGCCGGCGCTGGCGGACAAGGGCGGCTGGGTCTGGGTGATCGTGGGGCTTGCCGCGGCGCCGTCGAGCTTTGTGTGGGATCGCCTGGCGCGCAGCATGGGTGACATCCATGCGTTGCTGCTGGCGTTCGGGCTGCAGACCGTCTCCATCGTTCTGCCCGCGATGACGCTCAATCTGCCGCTGAACCTGCTCAGCGCCGTGCTGTACGGCGGCACGTTCGTGGGCATCGTCAGCCTCACCCTGACGCTGATCGGCCGCAGCTTTCCCGACAACCCCGCCAAGGCCATGGCCCGGCTGACTTTGAGCTACGGCGTGGCGCAAATTGTCGCCCCGGCAATGGCCGGCTCGATTGCTGCGCAAACGGGGAGCTACCGCGGGGCGCTGGTCATCACAGCGGTGGTGATGCTCGCGGGCATGGGGCTGTTGTTGGTGATGCTGCGCGACGCCGCAAAGCAAGCGTCGGCGCGCTGATCAGGCCGTGGCAAGCAGCGCGCGCATGTATTGCGCGGTGCCTTCTTCCACCGAAGCGAAGTGGTGGCTGCAGCCCGCCGCGCGTAGATGACTGAGATCGGCCTGGGTGTGGCATTGGTATTTGCCGACCAGCGCATCGGGAAAGGGAATGTAGGCAATCTCGCCACAATCCACCAATTCCGCCAGACTCAAGGCCGGTTGCCCTGCCTCCTGCCGCAGGGTGTTGACCACGGTTTGCGCCACATCGTTGAACGGCTGCGCACGACCTGAACCCAGGTTGAAAATGCCGCTCTTGCCCGGGTGATCGAAGAACCAGAGATTGACGGCCACCACATCGTCGATCCAGACGAAATCGCGTTCCTGCAAACCGGGGCCGTAGCCCTGATATTCGCCAAACAGCTTGACCTGGCCGTGTTCGCGGTATTGGTTGAAGTGATGAAACGCCACCGACGCCATGCGTCCCTTGTGCTGTTCGCGCGGGCCGTACACGTTGAAATAGCGAAAGCCCGCGATCTGCGTTGTGGCATGCGGCAGCACGCGCCGCACCACCTGATCGAACAACATCTTGGAGTAGCCATAGACGTTGAGCGGGCGCTCGAACTCGGGCGACTCACGAAACACGCTGCTGGCGCCGTAGGTGGCGGCGCTGGACGCATAGAGCAGGCGCACGCCCTGCTTCTGACCGGCGTCGAGCAGCATGCGGCTGTTGCGGTAGTTGTTGTCGAGCATGTAACGGCCATCGTGTTCCATGGTGTCGGAACAGGCGCCCTGGTGAAACACGGCCTCGACCTTGCCATAGTGCCCGCTGGCGAACTGCTCGAAGAACACGGTCTTGTCGATGTAGTCGCAGATCTGCAGGTCCACCAGATTGTGAAACTTGTCGCCGCGGGTAAGGTTATCCACCGCGATCACTTCGGTAATGCCGCGGGCGTTGAGCCCTTTGACGAGATTGCTGCCGATGAAACCGGCCGCACCGGTGACGATGACTCTCATGTCGTTCCCCAAAGTTCCTTCGGCGTCACGCTGGCGGTACCCAACTTGCCGACCACAATGCCCGCCGCCCGGTTGGCCGTGCGCACCGCGTCTTCCATGGAAAGGCCCGCGCCGAGCATCACGGCCACCGTGGCAATCACCGTGTCGCCCGCGCCTGAAACGTCATACACCTCTTTGGCCTCGGTGGGAATATGCAGTTCACCTGCCTCGGTATACAGACTCATGCCTTCTTCCGAGCGCGTCAGCAACAGCGCCTTGAGGCTGAGTTTTTTGCGCAGACCCTGCGCACGCGCGGTGAGGTCTTGTTCACTATTCCAGTCGCCCACCACTTGCGCCAGCTCGGCGCGGTTGGGCGTCAGCAGAGTGGCGCCGGCGTAGCGGCTGTAATCGCGCCCCTTGGGATCGACCAGAATGGCCTTGCCCTGGGTGCGCGCCAGATTCATCATCTGGTCGAGGTGTTCGAGGCCGCCTTTGCCATAGTCGGACAGCAGCACCACGTCGTGGAAGATCAGCTCCTGCTCGTAGCGCTCCATCATCGCGGCGAGCACTTCGTGGTCGGGCTTGTGCTCGAAGTCGAGTCGGATGAGTTGCTGCTGACGGGAAACCACCCGCAGCTTGACCGTAGTCTTGAGCGTGGGGTCTTGCCGCATGGCATTGCGGATGGGGGTATCGACCAGCAGCGTGACCAGCTTGCGGCCCGGCTCGTCCGCGCCGACCACCGACAGCAGCGTGGCCTGCGCGCCCAGCACGGCGGCGTTGAGCGCCACGTTCGCCGCGCCGCCCACGCGGTCTTCGTCGCGCTGCACGCGCACCACGGGCACCGGCGCCTCGGGAGAAATGCGATCGGTCGAACCGAACCAGTAACGGTCGAGCATGACGTCACCGACGATGAGCACACGGGATTGGGCGAGTTGTTCTGCGTTCATGATCCGAGAAGGGAGAGTTCTTCCAGGCGGCGGGGCGGATAAGTCTCCCACCCCTGACAGCCTGGACAGTGCCAGAAATATTGCCGCGCCTCGAAGCCGCAGGCCGCGCAGCGGTAGCGCTGGCGACTACGCAAGGCATTGTCCACCGCGCCCTGCATGGCGGCTGCCGCTTCGGGCACGGTGGCGCCGGGCGTGGGGTGTTCGAGCACGCGCTTGAGCGCCAGCAGGCTGCGGTGCGACTGCAGATAGTCCTGCGCGCACCGGGCCTGCGAGGCGGGATCGGGGTCGAGCAGCAGCACGGCGTCGAGCAGGTCGATGGCCGGGGTCTGCTGCAAACGCTGACGCAGCCACGTCAGCCCTTCGGCCACCTGCCCGAGCTGCTGACGCAGTTGCGCGATCTGCGCCGCCGCCAGCGCAATGAAGTCAGGCTGCACCAGGTCGATGAATTCCAGCATGTGCAAAGCCGATTCCAGTTCACCGTGCTGCTGCGCCCACTGTGCGCGCAGCAAGCGCGGCCGCACCCCCTGAGGCGCCGCCTGCAACGCGGCGTCGAGCGACTGCTGGGCTTCCTGCGCCCTCCCCGCCGCGTGATGTTGCACCGCCAGCTCGCACCAATACTGCGCAATCTGCCGCTGATAGGCGCCGGTGGCGCGCAGCTCCAGTTCGCCGGCACGCGCAATGGCCTTGTTCCAGTCTTGGGTGCGCTCGCTGATCTGCAGCAGCGCCGTCAGCGCCTGCGAGGCATAGGCGCTGCGGCGCAGATCTTCGTAGGCGGATTCGGCGCGGTCGAGCAGCCCGGCCTTGAAAAAATCCTGCGCCAGAGCAAGCTGCGCACGCTCGCGCGCTTCGCGCGGCAGGTCGGCGCGTGCGAGCAGGTTCTGGTGTACCCGCACCGCACGCTCATATTCGCCGCGGCGGCGAAACAGATTGCCCAGCGCGAAGTGCAGATCGACAGTATCGGGATCGGCGGTCATGGCTTCGATGAAGGCGTCGATGGCCTTGTCCTGCTGCTCGTTGAGCAAGTGGTTGAGACCGCGGTAGTAGGCCTGCGGAGCATCACGCCGCAGGGCGCGCTCCTTGCCCACCTGCCGCAGATCCACGCGCGCCGCCAGCCACCCCAGAGCGAACATCAGGGGCAGGATCAGCAGCCACCAAAGATCAAACTCCATCGATCGGCCTGTCGATTGGATGCTGCGGGAATTCGGCCGGAGCGACGGCGGCAGCAGCAGACGGCTTGGGCTTGGGCGCGGGCTCGCTGTCGCGCGCCACCCGGC
>DZDA01000004.1:34726-62973 GCA_022730375.1 Thiomonas intermedia
GCAGCAGCAGACGGCTTGGGCTTGGGCGCGGGCTCGCTGTCGCGCGCCACCCGGCCCTGCTTGCGGTGCCGCATCCACGAAGGCAACAGCGCCAGCGCGCCCAGCACCGCGCCCAGCGCGAACACCACGAGCAGCAGCACGATCATGGGCGTGCGCCACTCGGTGCCGAACAGCAGGTGCAGGGTGACGGTCTCCAGATTGTTCAGCGCCAGTCCGAACAGAAGCAGGAAGACCACCAACCGCAAAAACCAGCTCAGAATGCGCATGGAAATAAAACCGAAACAGGGAAGATAGGGACAACCGAGCAAGCATATTGCATTCCCCGCCGCGTGCCGTGAAGTGATGTGAAAAACTCCGGGTGGACAATAGCGGCCATCGTTCTGTCACTTCTCACCATCATCCCGCAACATGTCGCACCGCCCTCACGCCCTGCATTGCCCCGCCCCGACCGCCAGCGCCATCTTCACCGACGCGCAAGCCGCGCTCGATCAGGTGCAGGCTCTCTACACCGCCGCCATCACCCATCTGCGCGACAAACTGGCCGAGTTCATCGCGGGAAGCCTGCCGCCCGGCCGCGTGCGGGCCTGCTATCCGGTGGTGCGGGTGCGCATCGACAGCGTCGCGCACCCCGACTCGCGCCTGGCCTACGGTTTTGTCGCCGCTCCCGGCGTTTACGAAACCACCCTCACCCGGCCTGATCTGTTTGCCGACTATCTGTTCGCCCAGTTCCAGTTGCTGCTCGCCAACCACGGCGTTGCGCTGGAAATCGGGGTGGGAGAACAGCCGGTTCCGCTGCATTTCAGCTTCGCCGGTCAGGCGCACGTCGAAGGCCATCTCAGCGTCGGGCAGCGCCAGCAACTGCGCGATATTTTCGATCTGCCCGATCTGGCCGCGATGGACGACGGTATTGCCAACGGCACCCACGACACGCCAAACGACCAGCCCATGCCGCTGGCCCTGTTCACCGCGCCGCGCATCGACTACTCGCTGCACCGCCTGCAGCATTACACCGGCACGGCACCCGAGCACTTCCAGAATTTCGTGCTGTTCACCAACTATCAGTTCTACGTCGATGAGTTCGTTCGCATGGCCCATGCCCTGATGAACCAGCCCGCCGCGTCTGCGGCCGACGACGATGCGCCCTACACCGCCTTCGTCGAACCGGGCAACGTCATCACCCACCGGGCCACCGCCCAGGGCGCGGCGCGAACCGAGGGACATGCCTCCACCCGACTGCCGCAGATGCCGGCGTATCACCTCATCATGCCGGGTCACGGCGGCATCACCCTGGTCAATATCGGCGTCGGCCCGGCCAATGCGAAGAACATCACCGACCACATCGCCGTGCTGCGGCCGCACGCCTGGATCATGCTCGGCCACTGCGCCGGGCTGCGTAACTCGCAGCGGCTGGGCGACTATGTGCTGGCGCATGGCTATGTGCGCGAAGACCACGTGCTCGACGAGGAACTGCCGCTGTGGGTGCCCATTCCGCCGCTGGCCGAGGTGCAGCAGGCGCTCGAAGGCGCCGTGGCCGACATCACCCAGTTGCACGGCTACGAACTCAAGCGCGTGCTGCGCACCGGGACGGTGGCCAGCACCGACAACCGCAACTGGGAACTGCTGCCCTACCCCGGGCCGGACCGGCGCTTCAGCCAGAGCCGCGCCATCGCGCTCGACATGGAAAGCGCCACGGTAGCCGCCAACGGTTTTCGCTTCCGCGTGCCCTACGGCACCTTGCTGTGTGTGAGCGACAAGCCGCTGCATGGCGAGCTCAAGCTGCCCGGTATGGCCGACCAGTTCTATCGCCAGCAAGTCGAACAGCATCTGCGCATCGGTCTGCGCGCCATCGCGCGGCTGCGTCAGCAGACCATGGGGCGGCTGCACAGCCGCAAGCTGCGCAGCTTCGACGAAGTCGCGTTTCAGTAAGTCGAAACGCGCGCAGGCACTTCAGGCCGTGTAGCTCACGTGATGCGCGTCGGCATGAGGACGCGGCTGAATCTCGCCGATGATCCAGCCCGTCTCGCCCTCGGCACGCAGGGTGGCGAGTACGGCCTCAGCCTCGGCCGCGGCCACCACCAGGACGAAGCCAACGCCGCAATTAAAGGTGCGGCGCATCTCGGCGTCATCCACGCCGCCTTCGCGTTGCAGCCAGGCAAACAACTCCGTCTGGCCCCAGGTGGAAGGATCGAGCACGCACTGCACATTTTCGGGAAGCACGCGCGGAATGTTTTCGCTCAAGCCCCCGCCGGTGATGTGGGCCATGCCCTTGATCGTGTGCTGCGCCAGCGCCTTCAGCACGGGTTTGCAGTAAATGCGCGTCGGCGCCATCACCGCGCTACGGAAATCCTGTCCATCGAGGGTCGTCGGCAGCTCGTCCGGCCCGCTGCGGGCGATGATCTTGCGCACCAGCGAGTAGCCGTTGGAATGTGCACCGCTCGACGCCAGGCCGATGACCCGATCGCCCGCCGCGATGCTGCGACCATTGATGATGCCGCTTTTCTCCACCGCGCCCACGGCAAAACCCGCCAGGTCATATTCGCCCGCCGGATACATGCCCGGCATTTCCGCGGTCTCGCCGCCGATCAGCGCGCAACCGGCCTGCTCGCAACCCTGCGCCACACCGCCGATCACTTGCGTGGCCGTCTGCACCGCCAGCTTGCCGCAGGCGAAATAGTCGAGAAAGAACAGCGGCTCGGCGCCCTGAACCAGCACATCGTTGACGCTCATCGCCACCAGATCGATGCCCACCGTGTCGTGCCGGTTCCACTCGAACGCGAGTTTGAGCTTGGTGCCCACGCCATCCGTCCCCGACACTAGCACCGGCTCGCGATAACGCTTGGGCACCTCGAACAGCGCCCCGAAGCCGCCGATGCCCGCCAGCACGCCGTCGCGCAGCGTGCGTCGGGCCAGGGGCTTGATCGCATCGACCAGCGCATCTCCAGCGTCGATATCCACACCGGCGTCGCGATAAGTCAGGGGAGTTTTTTGCATGATGGGCAGCAGAGTGAGGAACGGGAGCGCGAGACATCGAATCCTGGCGCAAAGAGCAAGCGGCACGGCACGGCGGCGCAGCACCCGCCCCGCATAAAATGCCAAGGCAAAGATTTTATCGAGTGCGCGCCCGCGCCTCCTGCTTCGCCCCGACGCTGGCGCCGCTGCGCAAGCCTTTTTCCCCGACGCCCCGACCGCCCCCATGCTCCTGACCCCTCCCGTCAAGAATGCCCTCACCTGGCTAGTCATCGGCCTTGTTGCGCTCTGGCTGATCTGGCTGCTCGGCAGCATTCTGATGCCCTTTCTCGTCGGGCTGACGCTGGCCTACGTGCTGCACCCGCTGGTTGAGCGACTCAAGCGACGACGCATTCCGCGCGCGCTCGGCGCTGCGGTGGCGATCATCGTGGCCATCGGTCTTTTCGTCGGCCTGTTTCTCTTGCTGGTGCCTGTGGTCACGGAAATCGTGCCCTTGATCCGCGAAAAATTCCCGCTGCTGCTCCAGACCATCATCAACTGGGGCACCCCGCTGCTCGCGCGATTCGACATTCATGTGAAGTTCGATACCGCCAGCGTGCAACAGACCCTGACAAAATATCTTTCCGCGCATGGAGAAGACTGGGCCGGGCTGCTGCTGCGCTCCGCGAGCACCGGGGGCGTGGGGCTGCTGGTCCTGCTGGGCAACCTCACGCTGATTCCGGTCGTGGCCTTTTATCTGCTGCTCGATTGGGAGCCGACGCTGGCCCGGGTGCGCAGCCTGATCCCGCCCAAACACCGCGACTCTGTGCTGAGTTTCTTCCACGACTGTGACGTCATCCTCGGCCAGTATCTGCGCGGACAGTTGCTGGTCATGCTGATTCTGGCGTTCTATTACTCCCTCGGGCTGGTGATTGCCGGCTTCAGTCTGGCCCTGCCCGTGGGCATCTTCACCGGGCTGGCGGTGTTCGTCCCTTACGTGGGCTTCGGTCTGGGCCTGCTGCTGGCGCTGCTCGCCGGGGCGTTGCAATTTCTGAGCTGGTACGGCGTGATTGCCGTGGCCATCGTGTACGGCATCGGCCAGTTGATCGAGAGCCTCTACATCACCCCGAAGTTCGTCGGCGAGAGCATTGGGCTGCATCCCCTGCTGGTGATTTTCATTCTGCTGGCCTTCGGCACCCTGTTCGGCTTCTGGGGCATTCTGCTGGCCCTGCCCGCAGGCGCCGTGCTGCTGGTCGTGGTGCGCCGCCTGCTGGCCTGGTACCGGCAGAGCGCGCTGTTCGCCTGACCCATGCAGGAGATCGCGCGCCAGCAGATTCTGCCGCTGGAATGGCAGGACGAACGCAGCTTCGAGAATTTCGACCCCGGCGTTCAGCCCGGCAATGCTCTTGCGCTGCAAGCCCTGCATGACCTACTGCAACAGCGGCAACAGCGCCGCCACGGTGCGCTGTATCTCTGGGGCGAGACCGGCAGCGGCAAAAGCCACCTGTTGTGGGCCGCCTGCCACGAACTCCAAAAGCAGGGGCGTTTGGCCCTGCTGCTCACCCCGCAAACCCCCGCCTCGGCCTGGCCGGATGTCACCAATCTGCTCGCCCAGCAAGCCGACGGCCTGCTGGCGGTGGACGACGCGCAGCAGCTTGCCGACTGGCAGCAGGACTGGCTGTTCGGGCTGTACAACGCTGCCCGCTCGGCCGAGCTCGCCTTTCTCGCCTGCGGCAACGCCGCCCCCGCAGCACTGCCCCTGCGCACCGACCTGCGCACCCGCCTGAGCTGGGGGCTGGCGCTGCGCCTGCAAGCGCCCGACGACGCCGTGCGCGCCCGCGTGCTTCAGCGCCTGGCGCACGAACGCGGCTACTCGCTCAGCCCCGAATTGCTGCACTACATGCTGACCCACCTCAGCCGCGACCTCTCGCAGCTGGGTGTGCTGATGGCCGCGTTTGACCGCTATGCTTTGGCAGCGCAGCGACCGGCCACCGTGCCTCTGCTCAAATCGCTGCTGGCCGCGCAGCCGCAATTGCTGCACGCGGCGCCGCCCGAACCCGTTTCAGGCTGAGCCCTACAGACCAAGCCTTCACACTCCATGCGCAAGCTCGCCCTCTTCGATCTCGACAACACGCTGATTCCTTTCGACTCCGACCACGCCTTCGGGCAATACGTTGCCGAGCTGGGCTGGGTCGATGCCGAGCAACACCGCCAGCAGAACGAGGCGTTCTATCGGCAGTACAAGGCCGGCACCCTCGATCTCGCCGCCTATCTGCGTTTCGCCCTGCAGCCGATTGCCGGACGCGACCTCGACGAGCTGCACGCCGCACATGCCGGTTTCATGCGCGAAGTCGTGCAGCCGCAAATGCAACCGGCCGCGCAGCAACTGGTCGACCGTCACAAAGCCGCGGGCGATCTGTGCTGCATCGTCACCGCAACCAATACCTTCGTCACCCGCCCCATCGCCGACGCCTTCGGTGTCGAGCACCTCATCGGCGTCGAACTCGAGCGCGACGGCCAGGGCCGCTACACCGGCAACTGGGTGGGCATTCCGTCGTTCCGCGAAGGCAAGATCGTTCGCACCGAACAATGGCTGGCCGCACAAGGCCTGGGCTGGGGCGATTTCGATCAAATCTGGTTCTACAGCGACTCGATCAACGATCGCCCCCTGCTCGAACACGCCACCCACCCCGTGGTCGTCCATCCAGACCCCTTGCTGGCCGCCGTCGCCCAGGAAAAAGGCTGGCCCACACTTCAATTGCCAAGATGAAACAGCCCCCTAACTTGCTACGCGCGTTTCCCCCCGAGGGGGATGTCAGTTCCTTCGGAACGGCCGTACGGAACTGACATGATCCGCAAATTCATCAGCCGCCTGTTCACCCCGAACAAGGGTGACGACACGCCGCTGCGCCGTGGCCAACGCCGCGATCTGCCCCGAGCCCAGCACCAGATCGACGCCAGCCGCCTCTCGCAGAACGCCCGCAACACCGTGCAAACCCTGCAGCAGGCCGGCTTCGAGGCCTACATCGTCGGCGGCGCGGTGCGCGACCTGCTGCTGGGCCTCAAGCCCAAAGACTTCGACGTCGCCACCAATGCCACGCCCGAGCAGGTCAAGCCGCTGTTCAAGCGCGCTTTCATCATCGGCCGACGCTTTCGCATCGTGCACGTTATGTATGGCCGCGACATCATCGAAGTGTCCACCTACCGCGCCCTGCACGATGCGCAGGCCGCCGAGTCCGTGGACGGCAACGAGCGCACCTCGCGCCGCGCCCTGGCCGACAAGACCCTGGCGGTGGACAGCAGCGGCCGCGTGCTGCGCGACAACGTCTGGGGCACACTCGACGACGATGCCGAGCGCCGCGACTTCACCGTCAACGCCCTGTATTACGACCCGATCCGCGACGTGGTGGTCGACTACCACCGGGGCATGAAAGACCTCAAAGAGCGGCGCCTGCGCATGATCGGCGACCCCGCCGCCCGCTACCGCGAAGACCCGGTGCGCATGCTGCGCATCGCCCGCTTCGCCGCCAAACTCGGCTTCGATATCGACCCGGCCACGCTCGCGCCCATCAGCCCCAGCGCCGATCTGCTCGCCAATGTGCCGGCCGCCCGACTGTTCGACGAGACCATCAAGCTGCTGCAGACCGGCCATGCGGTCGCCTCGCTGCAACAGCTCCGCCGCCTGGGCCTGCATCACGGCCTGCTGCCCCTGCTCGACCCCGTGCTGGAAAAACCCGAGGGCGAGCGCTTCATCATGAATGCGCTGCAAGACACCGACGAGCGCATCACTCAGGGCAAGACCGCCAGCCCCAGCTTCCTCTTCGCCTGCCTGCTGTGGCATGACGTGGAGCAACGCTGGAACGCGCTGCTGGCCGAAGGCATCGCCCCCCTCATGGCGCTCGATCAGGCTGCTGACGAAGTGCTGGCCGCGCAGGCCGAGCGCCTGGCCATCCAGCGGCGCATCGCCACCGACATGCGCGAAATCTGGTCGCTGCAATCGCGCTTCGAACGCCGCACCCCGCGCTATGCCAACAGTCTGGTCGAACACCCGCGCTTTCGCGCCGCCTACGACTTTCTCAGCCTGCGCGCGCGCAGCGGCCAGGCCGAGACGGAGTTGGTGCAATGGTGGGAAGCGTTCCAGTTCGCCGACGCCGAGGGCCGTGCCGACATGCTCGCCACGGCGCCGCAAACCAGCGCTGCAAGCAAACCCCGGCGGAGGCGACGGCACAAAAAGCCGTCTGAAGCGAACCCTGCCGACGGCGCCAGCAACGACAGTTCCGAGTGAAACGCGATGTCCTGCGCCGATGACGTCGAAGCGTTCATCGCCCTCGGCGCCAATCTGGGCGACGGCGCAGCCACCCTGCGCACAGCGGTGCAAGCCATCGATGCCCTGCCGCTGACGCGCGTCGCTGCCCGCTCCAGCCTCTACCGCACCGCCCCGCAACACGCCAGCGGCCCCGATTACTGGAACGCCGTCATTCTGGCGCGCACCACCCTATCGCCCGACGCCTTGCTCGAAGGCCTGCTGCGCATCGAATCCGACCTCGGCCGTCAGCGCCCTAGCGGCAAAATCAACGCCCCGCGCCCCCTCGACCTCGACCTTCTGCTCTATGGCAGTCTGCAACGCCAGAGCGAACGGCTGACCCTGCCCCATCCGCGCATGGCTCAGCGTGCCTTCGTGCTGGCCCCGCTTGCCGAAATCTGGCTGGAAGGCCGCATCGACGGCACGCGCGTCACCGAACTGGCAGAGCAACGCATCGCCGAAGGTCAGTCGATCGAAAAACTCGGGCCGCTGTGAACTGAGCCCGACCAGGACCCGTCACCCCGGGCTCAACTGCCGCCAAAAAATCGCTGCAGCACAAAAGCCAGGCCACCGGTGAGCGAACCTACGCTCATGAACAGCGCGAAGATCACGATCAGCACCGGGCCCCAGCCGTTCGTACTGCGACGGACCGCCGCCGCGTTCCAGCGCGCATCCCATTTGGCGTCCGGGGTGAGGCCGATCACCAGAGTCTGCACCACCACAGCGATCACCACGGCGACAAAAACCGCCAGCAAGACCCAAGTCAGCGGGTCGTCTTGACGATTGGCGACAAAGCGCCAAACCCCCAGCAAACCCAACAGAAACAAGGGGCCGTGCAGCCAGGCCCAGGGATCTCGCAGGCCGCGCAGGTAAAACCGGTGGCCGCCGAGCACGCCGGTCAGCAGGGCCAGCAAAGCGGCGGTGAATTTATTTTTGAATCCAGTCTGCGAAGTCATGGTGGGCAGTCAGAGGGTGTGAACGAATCCGGCGTGGCCGAGCAGCGCGTCCAAACGCCCCCGATCAAGGCGCAAAGCACAGCCGTGCCCGTCGGCACAGCGCGTACTGACGACACTGAGTGCAACGCCGAGCGGGGGTGTTTGGGCACGTGGAGCGGACATGGCGGATTCGTTCACACCCTCTCAGATCGGAGAGGTTTCGGCGCCCGCACCCAGCGCGCGTTGCATGAACACGACATCGAGCCAGCGATCAAATTTCCAGCCGACTGCGGGCATACGCCCCAGTTCCTCGAACCCACGCGCCCGGTGCAGCCCGATTGAACCGGCGTTTGCGCAATCTCCGATGACAGCGAGCATCTGCCGCGCCCCGCTCTGGGTACAAGTGTCGATCAAGGCATCGAGCAGGTGGCCGCCAACACCTTGACGCAACCCGTTCGGGGCGATGTAGACGGAGTCTTCGACCGTAAACCGGAAAGCCTCGCGCGCCCGGAACCAGTTGGCATAGGCGTAGCCGATGATCTCCTGGCCGCGCACGGCGACCAACCAAGGCAGCCCGCGCGACTGCACTTCCTGCAGACGGCGCAGCATCTCGGCCTCATCAGGCGCCAGGGTTTCGAAGGTGCCTGTGCCATGCAGAACATGGTGAGCATAGATGGCAGTGATGGCGGGAACATCTACCGCAGCGGCGGCGCGAATCGTGAATTCAGGCATGAAGTGCAATATTGGAAAGGAGCATGTTTATAATGGCGAGTTTATTCGAGCGCCGCGCCCCAAGTTTTTGAAGGCAATACTCGTCCGACGGACAGCTGCCCTACAACACCGGTATTTGCTGCAAGGCACCTGTCCTGAAAGCCTGGTTCCACGCGGTTGGTTGCCAGAGCTTGACCCAAGCGACGCCCAAACACATGGCCTACGATTGCCTCGTTGGCTCTCATTTTTTTGACAAGGAAGCAAAATGGTTGTGATCCGTCTGACCCGTGCCGGCGCCAAGGCACACCCCTTCTACCACATCGTCGCCACCGATTCGCGTAGCCGTCGTGACGGCCGCTACATTGAGCGCCTGGGTTATTACAACCCGGTTGCCCGTGGCGCCGAAGTGCCTTTGCACATTGCGACCGAGCGTCTGAACCACTGGACCAGCGTGGGCGCACAGGTCTCCCCGACCGTGCAGCGCCTGGTGAAAACCGCGCAGAAGTCTGCTTAATCGGTGAGCTAATTGATGAACCAAACGGCGGATAAGTCGGTCGCGGCTTGATTGGTCAGCCTGACGGGTTTTGCCTGCAGCGGGTCGGCTGAAAAGTCGTCCCGCTTTTTACTTGCTTTTTTCATCCGCGCACCGGCTTGTAACGTGGACACTCCAGACGACCTCTACCTCGTGGGACATATCCTCGACGCCTGGGGCGTGCGCGGCTGGGTGAAGGTCGCCCCGGACGCCCCACAAGCGGCCGCGTTGCTCAAATCCAAGACCTGGTGGCTCAGCCGTCCCGGCTTTGATACCGAGCCCGCGCCGATTGCGGTGCGCTTGGTTCGGCGTCACGGCAGCGCCCTGGTCGCACTGCTCGATGGACCGGAAGACCGCAGCGGCGCCGAAGCGCTGCGCGGGCGTCAGATTGCCGTGCGACGTGCCGACTTCCCCCCGCCTGACGAGGACGAGTTCTATTGGGCCGACCTGATCGGCTGCGAGGTGCGCACCCCGGAAGGGACCGATCTCGGCCGCGTGACGGGCTTGATGGAAAGCGCCGCCCACGCCGTTTTGCGGGTGCAGATTCCACCGACCAGTCCGGACGCCAAACCGCGCGAACGGCTGATTCCCTTCGTCGAGGCTTACATCGTCTCGGTCGATCTGCACGCGAAGACCGTCATCGCCCTGTGGGACGCCAGTTACGACTGACCTGCCCCATGCTGCGCTTTGATGTCATCAGCCTGTTTCCCGCCTATTTCGAGCCGCTGAAGTACCACGGCGTATCGCGCCGCGCCTTCGACTCGGGACAGTTGCAACTGCAATGCTGGAACCCGCGCGATTTCACCACCGATGCGCACCGAACCATCGATGACCGTCCCTACGGCGGCGGCCCCGGCATGGTCATGCTGGCCGAGCCGCTGGAACAAGCACTCGACGCCATCGCCGACGACCGGCGTCTCGCATCGCACCCGCAAGCCCCGGTCTGGCTGTTTTCGCCGACCGGGCGGCGCATCGATCAGCGACTCGTGGAAGACCTGGCTCAATCCGGTGGCGTTACCTTGCTTTGCGCCCGCTACGAAGGTGTGGATCAACGCCTGATCGACCGCCGGGTGGACGCGGAGATCAGCCTGGGCGACTTCGTGCTCTCGGGCGGTGAGATTCCGGCCCTGGCCCTGCTCGATGCCGCCTGCCGATTGCTGCCGGGCGTGCTGGGCAGTGCCGATTCAGCCCAGCAGGACAGCTTTTCGAACGGTCTGCTCGACTGCCCGCATTACACGCGGCCTGAGCGCTACCAGGGCCACCGCGTGCCCGAAGCCCTGCTTAGCGGCGATCACGCCCGCATCGCCCAATGGCGCAGGGAACAGTCTTTGCGCCTGACGTTGCAGCGGCGCCCCGACCTGATCGCGCAGATGCAGGCTGCCGACCAGTTGAACCAGAAGGATCTGCGCTTTCTGGCTGCTCTGGGGTATACTCTACAGGTTTGATCCTCTGCTGGCCTAGCCGCTAGGCTGACTGCGCTTGTTAGTGCATCATCAGGGCTGCGGCAACCACAACTGACCCACACCGGCACGGCAAGATCATTGGAGAGCATGAAATGAATCTGATCGCAATTCTGGAGCAGGAAGAAATCGCCCGCGTCAGCGCTGGCAAAACTTTTCCCCAGTTCAACCCGGGCGACACCGTCATCGTGTCCGTCAAGGTGGTTGAAGGCAACCGCAAACGTAACCAGGCCTACGAGGGCGTGGTGATCGCCAAGCGCAACCGCGGGCTGAACTCCAGCTTCATCGTGCGCAAAATCTCGGCAGGCGAAGGCGTGGAGCGTACGTTCCAGCTGTATTCGCCGCAGATCGCGTCGATCGAAGTCAAGCGTCGTGGTGATGTGCGCCGCGCCAAGCTTTACTACCTGCGCAGCCGCTCCGGCAAGTCCGCACGCATCAAGGAAAAATTGGTGCTCAAGTCTGCCGCCGCGGCTCAGGCAAACGCAACTGCAGCAGCCTGATCCGCGTTTATATACGCCGTTTATTTACGCGCCAATCCCTGGTCACACCGGCCCAGCCGGATCACCACCGAAGCCGACTTGCATTGCACGTCGGCTTTTTTGTTTTCCACGTCAAACGTGTCCACTCTTCGCCTCACGCCCATCGACCCCGAAAGCGCTGACCTGATCGGCCGCGATGACGGTCTGCCCGCGGTCGCCCCGGAGCGGCTTGACCCGGATTGGCTGCGGCGCCGCTTTGCGTCACCCACCGCGTGGACACCGGAGCTGTTTGAAGATTCACTACGCCTAAGTTCCCAAGCGCTGCGAGGCGCCGCCGTTCTCATTCCATTGGTACCGCGAGCCGAAGGCCTGCAGGTGCTGCTCACCCGCCGCAACCTCCACCTGCACGAACATGCCGGCCAGATCAGTTTCCCCGGCGGGCGCTGCGACCGCCAGGACATTCATCCTGCCGCAACCGCACTGCGCGAGGCCCATGAGGAAATCGGCCTGCGCCCGGCGGGGGCCGAAGTGCTCGGCACGCTGCCGCTGTATTGCACCGCATCGCGTTACGCCGTCACCCCCGTGGTGGCCCTCATTCCCGCCGCTGAAAACCTGCAGCCTCAACCCGACGAGGTCAGCGAGGTCTTTGAAGTACCGCTGGCCTTCCTGATGAACCCCCGGCATCACGAGCTTCGGGAGTGGACGCCGGGCAACGACCTTGCGCTCAACCCTGTTGCCGTGCGACGCCGCTTTCTGGTCATGCCCTATGTCGCAAACGGGCAGCGCTATGTCATCTGGGGAGCGACGGCCGCCATGCTGCGCAATTTGTACCGCTTGTTGATTGCGTAAGGCGAAGCCCAGCGCGTTCCCGCACGCCTCAACGAACATGCGAGGCGCGAAAGGCTTGTTCAGGGTTGCCTTAGGATAGATATATGGCATTTCTCTCCGTTCTGATCGCCCTGCTTGTCGAGCAACTCAAACCCCTGGGGCGCGGCAGCGCCGTGTATCGGCTGCGCCAGAGTCTGGCTGATGTTGCCGCGCGCAACTTCGACGCGGGACGGCCGCATCACGGCGTCGCGGCCTGGTTCATCGCGGTGTTGCTGCCCACCTTGGTCACGCTGACGATTTATCTCGTCGCGCTGCACTACAGCCTGCTGCTGGCCCTGGCGTGGAATGTGGCGGTGCTGTATTTCACCCTCGGTTTTCGCCAGTTCAGCCACTACTTCACTGACATCCAGGACTCGCTCAATCACAACGATGCCGCCACCGCGCGCAGCCTGCTCAAACAGTGGAAAGCGCTCGATACCGTGGACATGAGCACCAGCGATGTCACCCAGCAGACCATCGAACATGCCCTGGTGTCGGTGCAGCGCTATGTGCTGGGCGTGTTCTTCTGGTTCATTCTGCCCATCGGCCCGGCGGGCGCCGTGCTGTATCGCCTCAGCGATTATGTGGCGGGCAAATGGAATCATGCCGACAGCGAAGCCAGCCCTGCGCTGCAGAGCTTCGCGCAAAAAGCCTTCGACCTGCTCGATTGGGCGCCTGCCCGCCTGACCGCCAGCGGTTATGCCATCGTCGGCAATTTCGAGGATGCCGTCGATATCTGGCGCGGCTATTCGCAGCTCTGGGCCAACCGCAATACCGGGGTGATGCTGGCCTCTGCCGCGGGCGCGGTGGGCATCCGGCTTGGCGCAACAGCCGCTGCCACGCCCGCCGCCCCGACAGAGCCAGGCTGGACCCAGGAAGGCGAGAACGGCGATCTGGGCATGAACGGCCTTGCGGCCGCGATGCCCGGCGCCATCCCCCAGCCCGCGCATTTACGCAATGTGGTGGGGTTGGTGTGGCGCTCGGTGCTGCTGTGGATGCTGCTGCTGGCCATGCTCAGCGTGGTCAGCTGGGTGAGCTGAAAATAAGCTAAGACCCCCCCGGGCCGGGCTATGGCCAGCCCGGGAATGCGCTTACCCCGCCAGCAAGGCGTTGACCCGGCGAACATAGGCCGCCGGATCGTCGAGTTGGCCGCCTTCGGCCAGCAGCGCCTGATCAAACACCACCTGAGCCAGATCGTCGGCGTGGGCCTCGTCTGCCGACACGCGTTTAACCAGCACATGCGCCGGATTGATCTCCAGCACCGGTTGGGTCGACGGCATTTCGTCGCGCCCGGCCTGCTTGAGCAAGCGCGCCAGATGCGCGCTCATGCCATCGTCGGCGGCGACCAGACAGGCCGGAGAATCGACCAGCCGCTCGGAAATGCGCACCTCTTTCACCCGCTCGCCCAAAGCCTGCTTGAAGCGCTCGATCAGCGCCTGATGATCGGCAAACGGCTCTTTGTCCTCCTTGGCCTCGTCTGCCTTGTCTTCGGCGCCCTTGATGTCGCTGAGATCGACAGCCCCGCGCGCCACCGATTGCAGCGGCTTACCGTCGAACTCATTGAGGAAACCCAACATCCATTCGTCCACCCGGTCGGTGAGCAGCAGCACCTCGATGCCCTTCTTGCGGAAGATTTCGAGCTGCGGGCTGGAGCGGGCGATTTTCGGTGTCTCAGCGGTGATGTAGTAAATGGCTTTCTGGCCCTCTTTCATCCGCGTCACATAGTCGGCCAGTGACACGCTCGGCGCATCCTCTTCGGTGTGCGTGGAGGCCGCGCGCAACAGCTTGGCCAGGCGCTCGCGGTTGCTGAAATCTTCGCCTAAGCCCTCCTTGAGCACGGCACCAAACTCGGTCCAGAACGCGGCGTATTTATCGCGCTCGGCCTGGTCTTCGTTGCCCGCCAGATCTTCGAGCATGGACAGCACGCGCTTGACCGAGCCTTCACGGATGGCGCGCACGTCGCGGCTTTCCTGCAACATTTCGCGCGAGACGTTGAGCGGCAGGTCGGCGCTGTCGATCACCCCGCGAACAAAGCGCAGGTAGGTAGGCATCAGGCTCTCGGCGTCATCGGTGATGAACACCCGCTTCACATACAGCTTGACCCCGGCTTTCTGCTGCCGGTCCCACAAGTCCATCGGCGCCTTGGCCGGGATGTAGAGCAACTGGGTGTATTCGCTGCGACCTTCGACGCGGTTATGCGTCCAGCGCAGCGGTGGCTGACTGTCGCCGCTGAGTTGTTTGTAGAACTCGAGATACTGATCTTCGGTGAGCTCGGACTTGCTGCGGGTCCACAGTGCCGCAGCGCTGTTGATCTGCTCCCACTCGTCGGTGGCAACGTATTTGCTCTGCTCGGCGTCCCAGTTCTCCTTGCGCATTTCGATGGGCAGGGAGATGTGGTCGGAGTATTTGCCGATGAGGTCTTTGAGCGTCCACACCCGCAGGTATTTGTCGATCTTGTCCTCGTGCGGCGTGTCGTCGGCGTCAGCACGCAGGTGCAGAATGACATCGGTGCCCCGCTTGGCGCGGGCGATGGTTTCCACCGTGAACTCGCCCGTGCCGTCGGACACCCAGCGCACGCCCTCGGCCTCAGTCATGCCGGCCCGGCGCGACTCAACGGTGATGCGCTCGGCCACCATGAAGCCGGAATAGAAGCCCACGCCAAACTGACCGATCAGCGCCGCATCGGGCTTCTGTTTGTCGCCGAGCTTCTGCATGAACTCGCGCGTGCCCGACTTGGCGATGGTGCCCAGATGCTCGACCGCTTCTTCCAGGCTCAAGCCGATGCCGTTGTCGCTGATGGTGAGCGTGCGCTGCTCGGCGTCCACCGCGATGCGGATGCGCAGATCGGCCTCGCCCTCCATCAACGAGGCGTCGTCGATGGCCTGAAAGCGCAGTTTGTCGCAGGCGTCAGAGGCGTTGGAAATCAGCTCGCGCAAAAAAATGTCGCGGTTGGAATAGAGCGAATGGGTGACAAGGTGCAGCAGTTGCCGCACTTCAGCCTGAAAGGCGTGGGTATGTGCGGCGGCAGGGGCAGGATTAGTTTGTTCAGTGCTCATGGTGCGTGCGGAAAAAGAAAAGAAAAAACCTGCACGCAGATACGGTCAAGGCTTCAAAAATCAAGCCCTAGATTCAATCCCGAGGTTCAACGCACCGGCCAAGCGTGGCAAGGCGCGCAGGGCATTGGCTGTGGTCTGCCGGGCCGTCTGCTCCGGCGACCAGCCGCGCAGCATGGCCAGAGTTTGCGCGATGCGGGGCAACTGTTCGGGCGAGTTGGGGGTCGGGGGCGCGTCGTCGCGCTCCTCGCGCGGACGGTAAAGCCAGACCGGCGGGATATCGGGCGCATCGGTTTCGAGCACCGGCGCGGTCTCGGGAACCTCGGCCGCCAGACGACGAATGTTGAGCGCGCGCTCGAAGGTCATGGCGCCGCCGAATCCCAGCGCAAAACCCAAGCCGATGAAGCCCTGCGCCTGCTGCAGGCTGCCGTTGAAAGCATGGGCAATGCCTGCGGGCCGTCCTGCCCCGAAGCCCGCGCGGCGCAGTCCGGCGAGCAAGGCGTCTTGCGATTTGCGCACATGCAGAATCACCGGCAAATCAAAGTCGCGGGCGATGCGCAACTGCGCCAGATAGAAACGCTGCTGTTTTTCACGGTCGAGTCCGGGGACGAAAAAATCCAGCCCGATCTCGCCCAGACCGACAAAACGCGGATCGGCCATCGCCTCAGCCACGCTGTGCCGCAGCACGTCCAGATCGGCCTCCTGCGCCCGGTCGACGTAGAGCGGATGGATGCCCAGGGCGTAGGCCCACCCGCAGGTCTGCGCAAGCTCGCGCACCGTATCGAAATTGCCACGCTCGACGGCCGGAATCACCCCGCCCACAACCCCCCCCGCCTGCCGGGCACGCGCGGCCACCTCCCGCGCCTGTCCGCCAAACTCTGCGGCATCGAGATGGGCGTGGGTATCGATCCAGCCCATCATCTGCATGGGGTGCGCCGTCATCGAAACTCCTCCAAACTATGCAGTAAGCGTAAAAAATCACAGTTCCGGGTCAAATCCCCAGGCAAACCCTAGAAGCGCTCCGAAAACTCATGGAAAATCGCGGGCATAGCCCGTATTGATCACGGAACGATTCACTTCAAGGCGCGTTTTGAACGTGTGTCGTCCACCCTGAAATTCATCATGCAACGCCGCCAATTTCTCCAATCTCTTGCGCAGAACCGACTGCTTGCCAACCCTTTGGGCCGCAGAAGCCTGTTGGGCTTGGGCTTGCTCGGCGCCACTGTCGGCCGAGCCCTGGCCCAGACCGCCGCCTGTACCTGCGGAAAATGCCCCGACTGCCTGCAAGGCACAGCGGGCAACACCACGCCGCCCGCAGTCGCTTTTTACTACGGCGACCGCATTCCGGTGGACGACCTGCGCGCCTTCGACTGGGTGGTGCTCGAACCGCAGCACTCCCTGGCGCAAGATACAAAAATAGTCTCCGCGCTCGGACCTGACACCCTGGCGCTGGCCTATGTCTCGGTGGGCGAAGTCACTCCTGAGCGCCCCTACTACGCCGATATGCCCAAGGCCTGGCTGCCCGCGTCGAACGCCGCCTGGGGTTCGCGCGTGATCGACCAGACCGCTGCCGGTTGGCCGCAGTTCCTGCGCGAACGCATTGTCAAACCGCTGTGGGACGCCGGATTCCGCGCCTTTTTTCTCGATACCCTCGATTCCTACCAACTGCTGGCCAAAACCCCGCAGGCGCAGCAGCAACAGACCAAGGCGCTGGCGGAAACCCTGCGCGGCCTGGTTGCCGCCTATCCTGGCATCCGCCTGATGCTCAACCGCGGCTTCGAGCTGGTCGATGCCACCCTGGCGCCGAGCATTCTGGCCGTGGCCGCCGAATCGGTCTATCGCGGCTGGAATCAGGGCGAAACCGCCTATGTCGAAGTGAAGGCCGACGACCGCGAATGGCTGCTGGCCCGCTTTGGCGAGATGCGCAGCCAGTTCAAGCTGCCGGGCATCGCCATCGACTATTGCGCCCCGCAAGACCGCGCACTCGCCCGGCAGACGGCGCAAAAAATTGCCGCGCAGGGCCTCATTCCCTGGGTGGCCGATCCGCTCCTGGAGAGCCTGGGCGTGGGTGCGGTGGAGCTCGTGCCGCGCCGCGTGCTGCTGCTGCATTCCTGCGAACAAGGCAACAGCCCCGAGCTGCAGGCGCAGAGCGCGCACCTCTACGGTGCCATGCCGCTGGAATATCTCGGCCTGGCACCGGAATACCGCTATGTCGGCGCGCCCGCCATCACCGAACCTCTGGCTGGCCGCTACGCCGCGGTGGTGCTCTACCCCGATGACGGCAAGGTGCCGCCAGACATCCGCGCCCTGCTCAAGCGCGCCAAGGCGGAAGGTGTGCCCGTGGCCGTGCTGGGGTATGCCGATCTCGATGTGCTCGATGATCTCGGCGAGCACATCGGAGAGCCGCTTGCCGCGCCGATCAAGGTGCAACGCCAGCCCGGCACGCCCAACGGCGAAATCATCCCGCTCGTCCGCGCACAAGACACCGTGCAACTGACCGCCAGTGCCGGATCGCAGGTCTGGCTGCGCGCCACCGGCGCCGATGGTCACAGCATGGACGGCGCCGCCATCACCCCTTGGGGCGGCTATGCGCTAGCAGGCTTCGGCGTGTTCAATCTGCCGGGCAACACCGGCACGCGCTGGTCGATCGAGCCGATCGAGTTTTTCCGCGCGGCGCTGCGCGTGGGGGTCGACCCCATGCCCGACATCACCACCCGCACCGGGCGACGGGCGTTTTTCGTGCACTTCGACGCCGACGGCTGGCCCAATGCCTGCGACCAGCCGGGCTCGCCACTGGCCTGCGAAGTGCTGGTGACCGAATTCCTCGAAAAATACAAGGTGCCCACGTTGGGCTCAGTGATCATCGGCGAAATCAGCCACGAAGGGCTGTATCCCAAACTGGCCGACCAGTCGCAGAAATGGGCCAAACGCATGTTCGCCCTGCCTTGGGTGGAAGTCGGCAGCCACACCTGGTCGCACCCGTTCAACTGGGTTGCGGCAAGCGAGACGCACAGCCGCGGCAAGGAGACAAAAAATTATCCCTACGGCAATTACCTGCCGCTGCCCAACTACACCTTCAGCACCAAAAGCAATGTCATCGAGGCCGCGCAGTACATCGACGACAAACTTTGCCCGCCGGGCAAGAAGTGCAACATGATTCTGTGGCCCGGAGACTGCAATCCGCCCGACGAGGCCGTGGCCATGGCCTATGAATACGGCCTGGGCAACCTCAACGGCGGCGGCGCGCCCATCAGCAAGACCAGCCCCACCCTGTCGAACATCTGGCCCATGGGCATCCCCAAGGGCCAGTATTTTCAGGTGTATGCCGCGCAGTCGAATGAGGAAGACTTCACTCACAACTGGACCGGCCCGTATTTCGGCTTCGAGCGCGTGGTCGAGAGCTACCAGATGACCGACTCTCCGCGCCGCTTCAAACCCATCGACCTGTATTACCACCCCTACATCGTCACCAAGGCGGCGGGCGCCAAGAGCCTGCACTTCGTTTACCAATGGGTGCTCAAACAGCCTTTGCACGCCATTTACGGCCACCAATACTTCCGCAGCGTGAACGACTGGCGGCAAGCCACGGTGGCCCGGCTGCTGACCGGCGGCTGGCGTCTGCGCAGCGGGGCGGAAATGCGCCAGTGGACCCAACCCGTCACCGCCGCCACACCCGCACTGGCCAACTGCCAGAACATCGTCGGCTGGAACGAGCATGGACAGCAGCGTTATCTGCACGCGACTGCTGGACAGGCCGTGCTGCGTAGCCAAGCCGCGGGCCAGCCCCCGGCCGCGGCCGTCCCGCGTCTGATCGAGGCCAATGCCGACGTTACCCGCTGGGCCGTGCAAAACGACCGCAGCGTACAAATCAGCCTGCAAGGGCATCTGCCCGTCGAAGCCCTGTTTCAGCTGCCCTCCGGCTGGAGCGTGCAGGCGGCCAAAGGGGCGAAAGTCGAGCAAGCGGCCGCAGGGGTGCGGGTCAGCAGCAGCGGCGCCGCCGTCGATCTCACGCTGAGGCGGGCCTGACCGACCGCGCGCTGACCGACAATCTGCATTAATGCTGGAAAAAACCCGCCCCGCCACCCGCGACCCGCTGCACATCTCTCCAGACGATCCGCAGCGCAGTCGTCTATTTCCGCGGGGCGCCTTACTGGGGCTGGGACTTTTGTGCGCCGGGACGCTCGCGCTGGTCTATCCGGGGCAGAACCTGATGCGGTTGCTGAGCACCAGTGCCGACGACGGGCTGGCCATCGACTACCTGCGCCACCTCGTCGATCTGCGCGGCAGCAATATCGACCTGCGCCTGATGCTGGCGCAGCGCTATGTGCGCATCGGCAAATCGCAACAAGCTCTCGACACCCTGCGTTCGGTGCACACCCCGCAGGCCGACGCCCTTCGGCTGCAAATCTGGAAGGCCCGCTGGTTCGATGCCCGCGCCTTGGGGAAGACAAAAGAAGAGGCGCAGGCCCGGCAGGCCCTCTCCGCGCTGCTGCAGCGTACCCAACCCGCCAACTTCAACGAATGGCGCGACACCCTCGTGCTGCTGCAAGGCCTCGACGAGCCGCAAGCCGTGCAGCGGCTCACCGGCATGGTGACCCGCTTTCTGCCCCTGCCGCCCGCCGCCGCACTGCAGGCTGCGCGTCTGCTGGCGGGCGTGCACGCCGAGCCGCTGGCGGCGCAGGTCTTGTTCGCCACCGCCAAGACCCGGGTAACTGAGGCCGAGCGCGAGCAACTCATCGAGCAGGCCGCACGCGCCTTGCTGGCCTCCGGCGATCCGAAACAGGCCTATCGCCAGACCGCTGCCGCGCTCGGTAAAGGCGCGGTTGCGCCGCAGATGGCATGGTTCATGGTGCGGCTGGCCCTGGGCGCCAACCAGCCCGCCGAAGCGGGAGGCTGGTTGCGCAAAGCCGTCGATCTCGACCTGCCCGCCGCCGCGCTGGGCAAGTCCCTCACCCCGGCGCAGCGCGAAATGGCCTGGCAAGTGCTGCTGGCTGGAGGCGATCTGAGCGGCGCGGTTCGCATCGCCGATGCCGCGCTGGCGCAGCAGCCTGGCAGCCGCACCTGGGCCGAGCGTCGCGCCCAGGTGCTGGAGTGGAGCGGCCAGCCCGATGCCGCCATGCAACAGTGGATCGCCCTGCTGCGCGCCGAGTTCAGCCGCCACGCGCTCGACGAGCTGCGTCGTCTGGCACTCGCGCTGCATTCGAGCAGCGGCCTGGACGCCTATTGGGAGCAGCGCGCCGCGCACACCACGCTGACCCCCGACGAGTGGCTGCAATACGCCCAGGCGCTGGAGGTGCGCGGCCATCCCGAAAAGGCGGTGAGCATTCTGCGCCAGGCCGCCATCAAACAGCCCGGGGTGCTGGTCTCGCTGGCCTGGCTGCTGGGCAATATGGGCGAGGTGGACGCCTCGCTGGCGACTTACGCCGAGGCGCTGGGGCGCGGCACGCTCAGTCTGCGCGGCAGTATCGACTACGCCATCGCCCTGCTGCAAAACGGCCAGTTCGAGCAGGCCCGGCACATTCTGGAAGTCACGCAACATCTGCCGGGAAATCTCACTGACGCGACGACCCCATCGGGTTCTCTGTGCGCGAACGGCGCGGCCAGCGCCTCTGGGCAAACCAATCAGGCTGCCGACCAAGTCCCCGGCCCTCTGAAATTCTTCGCGCGGAGTTGCAACGACATCAGCCTGCTCGCCGCGCACCAAAGCCTGCTGGGCGACATTGCCTGGGACTTGGGCGAACAGCGCAGCGCGCAAAGCGCCTACGGCAGCATCTGGAACAACCCGCAACTGCGCGACCGCATCAAGCCCTACCAGCTGCAGCGCTTCATCATCCTCACGCAAAAATCGCAGGGCGACGCCGCCGCGCTGCGTCTGCTGCCGCAAGCCTGGGCCAAAGCCCCGTCGGAGGCGCTGGCGCTGTTGTGGCTGCAATCGCTGGTGCGTCAGCCCAGCGCCCAGGGCATCGCCGAGTGGGAGCGCGTCGTGCTGGGCAGCGCTGCGGGGGCGCCGCTGCGCCAGCAGCCCGAGATGTACGCCGCACGCGCGCAGGTCTGGCGCGCTCTGGGCCGCACCGACCGGGCGCTGGCCGATCTGCACGAGGCCCTGCGCCTTTCGCCCGGCAATACCAATAACCAGATCGCCCTGCTGTGGATGCTGATCGACGCCAACCAGCCCGACGCCCTGCGGCAGGACGTGGCGCTCTACAGCCGCGGCCTGCAAGGCCTGCCCGATGGCCTCGACGTGCTCTCCGCCGCAGCGCAAACCCTGGGCGACAACGCCGCCGCCGTGCGCTACGCGCAGCAGCTCTATCCCCGCAAGAAGACCGACGCGCTCTGGCTGCTCAACTACGGCGATCTGCTGGCGCAGGCCGGTGACAGCCGCCGCGCGCAGGCGGCCTACAACCAGTCATGGGCGCTGCTGCAAAAAGCCGCCGCGAGCGGGAAAAAATCTGCCGGCAAAACCACCGACCAAGACCTGAACGCACTGCTCGCCCGCCTGCGCCTGAGTCACGCCCGGCTCGATGGCGCGGGTCAACAGGCGCTGCTCGGGCAGTTGCGCGACAAGCTGCGCAGCGGCCATCTGACCGGCCCGCAAACCCTGCAGGCCAACGCCGCGATTGCCGACTGGCTGCTGCGCCTGGACACGAATTCGGCCGCCCGCTGGTGGCTGGCGCGGCGCGTGCTCACCCCGGCGGCGCGGCAATCCATCGAGCTGCAAATGGCCTTGCGCGACAACGACCGCGAGACCGTGAGCCGCCTGCTCGATCAGGGCGCTGCCCGCCATCTGCTGCCGCAAGACCGGGCGGAGGCCGAGCGCGTTGCGGGCCAGCCGCTGCAGGCCCTGGCCACCGCCGAAAAAGTGCTGGAGACCGCCGCCGAGCGCGGGCAGGACAACCCGGCGCTGCAAGCCCTGGCGCGGCAGACCGCCGAGCAGCAACTCGCGCTGGCGCACCGCGCCACCGTCACGCTGGAGCATCGCCAGATCGACAACGTGATCCGCCAGGGGCCGGTGCTGCGGCTGTCGCTGCAACTCGGCGGGCAGTGGCGGCTGCAGGCGCAGGCCAGCCGCCAGCCCACGCACAGCAACAACACCGCCGCGCTGGTCGGCGTGCCGTCCACCTGGAGCGACGCGGAGATCGGCGCGCAGTGGCAGGGCGAGCGTTCGCAACTCGGCGGCACGCTGACGCACAACACCGCCGTGGGCACGCTCAACGGCTGGCGCATCGAGGGCGGCACGCAGCTTCCGGGACAGGTACGGGCGCAGCTTGAAGCGGAACACAACGCCGTGGCCGACGAGTCCGGCCCGCTGCAGATCGCAGGCGCGCGCGACCGGTTGGCGCTGCGACTGTCGCGCGATTTCGGGCGGGTGTGGGCCAATGTCAGCACGGCGGTGATGTCGTATGACACCCGCCGCGGCAATCCGCTGGGGCATGGCGCGAGCACCCAATTCGAGCTGGGTTTCTGGTTTCGCCGCAGCGAGCCCGATCTCAGTGTGAAGTTGCTGGGCTATTCCAACCAATTCAGCGCCAACGCCGGGCCGCCGCTATCGGCCTACGCGCCGCTGGTTCCGGACGGCGCTGCGCCCAATGCGGCGTTTTTCATCCCGGCGGGCGACGACGTGTTCGGCCTCGGTCTGGGGTTCAATATGGCGCACAGCGACGCCTACACCCGCCGCTGGATGCCCTATGCCGAGGTCGATGTGCTGCAATCACGCCGGTTGGGGCTGACCAATAACCTGAACCTCGGGCTGCACGGCCCGGTGTTCGGGCCCGATCAACTGTCTTTGAGTTACCAGCGCCAGCAGAACACCTCGGGCCTGAACCGGCAGTGGAGTCTGCAGTACCGTTTGTGGTTCGGTCGATGACCGCGTTCTTTTCACCCCGATGAAGCAGGAGAGTTCCATGTCCCCATCCCCCACTACACACTCCCCCACACACGCCCCCACCCGCCGCGCCGCGCTCGGTCTGGCCGGCGCCGCCGTGATGCTGCTTGCAGGCTGCGCCGTCACCGCCCTGCCCGGCCAGTCGCTCAGCGTGCCAGCGGAAAGTAAATTCGCCGTGCTGCCGCTGAGCAACGCCACCGATGTGCCGCTGGTCGAGCGCAGGGCGCAGGCCATTACCGTCTCGCTGCTGCAGCAAAAGGGCTTGCGCCAAGTGGTGGTCTATCCGCAGAAATCCACCGACAACCCGCTGGAGGCCGAGCCCGCCGTGACCGCCACGCAGGCGCTGGCCTGGGCCAAGCAGCAAGGCGCACGCTATGCGCTCTCCGGCACGGTCACCGAGTGGCGCTACAAAACCGGGGTGGACAGCGAGCCCGCCGTGGGCATCACGCTGCAGGTCACCGACGTGCCGACAGGCCAGGTGGTCTGGAGCGCCAGCGGCGGCCGCTCGGGCTGGGGCTATCAGGCGCTGGCCGCGGTCGGGCAGTCGCAAATCGAATCGCTGCTGCGCGGTATTCGCGTGACAGCCTCTGTCGAAAAGCCCGCCGCCAAGCCCTGAAGCGCTCAGCGCACAACGCCTTCCCCACCACGCTGCATGAAACTCGACAATCTCTCCACCCGCGTCAGCCGCCGCATGCGCAGCGAGTCGGCGCGCATGCGCTGGCAATGGCTGCGCTACTGGCGGCCGAACACGCAGTCGGGTCGGCTCATGGCGATGTTCGAAGCCGTGCTGCTGCCGGTGCTGGTGTTGTGGCTGGGCAGCAAGCTCAGGCCGGACGATCCGCTGGGCGCTCACGCCGGTTTTCCCTGGGCCTGGTTCGGCCCCTGGCTGATCGCGGTGCGCTATGGCGCCGGGTACGGGCTGTTTGGCGTGGCGTTTTACGCGGCGTTCTGGAAGTTCTCCCCCACGCTGTTCCATAACGCTCCTGCCGTGGAATTTCCGGCCGAGTTCTTTCTCGGCGGCATGCTGATGACCCTGATTCTGGGCGAGTTCGGCGCGGCCTTCCGCAACCGGCAGGTGCTGCACCGCGAAGTCACCAAAGACCTGACGGCGCGGCTGGAGCGCACCAAGCGCCGCCTGTTCGTCATCAAGGAAGCGCTGTCCACCCTGGAGCAGGAACTCACCGACCGCCCCATGACCCTGCGCGACGCCCTGCTCGACCTGCGCCGCACCTTCACCTTCCAGGGCAACCGCCCGGCGCTGGCCGCCCCTGCAGCCACACCCGGCCTGCCGACGCCCGCGCCGCTGCCCGACCCGCGCGCCTTTCTGCAGTTGCTCAGCCAATCGTGCCGCCTGGTCGAAGCCGGCATCTTTGTGCGGGAAATCGGCCCGCAGGGGCTGCAGTGGCGGCTGGCCGCTTCATTGGGCCAAACCCTGCCCCCGCTCGATCCCGGCGAGGTGCTGATCAACCGCATTCTGGAAACGCATCAGTCGGTGCACATCGCCCAAGCCCATCTGAACGAAGCCGACGGCAGCAACCCCTGGGTATTCGCCGCTCCGCTGCGGCTCGACGAATATGACGAGGTCGATGCCCTGCTGGCCGTGCACACCATGCCCTTCATGTCGTTCGAGGAAAACAATCTGCAGCGCCTGCAGGTGCTGTGCGCCTCTTACCTCGACTTCAGCCAGCTCGAACTCAGCGTGGAAGATGTGCGCTCGGCCTGGGTGCAGGCGCCCATCGGCCTGCAGCAGGAATGGGCGCAGCTCAGCAATCTGGGGCAGAACTTCAAACTACGCAGTTATTGCGCCATCTGGAGCGGCCAAGGACGGGTCAGCGACGATGTGCTGGCCGAGTTTGCCGGTCTGCAGCCGGTGGAGAGTTCCACCTGGACACTCAAGGGCCGGGGCGGCAAACCCGCGTTGATCGTGCTCCTGCCCTTGTTGAGTTCCGGCGGGCTGGCGAATTACCGCCGCGACATGGTGAGCCAGCTCGGGCAGATTCTCAGCCGCAGCAACCAGCGCCCCGATCAGGCCTTCGATCTGGACTTTCTCGAAGTCTCGGGCGCCCCCGGCTTCCTGGAATTGCGCCGCCTGCTGAGCAGCGCCGCCGCGGAAACCAAGGCGTCGCAAGGAAACGCCGGGCCGCCCCAAGGTTCCTTGACCCCCACGGGGGGCGGGTCGGCGAGCCGACCCTGGGGGCGCTCATGAGCCCCCTGTTCTACAAGCTCGGCTCGCTCATCGTCCTGCTGGAGACGGCGGCGGCCTGGCTGCTGGTCAGCCGCGACGACACGCACCTGCTGCTGTTCTGGGCGGTGCATGGTGCGGCGGCCGTGCTGGTCGGGCTGCTGCTGTGGACGCTGATGCCCGCCGAGCTGCGCAAACCCAAACGGCTGTCACTTACCCTTTTGACCTTGCTGGCGTTTTTCTTTCCGGTCATCGGCGTGTTCGGCTTGCTGATCGCCGCGCGGCTGGCGCAATGGCTGCCCATGCGCCACCAGGCCACCGAGCACCTGCGCGAAGCGCCGTCGCTGCAGGTGTTCGCCGTCTCGCATATCGACGATGACCAGCGCCGCGACCTGCCCGCCGGCCAAACCGCGCGTATTGCCCGCGACCAGAGCCAGCCGCAGGCCCAGCGCATTCGCGCCGTGCTGGCGCTGCGCGAAATGTCGCCGCGCATGACCTTGCCGGTACTGCGCAAGCTGCTGTCCGACCCCGATGAAGAAATCCGTCTGCTGGCCTACGGCATCAGCAACACCTGGGAGCAGCGGCTGACCGACAGTCTGCAGGACGCCCTGCGCGAAGTTGAAGTTGTGCGCCACACCGCGCCCACCGGCCCGGCCCTGGCGCGTGCAGCGCAGCGCGTGGCCGAACTGCAGATGGAGTTCATCTATCAGGGCCTGGCACAGGGCGACCTGCGCGACTTCGCCTTGCAGCAGGCTTTGCACTATTGCACGATCGCCCGCGACGCGTTGCCGCAAGACACCGGCCTGCAGATGATGTTCCTGCGCCTGTCTCTGGCCGCGGGCAAGACCGATGCGGCCCGCGAGGTGCTTGAGCATCTCACCTCGAAAGGCGCCAGCCCGACGCTGTGGCGACCTTACGCCGCAGAGCTGGAATGGATCCAGCGGCAATTCGGCCGCATCACCGACGTGCTGCAACCGCTGGGCACCCGGCAGGTGGCCCCCCGGCTGCGTCCCGTGGTGCGGGTCTGGCAGACCGAAGCCCCATCTCGAACCGAGCCGGTCATCTCCGACACACCCGCCGTGCAGCGCCCGGGCAGTACGCCGCGCCCTACTGACCCCGCACCGGCGCCCGCCCCGCTGAGCGATGCCGACCGCCTGCTGCTGGGCTGATCTTCCGCTGGGCTGATCCTCCCCCTGACCATGACGCAACCCGACTTCACCGACACGCAACCCCAGGGCCACGAAGCCCCCGCTGACATCGACGTCATGCTGCTGCTCGAAGGCACTTACCCCTATGTCTCGGGCGGCGTGTCGAGCTGGGTGCACCAGATCGTCAGCGGGTTTCCGCACCTACGCTTTCATCTGGTGTTTCTCGGCTCGCGCGAGGAAGACTATGGCAAGCAGCGCTACCAGATGCCGCCCAATGTGGTCGGGCTCACCCATCACTACCTGTTCAGCGATGCGGTGCTGCCCGCCGCGCGCGAAGAACGCGGCGACGCCGCGACCGCCGATCTGGTCGAAAACCTGCACACCCTGATCCGCGATGGCCACGATGCCGCCAGCCGCGCCGAAGTGCTGCGCGCCAGCCTTGAAGCCATGCAGGACAAGCTCGATCTACGCTACTTCCTGCACTCGCACCAGTCGTGGGGCTACCTCACTGCCCAGTACCAACTGCGCTGCACCGATCCGTCCTTCGTCGATTACTTCTGGACGGTGCGCACCATGCACACCCCGATCTGGACCCTGGCGACGCTGGCCCGCGAACTGCCGCGCGCCCGGATCTATCACACCGTCTCCACCGGCTACGCCGGGTATCTGGGCGCGGTGCTGGCGCGGCTCTACAACAAGCCGCTGGTACTGTCTGAGCACGGCATCTACACCAAGGAGCGGCGCATCGACCTGTTCTCGGCCAACTGGATCAGCGACAACACCCCGGTGCTTGAACGCACCGCGGGCGAGGCCGGCTACTTCCGCCAGCTCTGGATTCGTCTGTTCGAATCGCTCGGACGCATGTGCTACGACGCCGCCGATCCCGTCATTGCGCTGTACGAAACCAACCGTCTGCGGCAGATCGCCGACGGCGCCAACCCCATCACCACCAGCTGCATCGCCAACGGCATCAACGTGCCGCCCTTCGCCGCGACCCGCGCCTTGCGCCCCGCTTCGCCCCCGCTGGTGATGTGCCTCATCGGCCGGGTGGTGCCGATCAAGGACATCAAGACCTTCATCCGCGCGGTGCGCGTCGCCAGCAACCGCCTGCCCGGGCTCGAAGGCTGGATCGCCGGGCCGGAGGACGAGCACCCGGAATATGCCCGCGAGTGCCGTGATCTCGCCGAGAGTCTGCAACTGGGCAACACCCTCAAGTTCCTCGGCTTCCAGCGGCTCACCGAACTCATGCCCAAGGTCGGGCTGGTAGTACTGTCGTCCATCAGCGAGGCGCTGCCGCTGGTCATGCTCGAAGGCTACGCTGGCGGCGTGCCCTCGGTCACCACCGACGTGGGCTCGTGCCGTCAGCTCATCTACGGTCTGGGCGCAGAAGACGAAGCGCTGGGAGCTTCCGGCGCCGTGGTCGGCATCGCCGACGCGCAGGCGCTGGGCGAGGCCTGCGCCGAGCTGCTGGGCGACACCGCCCGCTGGCAGGCCGCAAGCCGCGCCGGCATCGCCCGGGTCGAGCGCTACTACACCCAGCCCATGATGTTCGACAACTACCGCGCGGTCTACGATGACGCCCTGCAACGCAGCGCCGCCCGCGACGCAGGCCTGAGCGATGAGGTCGGCGCGGTCGCCACCTGGCTGCGCGGCGAGCCGCCGCTGGACGAGCCGCCTCTCATGGTCGATGCGGCTGCGCCCCAAGCTCCGCTGCACGCCGAAAGAGAAGCCGCCGACGCCGCCGAGCCG
>DZDA01000030.1:0-12127 GCA_022730375.1 Thiomonas intermedia
GTTAATTTACGCAATTAAACACTAGCGCGTTGGGCTTAGGGTGATGAACACCCCCTGCGCGTCAATCTGACTTTTGACTGCAATGATAGATTCAACGGCACATATATGTGACCAATAGTAACAATCGTGACACAAACCCTCCCTAGGATGAGCCCGCGTTTTGCAAATATCTTCAGGGAGTCCCCATGAACAAGCGTTTTCTTACCCTTTTCCCGCTGACTGCTATCGCGGCAGCCGTTGGCATTGCTCTCGCTGGTTGCGGTGGCAGCAGTGGTAGCGATGCGGCCGCCCAGCCTACCGCGGGCGTTGAAGTCAAACCCATCGCCAGCGTGGCGTTCACCGACACCCCCGCGCCGACTGCCAGCGAAGTGGGCAAGATGTCCCAGACCTACACCACGTCAGTTGCCAAGGTGACTTATACAGACGGCAGCACCAAAGATTTCCCGCTTTCCTACAACACCCTGTTCAGCGTCAACCAGACTGGCGTGGGCGGCAACAAGAACCCGTCAGGGCAACTCTACGACGACAAATTGAACCCGCTGATGGATCCTTACGGCAAGCCTTTGGTTGCCGAAACGCCGGATGCGAACAGCCTACTCAACATCGACGGCAATCTGTGGCTGGTGACGCACTACGAGTACGACTGGATTCTCTCCGACGGGGTTCAGGCCTACAAAACCGCGGGCTGGTACAGCCGCGCGCCGATGAGCATGACGCTATCCGGCATCAGCCAAGATAAAGGTACTGGCAAGCTGAACGTCGCCAGCCAGAAGCCGATCGACTTCTCTGCGGTCAACGGCCTGTGGATTCCCTGCTTCGGCTCACAGACCCCGTGGAACACCCACCTGGGTTCCGAAGAAGATTACGACATGATCTACAACCCGCTGACCAAGGATTACACCAAGACCAGCGCCGGCGTAAAAGCCATGACCGAGCTGTATTTCAAGAACACCCAGACCGCCAACCCCTACAACTACGGCTGGATTCCCGAAGTCACCGTGGCCAAGGACGGCAGCACCAAGGCCGTCAAGCACTACGCCATGGGCCGCGGCACCTGGGAAATGGCCAAGGTCATGCCCGACAAGCGTACCGTGTATCTGGGTGACGATGGCACCAACGTGCAACTAACCATGTTTGTCGCCGATGCCGAGGGCAACCTCGACGCGGGCAATCTCTACACCGCCAAATGGACGCAGGTTTCTGACCAGGACGGTGGACGCGGTGATCTGAGCTGGATTCATCTGGGTCATGCCACCAGCGCGGAAGTCCGCAAACTGCTCGACGACGGCGTGACCTTCGACAAAATCTTCTCCTCCGTCGCCTTCGACACCACCGCCAAGACCTGCGCACCGGGTTACACCCACATCCGCGCTGGCTCATCCGCTGACGAGTGCATCAAACTCAACCCCGGCATGGAGAAAGCGGCTGCCTTCATCGAAACTCGCCGCTACACCGCGCTGTTAGGCGGCACGACCGAGTTCAACAAAATGGAAGGCGTGGCGGTCAACGGCCAGGACAACAAGCTCTACCTGGCGATTTCCTATCTCGACAGAGGCATGACCACCGTCACTGGCGCACCGGTTGATGACATCCACCTGCCCAAGATCAATGCCGGTGCCACCTTTACCCTCGACATGAAGTCTGGCCAGAAAGACAAGAACGGCAACGCCATCAACTCCAATCATGTCGCGGTCAATATGTATGTCGAGCCGATGCTGTTGGGCAAGGACATCCCGGTTGATGCCAAGGGCAACACCGCAGATGAAAACCGCATCGCCAACACCGACAACATCTTCTTCTCCGAAGGACTGCGCACTCTGTTTGTAGGCGAAGACTCGGGCACGCACGTCAACAACTATGTGTGGGCCTACAACGTCGACACCAAGAAGCTGACTCGCATCCTGAGCTCTACGGCGGGCGCTGAAAACACCGGCCTGCAAGTGCTGGACGATCTCAACGGCTTTGGCTACATCATGGGCAACAACCAGCACTGGGGCGACCTGCCCAGCACCGTGCCGGCTGCGCTCAAGACTGAACTTGCCGCCAAGATCGACAAGTTCTATGCCCCTGTCGGCTATATCGGCGGCCTGCCTGCCATCAAGTAAGTAACCGAGGAGCAGAAGTAAAGAGGGCATGACAACTGCCCCGCAGGGCCGGATCACTCTCGTGGTCCGGCCTTTTTGACTTATCGCGTAGCACGCCCTCTCTGTCGCGGAGCACCCGATCATGAAACCCAAGTTCACCCCGGTTCTGTTTGCCTTTGCCATCGCCCTCGGACCCCTGGTTTATCTGCAGGGCTGTGGAGGTTCGTCCAATGCCCCGACGCCCTCCCCTTCGACGGAATCGATAAGCCCTGTCGCCCTGCGCGGCGAATACGTTTCATCGCTTACCTTTACCAACCCGTATCCGCACATCCCGGCGCAGTGCTACATCGAAACCTCCAATGGCACGCAGAACGCCTGCCAGTTCTGTCATACCAATGGCCTGTATGACATCAAGCTCGGCAACAACCTGCCCCAGGCCGGCGCCGAGGCGCGCCTGGGCAATCTGCAGTTGGACTACAGCTTCGCCCCCTTCAATCAGCAGGCGCCGCTTGCAACCGTCAATCGCTGGGAAAACACCCTCACCCCGGAGAAATTGCTGGCAGCCCTGAACTTGCTCGGACAGACCCCCGCGCAATGGGATATGCGCAGCTATGTGCGCCAGGACAACTGGAGCGCCGCCTTTGCCCAAAGACCGGGTGACCCGAAACACTGGGATGGCCAAAGCGACACGCCGTTCCGGCTGTTTCCCGCACTGGCCCCCGATGACCTGCCCGCAAAAGCCGATGGCTTCGTGCGCACGGCCAGCGAAAAACGTGGCTTTTTTCAGGACGGCCAAGGCTGGAACACCGGCTGGCGCGCGGTCAATTTCATGCCTTATGGCATTTTCAGCCCCATGACCGGCTCGGTCTCGGGCATCTATATCCGCTTGCCCGCCGCTTTCATGCGCACTGAGGCGGGCGATTTCAGCCTTGATATCTACCAACGCAATCTCGACCGGGTGGAACGTGCCGTGCAGGATCGGCTCACCCCGGAAGATGGCGCGTTCTACCTCGGGTCTGCCAAAACCGTACCCCTGCTGCGCGGTGAATACCCGGTAGGTGCCGAGTTCGCCCACCCGCTGCACTATGTGGATGTCGCCGCCGACGGCTCCAATCCCGCCATCAGTCGTTTTCCGGGCACACGCGCGCAGCGTGTGAAAGAAATTCGCTATATGTACAAGTGGAAGGAGTTCCATCACCAGGACTTCCGTCCAGGCGATAAGGAAGAAGGTCTGCCGGTGTACGGCAATAGCGCACAGGGCTGGGTGGACAACGGGGTCGGCTGGTATCTGGCCGGATTCATCGAAGACAAGAACGGCATGCTGCGCCCGCAGAACATCGAAGAAATGACCCAGTGCATCGGCTGCCACAGCGGCGTGTTCAACAGCGAAGCGGGCAACAGCTTCACCTCGGGCACCGGCAACACGGTGGACAGCACCTGGGCCATGCCCCGCAAGTTTCCCGGCGCTGCCGGTTGGGGGGAGATGAACTACCTCGGCTACAAGGCCAAGGCCGGATTCAGCCCTGATGAAACCCCCGGCCGGGCCGCCATGGGCGACCCGCTCAACCGCTACGCCAACAAAGGCGAGCTGCGCTACTTCCTCGACAACGTGGTCGGCGCTAGCCTGTATGGCGACATGCCCAACGCGATTGAACGCTTCCTGGGCGCCGTCATCCAGACCGCGCGCGGTTATCCGCAGAATTGGCCGGCCATTGACACCTCCAGCCCGCAAGCCTTCAACGCGTCTCAGAGTTTGCGCCAGAGCCTGATGCGCAGCATGACCACACGCGGCGACTACCTCGATACCGATAAAACGGTGCAAGGCGCGCTGCTCTACCCGCCCGAGCAGGATGCTTTAGCGGCCGCGGCGCGTTACCGCCAAGTGGTGGTGACCCAGCGCTACACCCAGGGTAAAGACGTGTTTGCACAAACCCCGATCAATTTCCGATACCTGCGCGAGGCAAAAGATGCCTTCACGCACGCTGACGGCAGCGCCTATGCCTTGGGCGACCTCATCACTGATCGGGCCGTCGACCTGGAAAGCCCGGTCAAAGACACCTACCGTGTCGGCAACGTCCCCTCCCTGATCGACGAAAACAAGTCCTTCGCTGACGGTGGAACCTACAACCCCGCCTATATCCCGCTATTGGGCAAATAGTCCAGCAAGCCACAAGTATCTGAACAGCCCGGCTCAAGGTCGGTCAAATTTGGTGGCCGGAGGGTGACGATTGCAGGTTTCGCCATGCGGCGGCGACCCATGACCGAAAGGCAACGCGCGCCGCCTTGCCTTCTGAGGTATCGTTCGCCAACATAGTCACGGCATCCACCACGAACTTTGGACGCAGTTTCGGTAGATGTCTTGGCGTTTCGGGCTTGATCTCGGTTTTCTTCGCGCTGGTTTTTGGTGCCGGTGTTTCAACCTCGACCGGCTCAGGCTTCGTCCACTCAAAGAACTGGTCGCTCGCGTTGCGCAGCGCGTCCGGGCTCTTGGCCTCGCCCACGATATGTACCGTGGCGCCTCGCTCCCTCAGCTTGCGGCAGAGGTAGGCAAAGTCGGAATCGCTGGTGACAAGACAGAAGGTGTCGGCCCGCTTGTCGAACAATGCCTCGACGGCGTCGAGCGCGAGCGCAATGTCAGACGTATTTTTGCCTGCCGCGTACTGGAATTGCAAGCAGGGTGTGAAGGCGAGGCGCACAAGCGCCTCTTGCCACTTGTTAGCCAGTGTGGCGTGGTTGCCGTAGCCACGGCGCAGCACAACGCGCCCGAACTGTGCGACGACGCGCAAGGCATACTCGAGAATCTCCGGAGTTGTGTTGTCACAGTCCACGAGCACAGCGACGCGCGATTCGTGGTCTGCGCTGTGATTGCTTGCCATATAGCTGGCCTCCCTCTGTTTCGGGCCACAGATCATAGATGGTGCCACGAGGACTCCAATCACGCGCTGCGTAGGTCAATCACCAGTATTCGCCCTAACCACCCGGGCCCAGACCTAGCCCATAGCATCCCTCAGCCCTCCCCCACCAGCGCCCGTGCAAACGCCTTCGCGTCGAAGGTTTGCAGATCGTCCAGGCTTTCTCCCACGCCGATGAAATACACCGGCACCGGACGCTCGCGGGCGATGGCCGCGATCACTCCGCCCTTGGCACTGCCGTCGAGCTTGGTGATGACCAGGCCGGTGAGACCCAGCGCGTCGTCGAAAGCGCGCACCTGGGCCAGTGCGTTCTGACCGTTGTTGGCGTCGATCACCAGCAGGATTTCGTGCGGTGCGCCGTTCATGGCCTTGGCCGTCACGCGTTTGACTTTTTTCAGCTCTTCCATGAGGTGAAGCTGGGTGGGCAGGCGCCCGGCGGTGTCGACGATGACCACGTCCATCTCGCGCGCCTTGCCTGCGCTCACGGCGTCGAAGGCCACGGCGGCCGGGTCGCCGCCGTCTTGCGAGATGACTTGCACCTGATTGCGCTGCCCCCACGCGACGAGCTGCTCGCGCGCCGCGGCGCGGAAGGTGTCGCCCGCAGCCAGGAGCACTTTTTCATCGGCGCGCAGCAGGTGCTGGGTGAGCTTGCCGATGGTGGTGGTCTTGCCCGCGCCGTTCACGCCCACCATCATCAGCACGGTGGGGTTCTGGCGACCGATGTCGAGCGGCTTTTGCAGGGGACTGAGCAGATCGGCCAGCGCGTCAGCCAACAGGCCTCGCACTTGGGCGGGCGTTTCGGCGCGGGCCGATTTCACGCGCCGACGCAGATCAGCCAGCAGCGCGGTGGTGGCGGGCATGCCGGCGTCGGCCATGATGAGGGCCGATTCGAGTTCTTCGTACAGCGCTTCGTCGATCTTGCTGCCGCCGAACAGGCCGCTGATGCCCGAGCCGCTTTTGCGCAGGCCGGAGCGCAGGCGGCTGAACCAGCCGGAAGTCGGCTGCTCTTCGGCAACGAGCACGACCTCCTGCGATGGCTCGGCCTCAGACATCGGCGCAGCGGCGGGCTCCACGGCCGGTGCGGCTTCAGCGGGCGCGTCCAGTTGCAGTGCGGCAAGCGCGGTGATCGCCTCAGGCGCAACCTCGGCCGTCACCTCGGGCGCGGCGGTTTCGGGAGCGGATTTGCGTTTGAAAAAGCGGAACATGGACAGCCGATCGAAGAAAAGAGGACGGGATGATGCGCGACAGACTCCTACAATTTACCTGCCCATGAATACCCAGTCTCCAGGCCATCGCGCCCCAAGCCCTTCCGCCCGCCCCCGCCGCGCCCATAGCGGTGAAGTCCGCATCATTGGCGGGCTGTGGAAACGCAGCAAACTCGCCGTGCCCGATCTGCCGGGCCTGCGCCCCACGCCAGACCGGGTGCGCGAGACCGTGTTCAACTGGCTCGGCCAGACGCTTGCCGGCCTGCGCGTGCTCGATCTCTACGCAGGCAGCGGCGCACTCGGCCTGGAAGCGGCCTCGCGCGGTGCGGCCTCGGTGTTGCTGATCGAACAGCATCCCCGCTGCGTCGCTGCGATTGCCGCTGCAGCGCAGCGCCTCGGCGCGACACAGGTGCAGGTGCGCGGCGCCGATGCGCTCGCCTCCGCGCACGGCCTGGCGCGAGTCGGCGAGCGCTTCGACATCGTGTTCATCGACCCGCCCTATGTCAGCGCGCAACAACTCGCCGCGCTGCAGGCGGTGCAGCCGCTCGTCGCATCACAAGGTCTGGTTTACGTGGAAACCGATACGGCCGAGCTGTTCGACTCACTGGAAACCCAAGGCTGGACGCTCTGGCGACGCGGACGCGCCGGCCAGGTGCACTTCGCTTTGCTGCGCCGCAACACTGCCGACGCGCTGGTGCCGCAAAAGCCCTAAACTGCGCTTCCTTTCCACGCTTACAGCCCGTTGCCATGCTGCTCGCCATTTATCCCGGCACCTTCGATCCGCTGACCCGCGGCCATGAAGACCTGGTGCGCCGCGCCAGCAAGTTGTGCGACAGATTGGTGGTCGCCATCGCCGCCGGTCACCACAAGAACGCCATGTTCACCCTGGACGAACGGCTGGACATCGCCCGCGAGGTGCTCTCGCCCTATCCCAACGTCGAAGTCAGCGGCTTTACCGGACTGCTGCGCGATTTCGTCGTGGCGCGCGGCGCCCAGGTGGTGGTGCGCGGGCTGCGCGCGGTCAGCGACTTTGAGTACGAATTCCAGATGGCCGGCATGAACCGCCAACTCATGCCCGACGTCGAAACCCTGTTCCTCACCCCGTCCGATCAGTACCAGTTCATTTCCGGGACGTTCGTGCGGGAAATCGCCATGCTCGGCGGCGACGTGAGCAAGTTTGTGGTTCCCTTGGTGATGGAGCGACTGCAGGCCAAGGTGGCCCAGCGGCGCACCGCCCCGACCTGAAGATCATCATGGCCCTGTGGATCACTGACGACTGCATCAACTGCGATGTGTGCGAGCCCGAATGCCCGAATGAGGCAATTTTCATGGGCCCGGAAATTTATGAAATCAACCCCGACCGCTGCACCGAGTGCGTGGGGCATTTCGACACGCCGCAATGCGTGCAGATCTGCCCGGTGAACTGCATTCCGGTGCGGCCTGACCGTGTGGAAAGCAAAGATCAGTTGATGGAAAAGTATCGTCGGCTGACCGCGACGAAAGCGCCCGTTTCCTGAAAGAACCGTCGCTGCGTCAGGGCGCCGCGTTGGGGCTCGGCGCAATGACCACGCGGCGTTCCCGAGTTTGTTGAAGGCGGTATTTGTTGCGCGCTGCGTGCGCTTTCTCAGCTGCCCTTTTCACTTTTTTCGCTTTTTTAGCCTCGCGCTGCTGCAAAGCCAGTTGGCGTTTTTGCTCGCGCTGGGCCGCAGCCGCCCTCTGCTGCTCCTGCGCCGCCTGCGCAGCGCGCTCCTGGTCGCGGGCATTGAGCAGCGCATTCAGGCGCTGCTGTTGCACTTGGGCGTGTTCGCGTTGTTCGGGAGTACGGGCGTCCTGAGTGGGAACGGTCTGGCCCGATCCGCAAGGCTGGTGCGAATAAGTGTTGCCGCAACGCCAGACGGGTGCTACGGAGTTTTCGGCGGTTTGCGCCCCGGCGGATACGGCGCCCAACGCTATCAACACGCCCACGCCGATCCGCGCCAGATTGCGCATGGCTTCAGCCCCTCCCCGGCTGGGCCGAGGCGGCCGACTTGCCGCCGTCGCCCCGGTTGCTGCGATGAAGCTGCATCATCGCCGCTTCGAACTCGCCTTTGAGCAGTTGCGGCAGCACCGCCTGCGATTGCTCCATGGCCTGCTCGATCAACTTCAGCTCGGATTGCGGCGGCTTGCCCAGCACGAAGCCGATCACCGCGCTCCGGTCGCCCGGATGGCCGATGCCCAGGCGCAGACGCCAAAAGTTGGGCGTACCCAGATGAGCGATGAGATCGCGCAGGCCGTTATGCCCGGCGTGGCCGCCGCCCAGTTTGAGCTTGGTCTGGCCCGGCGGCAGATCGAGTTCGTCATGCGCCACCAGAATGTTCTCCGGCGCGATCTTGTAGAAGCGGGCGAAAGCGCCGACGGACTGGCCGGAACGGTTCATATAGGTGCTGGGCTCGAGCAGCCAAAGCTCGTGACCCTGCAGACGCACCCGGGCGACATCGCCAAAAAAACCGCGCTCGGGCTTGAGGCTGACGCCAGCAGCCGTGGCGATCTGATCGACCAGCCAGAAGCCGGCGTTGTGGCGATCGAGGGCGTGTTCCGGCCCGGGATTACCCAGGCCGACGAGAAGCTGAATCATGCGAAATCCAAAGGGATGGAGATGGGCTCATTCTCCGCGCGGCTGACGCTGGAGCAGACCACTGAGCGCTGCCTGCGGCGTGAGTTTGCCGTCGAGCAAACGGCTCACCGCTTCGGTGATCGGCATGGACACACGGTGCGCGCGGGCGAGTTGCAAGGCCGTCTGCGCGGTATGTACGCCCTCGGCCACATGGCCCAACGTGGCCACGACATGGTCGAGCCGCTGACCTTGCGCCAGCGCCAGGCCGACGCGGCGGTTGCGCGACAGATCGCCGGTGGCGGTCAGCACCAGATCGCCCAGACCGCTCAGGCCCATGAAAGTATCGGCCTGCCCGCCCAGCGCCACGCCCAGCCGCGAAAGCTCGGCCAGCCCACGGGTAATGAGCGCGGCCCTTGCGTTGTGGCCCAGGCCCATGCCGTCACTCACCCCGGTGGCGATGGCCAGCACATTCTTCACCGCACCGCCCACCTCAACGCCCACGATATCGGGCGTGGCGTAGATGCGCATCGCCCCGTGATGCAGGGCCGCCACGGCCGACTGGCGCAGCGCGGCGTCGGTGCTGGCCAGGGTGAGCGCCACGGGCAGACCGCGAGCGACCTCCAGCGCAAAACTCGGGCCGGACAGCGCGCCGGTCGCCGGGGGCGCATCCATGCCGGCGAACGCGGCTTCGATCACCGCGTGCGGCAGCATGCCGCTGCCCTGCTCGAAGCCCTTGCACAGCCAGACGAGTTGCTGCACGCGCGCGCCCTGCGGCTTGTCGGCGTTGAAAATCCGCACGGCCTGCGCGGCGGCCCGCAGGCCGGAGACCGGTGCCGCCAGCAGCAGTAGACCGTGGGGTCCGGCCGCGTGACGCAGCGCCGCGTCGAGGTCGGCCGTGACGGTCAAAGCCGACGGCAAAGGCACATCCGGCAGATAGGCGGCGTTGACGCGTTCCGCCTGCAAGCGCTGCATCTGCGCCGCGTCGCGGCCCCAGAGCAAGACGGCCTGATGCGCCGCGATCTGACAGGCGATGCCCGTGCCCCAGGCGCCGGCGCCGAGCACAGACAGCGAACGAGGCGGTTGCGACAACATCAGCCGTTAAAACGAACAGAAAAGATCAGTTCAGGCGGTCGGGCGTGATGGTGGAAGGCGCGTCATTGGCGGCCTGCTGTTGCGCCTGTTGCTGCTCGTACATGGCCTGGAAGTTGATTTCGGCCAGATGCACCGGCGGAAAGCCTGCGCGGGTGATGACGTCGGCCAGATTGGCGCGCAGATACGGATAGACGGTCTGCGGGCAGGCAATGCCCAGCAGCATGTCGGCATGTTCCTGCGGAATGTTGCGCAGCTCGAAAATACCGGCCTGCTTGCCTTCCACCAGAAACAGCACGCGATCCTGCATGCGGGCCGTGATGGTCGCCGCCACGGTGATTTCGAACAGCCCCTCGACCACGGGCTTCGCTTCCACGCTCATCTGCACGTCCACATTGGGCTGCTGCTGCTCCAGCAGGATCTGCGGCGAATTGGGCTGCTCCAGCGACAGGTCTTTCAGATAGCAACGCTGCAGCATGAAAACCGGATCGGCAGACTGCGTGTTCTCGGGGGTGGCGCTCATCAAAAATTCTCCATGGAAAAAAGCCCGCAGGATGCGGGCGTCGATTGATTGCGGTTGATTCTAGGCCCGCCTCATGACAGCCCTGCCAGACCCACTGGCCAGCCGGGCTCTTGGACGAGCCAAGCAGGCTTCAGGCGGCGTCGCGCAGCAGGGGCATCAGCCCCCCCCGGGAGTCGAGGGCGTAGAGATCGTCGCAGCCGCCCACATGGATGTCGCCGACGAAGATCTGCGGCACGGTGCGCCGCCCGGTGGACGCCATCATGTGCTGGCGCTGACCCGGATCGAGATCAATACGGATTTCTTCAATGTCCGCAACTCCGCGTTTGTGCAACAGCACCTTGGCGCGGATGCAATAGGGACAGACGGCAGAGGTGTACATGCGAACCTTGTTCATACGAAAGTCATCCTTTTTCAACCGGCAGCCCGGCTTCGCGCCAGGAGCGCATCCCGCCCGACACCGCCGCAGCGTTCACAAAACCCTGCTTGCGAAGCTGCGCCGCGGCGCGCTTGGCACGCATGCCCGACGCGCACATGATCAGCACCGGCGTGTTTTTGTCTTTGGGGAGATCACTCAAGCGCTTGTCGAGCTGACCCAGCGGAATGCTCTTGCTGCCCACGGCATGGCCGGCCTGAAATTCATTGGGCTCGCAGATGTCGATCATCACGCCCTTTTCGCGGTTGATCTTGAGCACGGCCTGAGCCGCACTGACGCCATCCGAGCCGGACGCGCCGCCATAGGAACTCCACAGCAGCATGCCGCCGGAAGTCAGGGCAATGAGCACGAGCGCCCAGTTTTCGATGAGGAACTGCACTTCAGTTTTCTCCTTGAGATGGTGGAATTCTAAAAAATCAAATCTGCTTGCGCTGATGTATGGTTTTGTCCCATCCGACGCATAGCGGGCGCACAGCGTCGATTGCTGCAGTGCAGCGACATTTTGCAGGTGGACTACTATTGTCCTGCGTCCCGCATTGTTTCACTCCTCCGCACTTCGAGACCCCCATGCACAAACTCGTCATGCTGCGCCACGGTGAATCCACCTGGAATCAGCAAAACCGCTTTACCGGCTGGACCGATGTCGATCTGACCGAGCAAGGCATCCGCGAAGCCCGCGCCGCCGGGCGCCTGCTCAAGGAACTGGGTTACAGCTTCGACCTGACCTATACCTCGGTACTCAAACGCGCCGTGCGCACCCTGTGGCTGTCGCTCGACGAACTCGATGCCATGTGGCTGCCCGTAGTCCATACCTGGCGGCTCAACGAGCGCCACTACGGCGCGCTGCAAGGTTTGAACAAGGCGGAAACCGCCGCCAAGTACGGCGACGAACAGGTGCATATCTGGCGCCGCAGCTACGACATTCCGCCCCCGCCGCTCGACGAAACTCACCGTCTGGAACTGGCCGCCGATCCGCGCTATGCCCGCCTCAAACCCGAAGAACTGCCGCTAACCGAGTGCCTGAAAGACACCATCGCGCGGGTTCTGCCGTTCTGGCACGAGTCGCTGGCCCCGGCCATCAAGGCGGGCAAGCGCACGCTGGTGGTCTCGCACGGCAACTCCATGCGCGCCATCATGAAGTACCTGGAAAACATCTCGGACGAAGACATCACCGGGCTGAACATTCCCAACGGTATTCCGCTGGTGTACGAGCTTGACGCCGAGCTCAAGCCGCTGCAGCGCTATTACCTCAACGCTGCGGGCGGCAAGGTCTGATTTCCGGCCCTCG
>DZDA01000030.1:12227-23288 GCA_022730375.1 Thiomonas intermedia
AACGCTATTGCGCAGACGCCCTGCGGGAAGTGCGGTGCTCGCGCCACAAAAATGGCGCAACCCCTATACTGCCCGCTCTTCTAGCAGACACTCCGTTTGACCCACCATGGCCAGTAAATTTCGAGTCGCAGCCTGGGTTGTCGTTGGCGCCTTCACCGGCATCATGGCGACCCTGCAAGTCCAGGCGCTGGCGCGCAACACCGTTTCGCCGCTTCCTCTGGAAGAACTGCAGCAGTTCGCTGCCGTGTACGGACTGATCAAGGCCGACTTCTTTGAGCCGGTCGAGGGCAAGAAACTGATCGAAAACGCCATCAACGGCATGGTGAACAACCTCGATCCGCATTCGGAGTATCTGGACAAGAAAGACTTCAAGGACTTCAAGGAAAGCACCAGCGGAAAATTCGTCGGCGTGGGCATCGAAATCGCCGCCGAAGATGGTTTGGTGAAAGTGGTGTCGCCCATCGAGGGCTCGCCTGCTGCGCGGGCCGGCATTCATGCGGGCGACCTGATCACCCGCATCGACAACACCGCCGTCAAGGGACTGAGCCTGGGCGACGCGGTCAAACTCATGCGCGGCAAGCCGGGCACCAAGGTCACCCTGACCGTGCTGCGCAAGGCCGAGAACCGCACCCTCACCTTCACCGTGACCCGCGAGCTGATTCAGGTGCAGAGCGTCAAGGGCACGATGATCGCCCCGGGCTATGGCTGGATTCGTATCACCCAGTTCCAGGCGGATACGCTGAGCAGCTTCGTCAAAAAAATCGACGCACTGTATAAGGAAGACCCGAACATGAAGGGGCTCATCCTCGATCTGCGCAACGATCCGGGCGGTCTGCTCGAAAGCGCCGTGGGCGTGGCCTCGGTGTTCCTGCCCAATGATGCGGTCATCGTCAGTACCAAGGGCCAGATGCCCGAGGCCAACTCCACCTACCGCAACACCCCGAGTGACTATCTCAGCCGCGCTGGTGACAACCCGCTCGACACCCTGCCCGCCGGGGTGAAGACGGTCAAGCTGGTGGTGCTCATCAACGGCGGATCGGCATCGGCCTCCGAAATCGTGACCGGCGCCCTGCAAGACTACAAACGTGCGGTGGTCATGGGCACGCTGTCCTTCGGCAAGGGCTCGGTGCAGACCGTGCTGCCGCTTGGGCCCGACACTGCGCTCAAGCTCACCACGGCGCGCTACTACACCCCCAACGGCCAGTCGATCCAGGGCAAGGGCATCACCCCGAATTACGAGGTTGATCCGTTGGAGAGCGGCGACCCCTACGCCGCGCTGCGCATGCGCGAGATCGATTACAAGAACCAGATCGGCACCGGCAGCGAATCGGCCGACTCCAGGCGGGTCGAGGACGACGTGCGCAAGCAGGAAGAAGCCCGGCGCCTGCTCGAAGCCGAACTGCAGAAAGACCCGAACAAGTTGCCGAAGCTGCCCGAGTACGGCAGCAAGGAAGACTGGCAGGTGGCGCAAGCGATGAATTATCTGGAAGGCAAGCCGGTCATCACGGCCAAGCACCCGGCCAATACCGCCAAAGAGAAGACCCCGGCCACGTCGGCCGCAGCCAGCGGCCCGAAGGCTGACGCCAGCGGAGCGGCCAAAACCAAATAGCGTCAGGGTCTGGAGGCGGCGACCGTCGGTTTCCGGTTTTCCGCTTCGAATTTTGCGATCAGAAGTCCCGCTCGACCATCAGCCAGGTCGACCAGTGCGGCTGCGACTGGCCTTGCTGGAATGCCGCCTGTTCACCCAGGGCCAGCAGCCATTGCCCCGACAGGTGATAGGCGATCTGCGGCATCACGCTGCCCTCGACGCCTCGGCTGCCGTCGTCCAGGGTGAGCTGGTTGTCCATCTCCACTTCGAGTTGCACGGCATAGGCCGTGCCGATGGCGTGCCCCAGGCTGGTGTTGACGAACCAGCCGCTGGTGATGCCGGAGCCGACGCGCTGCGTATAGCCGGCCTCCCCCTGAGCAAACCAGGGATACCAGAGCTGCGCCCACATGATCTGCGCCGTCAGCGCATTGCCCTGTCCCGACAGCACGGCCGGGCGCGGATTGGCCCAGTATTGGCCTTCCACCTCGGCGGTGAGCAGGCTGGCGCGGCCGTGGCTGAAATCGCAGGTGTGCAGGGCGGCCAGTTTGAGACCCGCGGCCACCGGCCCGAAGGCGCTCTGCCCCCTCCCGAGGGGCTCGTTCGCCGTGTAGCCGGGCAGATCCAGCTCCATGCCAAGGCGGTCGCTGAACTTCCCCTCGACCTCGGGCGACAGCGCAACAGCGCGCGGCGCGCCATTGTTGTCGCCCTGGGCGAACAGATAGGCCGCGTTTTCGAGCCACGGCTCCTCGATGCCGATGGCCTTGGTGATGTAGTCGTCCACATCGCAGGGCTGCACTTCCCATGGCCGGGCTTGCGCTTGCGCTCCGGCCAGCAGGCTGCCCAGGCAAGTCATTGTCGTCATCCACGTCTTGATTCGCATCATTTCTCCGTTAATACGAATCATTCTTATTGATAGGCATTGATAAGGCAAGCGGCCAAGTGTGTCAAAGAGTGACACCGGGCGATGCAGGCCGTTCCAGGGTGATGAAGACGCGGCCACACAGGCAAAATCACCACAACCCCTATGCTTGCACCCATGAACGACTCCGACCTGTTGCGTTATTCCCGTCACATCCTGCTCGATGACATCGGCGTCGAGGGGCAGGAACGCATCTGCGCGGGCCGCGCCCTCATTCTCGGCGTCGGCGGTCTGGGTTCGCCCGCAGCGCTCTACCTGGCCAGTGCGGGGGTTGGCTGCACCACCCTTGTCGACGACGATACGGTCGACCTGACCAACCTGCAGCGGCAGATCGCCCATACCGAGGCGCGCATCGGACAGCGCAAGGTCGATTCCGCGCGCGAGGCGATGCGACAGATCAACCCGCATATCGAGGTCGATGTGATCGCCCGCCGCGCCGACGCAGCCCTGCTCGACGAACTCGTCTCGGCCGCAGACGTTGCCCTGGATTGCAGCGATAACTTCGCCACCCGTCAGGCGCTGAACCGCGCCTGCGTCGCGCGCGGCGTGCCCCTGGTCAGCGGTGCGGCCATCCGCTTTGCGGGCCAGGTCAGCGTGTTCGACACCCGGCGCGATGCGCAGGGCGAGCGCGGGCCCTGCTATGCCTGCCTGTTTCCGCCAGATGCACCGGTCGAAGAAGTGCAATGCGCCACCATGGGCGTGCTCGCCCCTTTGGTCGGTCTGGTCGGCAGCCTGCAGGCCGTTGAAGCGCTGAAAATCCTCAGTCAGACTGGCAAAACCTTGCGCGGCAAGCTGTTGCTGATCGATGCACTGGACACTGATTTCCAGACCATCAACCTGCCGCGCAACCCGCACTGTCCAGTCTGCGGCCACCTGCATCCTCACGACTGAGAGCCCCCAGGGCCGGGCTACGCCCAACCCGCCCCCCCGAGGGGGTCAAGAAAACTTGGGACGGCCCTGCGTTTTCTTGAGCGCACCCGACAGTCAAAACCCCGATGCCAACGCCTGCCGCAAGTGCTCGACCAGCAGCTGGATCGCGCGGGGCGTATTCGAACTCCAGGGGCGGATCGCGTAGATCGCCTGCCCGAAAAACCCCACGGCCCGCCATTGAGGCAACACCGCTCGCAGCGTGGAGGGCCGCCCGCCCAGGTCGAGGCTGAAGTCAGGCGCCAGGGCGATGCCCAGGCCGGCACGCGCCGCCTCGCGCAACACTTCACTGGTGTTGGCGCGCAACGGCCCCTGCACGGTCACGCGCACGCGCTGGGGCTCCGAGTCCTTGGCGTTTGGCTGCTCGAACATCCACACCGCCGCTCCGGGCCGCAAATAGGTCAGACAGGCGTGCTGCGCGAGTTCTGCAGGATGTTGCGGCTGGCCATGCCGACGCAGATAGGCGGCACTGGCCACCAGCAGCGAGCGCGTGCCGCACAGTTTCCAGGCCACATGGTTTTCGGGCGGCGCGGCCACATGACGCACGGCCAGATCGAAGCCTTCCTGCGGCAGATTGCTCAGCCGGTCCGACAACTCCAGTTCGACCTGAATATCGGGATACTTGCGCAGAAAGCTCATCAAGTGCGGCGCCACATGCTGGCGTCCCAGGGCGACGGGCGCGGTCACCCGCACCAGCCCCCGCGGCGTTTCCGCCAGATCGTGCACCGCCCCCACGCTGCGCACGATGTGTGCGAATGCGGGCGCCGTCTCGTCCACCAGTCGCTGCCCGGCCTCGGTCAGACGCAGGGTGCGCGTGGTTCGGCGCACCAGCGGCACGCCGATACGGCGCTCCAGTGCCGCAAGCTGCTGGCTCACCGCCGCCTTGGACACGCCCAGACGCTGCGCGGCAGCGGTCACGCTGCCCTGAGCGGCGATGGCGCCCAGCCAGTGCACTTGCTGCCAGAGCAAGTCGTCACGCGGAGGCGAAACGGTGGACATGGCGATCTCCTTGGGCCTGATTGTTCGCTTTTCAAAACAATGTTGTCAGTTTAGATCGCTATGCAAAGGAGCAGGCGGCTCCTAGACTTGATCGCATTCCCTCATTTTCCGTTCACAGGAGACTCGCTCATGGGCGCACCTCACCCGTTCACAGGCGCCGCCGATGCGGCGCATTTCATCGCTGGCCGCATCGTCTCGGCCGAAGGCGCGCGCAAGCAGGCCATATTCAACCCGGCCACGGGTGCGGTATCGCGCCAGGTTGAGCTGGCCGATGCGGCCCAGGTGAATGCCGCCGTCGCCGCGGCACACGCCGCGTTTCCGAAGTGGGCCGACATGCCGCCTGTGCGCCGCGCACGGGTGATGTTCAAGTTTCTCGACCTGCTCAACCAGCACCGCGACACCCTGGCTGCCATGATCACCGCCGAGCACGGCAAGGTGTTCACCGACGCGCAGGGCGAGGTCACGCGCGGCATCGAGATCGTGGAGTTTGCGTGCGGCATTCCGCAACTGCTCAAGGGCGACTACACCGAGCAGGTGTCCACCGGCATCGACAACTGGACGATGCGCCAGCCCCTGGGCGTGGTGGCCGGCGTCACCCCGTTCAACTTCCCCTGCATGGTGCCGATGTGGATGTTCCCGGTGGCCATCGCGGCGGGCAATACCTTCGTGCTCAAGCCCAGCCCGCTCGATCCGTCGCCCAGCCTGCTCATGGCCGATTTGCTCAAGCAGGCCGGTCTGCCCGACGGCGTGTTCAACGTCGTGCAGGGCGACAAGGTGGCGGTGGACGCCCTGCTGGCGAACCCGGACGTCAAGGCCATCAGCTTTGTCGGCTCGACCCCGGTGGCCCATCACATTGCGCAAGAGGCCGCGCGCCAGGGCAAGCGCGTGCAGGCGCTGGGCGGCGCCAAGAACCACATGGTGGTGATGCCCGACGCCGACCTCGACCAGGTCGTGGACGCGCTCATCGGCAGCGCCTTCGGCTCGGCAGGCGAACGCTGCATGGCCATCTCGGTAGGCGTGCTGGTGGGCGATGTGGCCGACAAAATTCTGCCCCGCCTGGTCGAGCGCACGCAGGCGCTGAAGGTGAAGAACGGCATGGAGCTTGATGCCGAAATGGGCCCCATCGTCACCGAGGCAGCGCGCGAGCGCATCACCGGCATGATCGACTCCGGCGTGCAGCAAGGCGCGAAGCTGCTGGTGGACGGCCGCGGTCTTGCAGTGCCCGGACATGAAAAAGGCTTCTGGATCGGCGGCACGGTGTTCGATCAGGTCACTCCCAACATGCGCATCTATCAGGAAGAAATCTTCGGCCCGGTGCTGTCCTGCGTGCGCGTGCCCGACTTCAGCGCGGCGCTCGAACTGGTGAATGCGCACGCCTACGGCAACGGCGTGGCCTGCTTCACCCGCGACGGCCACGTGGCGCGCGAGTTCGGCCGCCGCGTACAGGCCGGCATGGTGGGCATCAACGTGCCCATTCCGGTGCCGATGGCCTGGCATGGCTTCGGCGGCTGGAAAGCCAGCCTGTTTGGCGACATGCATGCCTATGGCGAAGAAGGCGTGCGCTTCTACACCAAGCAGAAAAGCATCATGCAGCGCTGGCCGGAAAGCACCCCCAAGGGCGCCGAGTTCGCCATGCCGACGGCGAAGTGAGCGCCGCCGTGCCAGCCATGGGCGACACCACGTTTGACTTCATCGTGATCGGCGCGGGCACCGCGGGCAGCCTGCTGGCCAACCGCCTGAGCGCCGATGCCGACAAGCGCGTGCTGCTGATCGAGGCCGGGCGCAAGGACGACTACCCCTGGATCCACATTCCGGTGGGCTATCTGTACTGCATCGGCAACCCGCGCACCGACTGGCTCTACCAGACCGAGCCCGACCCCGGGCTCAACGGCCGCACCCTGCGCTACCCGCGCGGCAAAGTGCTGGGCGGGTGCAGCAGCATCAACGGCATGATCTATATGCGCGGCCAGGCCCGCGACTACGACGCCTGGGCCGCCCTCACCGGCGACGAGGACTGGCGCTGGGACGCCTGCTTGCCCGACTTCATCGCCCACGAAAACCACTGGCGCCGCGATGCCGGCGCCGACCGCGCGAACGATCCGTCCTTCGCCGCGCTGCACGGCCACGGAGGCGAATGGCGGGTGGAAAAGCAACGCCTGCGCTGGGACATTCTCGATGCCTTCGCCCAAGCGGCGCAACAGACCGGCATTCCCGCCACTGACGACTTCAACCGCGGCAGCAACGAGGGCGTGAGCTATTTCGAGGTCAACCAGAAAGGCGGCTGGCGCTGGAACACGGCCAAGGCTTTTTTGCGCCCGACCTGCTATGGCCGCCCGAACTTCGAACTCTGGAATGGCGCCCACGTCACCCGCCTGCTGTTCGACACCGCGCCTGACGGCGGCCAACGCTGCACCGGCGTCGAGGTGTGGACGGGTCAGGAAAAAATCACGGCGCACGCCACCCGCGAGGTGCTGCTCAGCGCGGGCGCCATCGGCTCGCCGCAGATCCTGCAGCTCTCGGGCGTGGGGCCTGCGGCACTGCTGCAGCAACACGGCATCACACCGGTGATCGACCTGCCGGGCGTGGGCGCCAATCTGCAGGATCATCTGCAGATCCGCGCCGTGTTCAAGGTGAAGGGCACGCGCACGCTCAACACGCGGGCGGCGTCAAGCTGGGGCAAGGCGATGATCGGGCTGGAATACGCCCTCAAGCGCACCGGCCCGATGAGCATGGCGCCCAGCCAGCTCGGCGTGTTCACCCGCAGCAGCGCGCAGTACGCCAACCCCAACATTCAGTACCACGTGCAACCGCTCAGCCTGGACGCTTTCGGCGAACCGCTGCACAGCTTCGACGCCTTCACCGCCAGCGTCTGCAATCTCAACCCCGGCAGCCGCGGAACGGTGCGGATCAAAAGCCCGCGCTTTGCCGATGCACCGGCCATTGCGCCCCACTATCTGAGCACCGACGAAGATCGCCAGGTGGCGGCCGACAGTCTGCGCCTCACCCGCCGCATCGTGGCGCAACCGGCGCTGGCGCGGTACGCGCCGGAAGAGTTCAAGCCGGGTACGCAGTTTCAGACCGATGCCGAACTCGCCCGCCTGGCTGGAGACATCGCCACCACCATCTTCCACCCGGCAGGAACGACGGCCATGGGCCGGGCCGACGACCCCGATGCGGTGGTGGATACGCGGCTGCGCCTTCGCGACGGTCGCGGCGGCGTGGTGGCCAGGCTGCGCGTGGTCGACGCCGGGGTGATGCCCCGGATCCCCAGCGGCAACATCAACAGCCCGACGCTGATGATCGCCGAGAAAGCCGCACGCTGGATCCGCGCCGATGCGGCTGCGCAGCCCACCCCGCCGAACCCGCCAAATCGCGGGGGGTGAGCCCCGTATTGACGACTCAAAACGCAAAACCCGCTTTGCAGTGATTGTTTCGCCATCTGATCTTTAGTAGCTTGCAACCTGGGTTCCTGACCAAGCTTGCTGAGGATCAATGCGATGCACGCGTTTTCATGCTGCTTTTGGTGGTTTCTGCTGGGTGTTCTCGTCGGATGGCTGCTCAACTGGCTGCTCTGGCGCTTGATACGCAAAACGCCTCCCGCCCCAACGAGCTTCCAGACAAGCGCGCCCGCGCCTGTGCCGCCCCCACCCGCGGCCAAGCCTGCGCCCGCGATACCAGCCGGGCCTGCTGCGCCGGTTACACCCACTCCGCCACAGACACCGCCTCCGGCTGCTGTTGTCGCACCCGTCTCGCCCGTTCCACCCACCATCGATCTGGCGGCCGCAGCCGCTGCAGGGTTCCGCCTGCGTTCGGTCGACGATCTGACCATCGTCGAAGGCATCGGCCCGAAAATTGCCGAATTGCTCACGGCACGCGGCATTCAGACCTTCGCCGAACTGGCAGTCACTCCAGTTGACCGGATCGCCGCCATCCTGCAGGAAGCAGGGCCGCAGTTCCGCATGGCCGTGCCCACCACCTGGCCTGAGCAGGCCAAACTGGCCGCGCACAACCGCTGGACCGAACTCAAGACCCTGCAGGACGCGCTCGATGGCGGCGTGCCCCGCAATGCGGACGGCGACAAAGCCTGAGGACGGAGACGACGATGGAAGCGCGACAGCTCGATGTCCATTGGTACACGTTCTGGACCCAGATCATCGCCATCGCCCTGGTGATTTTGCTGGCCATTCTGTGGTTTGCGGGCCTCGGCCCCGCCGCGACGCCTTGTTGCCAGCCCGCAAGCGGCGCGGTGGCCGCACTGGCAACGCCGAGCCCGCTGATGTCCGCAGCTTCAGCTCCAGCTTCAGCGCCAACGGCTTCCGCGTCCGCGGAAGCGTTCCATTTCACGGTCAGTGCCGCGCAGGGTTTGCAAGTGGCTGGCGCGACGGCCGCCGTGGGCTGGTGGGATCAACGCGACAAGCTCGACGCCCTGCTCAAACAGGGCGATCACATCGAGATTTCGGGCGACGCCAGCCAGGTCAGCTTGCGCGGCAACGTCGACAGCGCCGAGGCCAAGGCGCAGCTGGGCGCATCGCTCCAGGCTTTGCTCGGCCCGCAGGTCACGCTGGACAACCAGCTGCAGGTCGTGGCCGCCGCTCCTTCCCCGGCCTCGTCCACACCGGCTGCTGCGCCTTCAAACCCCGAATCGTCTCCGGCCACGGTGGCCACAGCCACTTTGCCGCCGGTTGTAGAGGTGTATTTTGCGGTCGGTAAATCGGCTTTGCCGCCGCAGACCGCCGCCGAGCTGAACAAAGTGGTGACTTATTTGAAGGCGCACCCAGACAGCAGGGCGGTGATCTCCGGCTATCACGACAGCAGCGGCAGCGCGGCCTTGAACGCCGCACTGTCGAAGCGCCGCGCCCAGGCGGTTCAGGCGGCGTTGGTCGCTGCGGGCGTACCCGAAGTGCAGACCGAGCTGCGCAAGCCGCAAAACACCACCGGGTCGGGCGATCCGGCCCAGGCCCGGCGGGTGGACGTCAGCGTGCTCAACGGACAATAGCCGCCGCGCCGCTCACAGCGCTTCGGCGCTGTAGCGCACGCTCAACGTGTGGGTGGCGCCGGGCGGCAGAGTCAAGGCGTTGGCTGCCGCGTTGGCCGACTCCACGCACAGCATGTTGCGCCAGCCCTGCGCGGTATAGTCGCCCATGGCGGCGGCTTTCTGCTCCCACGGCGTCCAGACCACGGTGGACGCCGATCCCTGCTTGGCAATGCGAATGCGCCGCTGCAGCAGCGGATCGACGATGACGCACTCCGAAGGTGTGTCCACATACACCCGGTCGGTCTCGGCGGCAAAGCGCACGGCGCCCTGTTGCTGCTTGCGGGCGAAGGCCTCGGTCTTGTCGAGATAGCTGCAGCCATCGAGCCCCAGCAATTGCACCTCGGCAATGTCGCCGACCTGGAAATAAGTGTGCAGCGCCTCGCTGAGCGGTAGCGGCTGCGCAGTGGCGTTGTGCGTGATCAGTTCCATCTCCAACACGTCCGACACGCGGATGCGCAGCGAAACCGGGGTGTCGTGCGGCCATTGCGCTCGGGTGGCGTCTGAAGGCTGCAGTTGCAGCGTGAGGTGCGTCGCGCCTTGCGACGCCCCGCTGTCCACCACCGCCCAGGGCACGGTGCGGGCAAAGCCGTGCGCCGGAAAACTGCTCTCGCTGGCGTGCGGCCCGAACCAGGGCCAGCACACCGGCACGCCGCCACGAATGGACTTGCCCGGCAGATAGCGCGCCGCTTCAGACACCCACACCACCGGCTCCGGCTGCGACTTGGGGCGGAAGCTGGTGAGGTGAGCGCCCTGCAGGCAGAGGCTGGCCACGCCTGCGGCATGGTCGATTTCAGCGAAGATCAGCCCGGTTGGATGGGCATGGAACCGAAGTTGGCCGGGGATGGAAAAGCGGCTGAGCGAGTCGAGGTTGTGCATGGCGGCGGAGGTTGCGAGTGAGAAGGGAAATGACATTTTCCACCGACCCGGGCGCGCGCCGTCAAATCGTCACGCGCGGCACCCGGGTGGAGGTCCAGGCGGCGAGCAGCGTCAGCCCGCCGGCGCAGAAAAACGCCAGATGGAAGGCGCGAATCATCGACTGGGTCGCGGCGGGGTCTGCCGTGTGCAGAGCGGCCTGCAAGTCGGTGCTCGATGTCAGGCCGAACACCAGCGCACCGATGACCAACGGCGCCGCAGGCGCCACGCCCAGCAAACCCAACGCAATCGCCGCAACGCTCAGCCCCCAGCGCGCCGGCACATCGGGGCGGCCCGTGCGCGCGACCAGGCGGCCTGTGGCGTTGGAGCCGAGCACCAGCCCGGCGGTGAGCGGCAACAGCAGCAGGCCCGCGTGCGCCGCGCCGGTCGCGTGTCCCACCTGCAGATAAACCGGCAGAAAGAACACCAGAGCAAACAAACCCGCCGCAAACAGCACCATGGTGGCGGCCGTCCATCCGATGGCGGGCAGATGAAGCAACTCAAGGGGAAGAAATGGATGGGGGTGCCGCCGCTCGCGCCAGAACAGCAGTACGCCCAGCACCAATGCCGTTCCCGCCATGAGCGCGCTGGGCAGCGAAGCCCAGGCGAAACGGCGCCCCGCCAGTGTGAGCCACAACAGCAGGGTGGAAGCCGAGGCGGCAAACAACAACACGCCCAGGG
>DZDA01000031.1:0-16572 GCA_022730375.1 Thiomonas intermedia
GTGGATCTGCTGGAGCACCCGATACCGGAGCCCATGGCCCTCGCCGCCTGAGGTGCGGCGACAAGCCGTGCCGTGAGTCTTTACAGTTCAGCCCCCATACCTTGCACAGCGCAGGCTCTTGACCTGTGGCTGGTCAACACGCGAACAAGACGCGCACCGCAGGCTGCAGGAGCGCAGCGCCGCTGTTTGAGGTTCCAACTCAGCGCTGGGCCGACATGGCCACATAAATTTCCACACGCCGGTTGGCTACGCGGCCCTGCGCCGTGGCGTTGCTCGCCACCGGGTTTTGCGGGCCCAGGCCTTGGGTGGTGACGCGTTGCGCCGCCACGCCGCGCGACACGAGGAAGTTCTTCACCGTCAGCGCCCGGTTTTCAGACAGCGGGTAATTGATCGCGTCCGTTCCCGTGCTGTCGGTGAAACCGAACACCTGCACGGTTTCAGATGGGTTCTGATTCAGCCCCGTGGCCAAGCTCTCCAGAATGGGATACATGCGCGAATTGAGCTGCGCGCTGCCTGTCGCAAAGCCCGCATCGGCCGGCACGTTCATCTTGAGGCGATTGTCCTGCGTCTGCGTCACCTGCACGCCCGTACCCGAGGCCTGCGCCTGAGCCTGCAAATCCTGCTTCTGCTTCTCCAGATGCTGGTTCCACAAATAGCCGCCCAAAGCGCCCACTGCCGCACCGGCCACCGCGCCAGTTGCCGCGCTCTTACCGGTGTTGCCGCCCGCCGTCAAGGCGCCGATGATGCCGCCGGCAGCGGCGCCGATGCCCGCACCCGAGGCGGTAGTTCTCTGCGATTCGTTCATGTTCGCGCAGCCACCCAGCGACAGCGCGACAAGGCTGGCGGAGAGAACGACAGCCAGGGTTTTTTGTGACTTCATGAAGGGCTCCTTATGCCAATGTGAAGAGGTTATACCTTGTGACAAGTTTAGACGGGTTGGGACGCGGATGAGGAACTGTGATGTCGAATTTTCAGTCTATTCTTCAAGCATGACAGGGCATAAAGTCATCCTATGAACCGCGCCATTCGAATTCCAACATCCCCCACCCCCGCCCGACGCGCGCCAGACTATCCACCGCACTGGACGCTGGACTGGATCGATTACCCGCGTATCCGCACCGAGTCGATTCACGACAACGTGGAACTTTTCTATCTGCTGGCCAGCGCCTCTTTTGTCGAGTCGGGCTCGCAAACCTACACCCGCAATCTGGTCGAACATTTCGACGCCTACCCCCCCATTTCCGACTGGCTGCAGCATCAGTGGGAACCGGAAGAACTGCAGCACGGCCGCGCGCTCAAGACCTATGTGCAGACGGTCTGGCCCGAGTTCGACTGGGAAGCAGCCTACGCCTCTTTTTTCAGCGAATACTCGCGCCTGTGCACCGTCGAAGAACTCGAAGAGGACCGCGCACTGGAGCTCGTGGCCCGCTGTGTGGTGGAAACGGGCACGGCCACCTACTACCAGACCCTGCGCGACCTGACAGACGAGCCGGTGCTGGCCGGATTGACCGAGCACATTCGTACCGACGAGGTGCAGCACTACAAGCACTTTTACCGCTACTTCAAAGAGATCAACGCCGAGCGCAATCTGTCGCGCGCTCGCATTCTCGGCGCGCTCAAGCGTCGGCTGGCTGAGCTGCGCACCAGCGACTCCGACATCGCGCTGCGTCACGTCTGGCTGTTCCAGCCCCACTTTGATGCAGCGGACGATGTACCTTTCGAGCATATCTGCCAACGTCTGTACCACCATGTGGGTGCACGGCTTCCGATGGAGCAGGCGGTGAAGATGTTGCTCAAGCCGCTGGCGCTGCCGCATCGCATGGAGCATTTGATCGAGCGCCCTTTGACCCACCTGGCGCGGCGGGTGATGGCCGCGTGAATTCGAGCGCAGAAGTCCGCAGCGAGCTTTGCGATCTCTGCCGTTGCACAGCAGGTGGATAACGCTCAGGCACATACCCGAGCGCCCTAGTCGGGCAAAGCATTTCGCCCGCTTTCGCCCTTAAGAACCACGGCCTATATTGCAACTGTCAGACTCGCATCAGGCCCGGCCGCAGCAAGGATCGGGCGGGCTGGGCGAAGCCCGGCCCTGGGGTCGTTCAGATGTTCATAACAATCGAGGAGATGCAAGATGCAAAAGTCCCTGCATATCGACCCGGACAAGTGCACGGGTTGCCTGCAATGCGAGATGGCCTGCTCGTATGAGAACTACGGAATTTTCAACACCTCAAAAAGCCGCATCAAGGTGTTCGATTTCCACGAAACCGGCCGCAAGGTGCCCTACACCTGCACCCAGTGCGACGAAGCCTGGTGCCTGCATGCCTGCCCGGTAGAGGCCATCAAGCTAGACGCCGCCACGGGCGCCAAGGTCGTGCTCGAAGATGTTTGCGTGGGCTGCAAGGTCTGCACCATCGCCTGCCCGTTCGGCACGGTGAACTATGTGGCCGATACCGGCAAGGTGCAAAAGTGCGACTTGTGCGGCGGCGAACCGGCCTGTGCCGAAGCCTGCCCCACTGGCGCCATCACCTATGTCGATGCCAGCTGGACCGGGCTGTCGCGTATGCAGCAATGGGCCGACAAACTGGGCAACCAGAACGCCGCGGCCTGAACACACCCACCCAAAAGGAGACGACCATGACCTGGGCTGGAAAAATTCTGCGCGTGAATCTCACGCAAGGCACTATCAAGAGCGAACCGTTGAACATGCAGTGGGCGCGCGAGTACATCGGCCAGCGCGGGCTGGCGACCAAGTATTTCGTCGAGGAGGTCGACGCCAAGGTCGATCCGCTCTCGCCCGACAACAAGCTGATCTACGCCACCGGGCCGCTCACCGGCACCATGGTGTCCACCGGCGGGCGCTACTCGGTCATCACCAAAGGCGCGCTCACCGGGGCGATTGCCTGCTCCAACTCCGGCGGCTACTTCGGCGCCGAACTGAAGATGGCGGGCTGGGACATGATCATTGTCGAGGGCAAGTCCCCCAAGCCGGTGTATCTGTCCATCGAAAACGACAAGGCCGAACTGCTCGACGCCTCGCCGATCTGGGGTAAGACCGTGTGGGAAACCGAGCCGTGGATCAAGAACCACCACCAGGATCCGCTGATCCGCGTCAGCTCCATCGGCCGCGCCGGCGAAAACGGCGTGATGTACGCTGCCGTGATCAACGACCTGCACCGCGCCGCCGGTCGCTCGGGCGTGGGCACGGTGATGGGCAGCAAGAACCTCAAGGCCATTGCCGTGCGCGGCACCAAGGGCGTGGGCAATGTGCGCGACCCCAAGGCTTTCATGGCCGCGGTCAACGCGGGCAAAAAAGTGCTGCACGACAACGCCGTCACCGGCCAGGGCCTGCCGAAATACGGCACGCAGGTGCTGATGAACGTGATCAACGAAATCGGCGCCCTGCCCACGCGCAACCACCGCGACGTGCAATTCGAAGGCGCGAAAGACATTTCCGGCGAGGCCATGCACGAGCCGCGCAAAACCGACGGCAAGCCCAACCTGGTCACCAACCAGGCCTGCTTTGGCTGCACCATCGCCTGCGGTCGCATCAGCAAGATCGACGAGCACCATTTCAGCGTCGAGAACAAGCCGCAGTACTGGGGCGCATCGGGCGGGCTGGAGTACGAAGCCGCCTGGGCGCTGGGCTCGGCCAACGGCGTCAACGATCTGGAAGCGTTGACCTACGCCAATTTCATCTGCAACGAAGACGGCATGGACCCCATCACTTTCGGCGCCACCGTGGGCGCGGTGATGGAGCTGTACGACATGGGCCTGCTGACCAAGGAACAACTCGGCGTGGACGCGCCCTTCGGCTCGGCCAAGGCGCTGACTTACTTTGCCGAAATCACCGCCCGCGGCGAGGGCTTCGGCAAGGAACTGGCGCTGGGCAGCAAACGCCTGACGGCCAAGTACGGCCACCCAGAACTGAGCATGAGCGTCAAAGGCCAGGAGTTCCCGGCCTACGACTCGCGCGGCATTCAGGGCATGGGCCTGGCCTACGCGACCAGCAACCGGGGCGCCTGCCATCTGCGCGGTTACACGGTGGCGTCGGAAGTGCTGGGCATCCCGGTCAAGACCGACCCGCTGGTGGCCGACGGCAAGCCCGAATTGGTGAAGGCGTTTCAGGACGCCACCGCGGTGTTCGACTCTGCCGGCATCTGCCTGTTCACCAGTTTCGCCTGGACGCTGGCCGACGTGCAGCCGCAGCTTGCCGCCGCCTGCCTGGAAGAGTTCACCATGGACGAGCTGAACACCATAGGCGAACGCATCTGGAATATGGAGCGCGATTACAACAACCGCGCGGGCTTCACCGCCAAGGACGACACCCTGCCGCCGCGTCTGCTCAAAGAGCCCGCCAAGACCGGCCCGGCCAAGGGGCTGACCAACAAGCTGCCCGAGATGCTGCCTCGCTATTACGAGCTGCGCGGCTGGACTCCGGAAGGCACGCTCAAGCCCGAAACCCGCACGCGGCTCGGGCTTTGACTTGAGCCCCCTCCCCACGCGCGGGGAGGGTTGGGGTGGGGAGGGTTGTGCACTCTCCCAACCTCCCCACCGTGTGGGGGAGGAGTCGGACGGCGTGAGATCGGTTCGGAATCGAGGCAAACAACATGAAACACCACGTCATCATCGGTAACGGCCCCGCGGGGGTGGTTGCCGCAGAAACCCTGCGCAAACACACTGCCGCCGAAGACACCATCACCCTGATCGGCGACGAAGAAGGGCCGCCGTATTCGCGCATGGCGATTCCCTACCTGCTGCACGGCGACATCACCGAGCGCGGCACCTGGCTGCGCAAAGACCCGCAGCACTTCAGGCAGATCGGCATCACCCAACGCCATGCGCGGGTGAAGTCGCTCGACGCCGCGCGCAAAACCCTCACCCTCGAATCCGGTGAAACGCAGCCCTTCGACACCCTGCTGATCGCCACCGGTTCGACGCCGACGCTGCCGCGCATTCCCGGCATCCACGCGCAGCGGGTGCATACCTGCTGGACACTGGAAGACGCCCGCGCCCTCACCCAGTTCGCCGTGCCCGGCGCGCGGGTCATCCAACTCGGTGCGGGCTTCATCGGCTGCATCATCATGGAAAGTCTGGTGCGCCGCCGGGTGCAGCTCACCGTGGTGGAAATGGGCGACCGCATGGTGCCGCGCATGATGGGAGAAACGGCAGGCGGCATGATCCGCGACTGGGTGCAGGGCAAGGGCGTGACGGTGCATACCGGCGCGAGCATCGAGTCCATCGAATCCAACCCCAGCGACATGGCCGCCCCGCTGGCCGTGCGCCTGTCCACCGGTGAGCGCCTGCCCGCCGATCTGGTGATTTCGGCAGCGGGCGTCAAGCCCAATATCGGTTATCTCGAAGGCTCTGGCGTGCATTGCCTGCAAGGCGTGCTCACCGATGAACACATGCAGACCAATGTTCCCGGCATCTTTGCCGCCGGAGATTGCGCCGAGGCGTTCGACATGCTCTATGGCAAGCCGATGGTCAGCGCCATCCAGCCCAACGCGGTCGATCAGGCTTATGTCGCAGCGATGAATATGGCGGGTCGGCGCACCCAACTGCGCGGGGTCACGCAGATCAACGTGCTCGACACCCTGGGACTGATCTCCAGCAGCTTCGGCCAGTGGCAGGGTGTGAAGGGGGGGCAAGGCGTGGATCTGACCGACCGGGCGGGATACAAACACCTCAGCCTGCAATTCGAGGGCGATGTGATGGTGGGCAGCAACAGCATCGGCTCCACGCAGCACATCGGAGTATTGCGCGGCCTGGTCGAAGGCCGGGTCAGGCTCGGCGCCTGGAAAGACCGCCTGCTGGCCGACCCCACCCGCCTGATGGAAGCCTACCTCGCCAGCGCGCAGGCGCAAGACCGCCGCGCCGATGCTGTGCATCATTGAAGGCGATTCACTCCCTCATGGATGCGCCCGCCTCATCCCCTCTTGCCCAGGCTCAGCCCCAGACTGGCGTGCAAATCACCCTCAAGCTGATGGCCACCCTGACGGACTATCTGCCGCAGCCGCGGCAGGGCCATCAGATCACGCTCAACATCGCTCCGGGCGCCACCATTCAAGACGTGGTGGAGCGCTTTCGCCTGCCCTGGAAGCAGGTGCATCTGGTTCTGGTCAATGGCGTTTATATCGCGCCAGACCAGCGCGACACCCGCGTGCTGCAAGAGGGTGAAACCCTGGCGATCTGGCCGCCCGTCGCTGGAGGCTGAGGGCGTGAACGAATCCGGCATGTACGGCCTCGACGCCCCGGCCCATTGCCAACTCGACATGGCCATCACCCGCAGCGCGTTTGCGCGCCAGCTGGCAATGGCGTTTCCCACTCTGCGCGCCGATGGCCCGCAGGCTTACTCAGGGCATGACGCAGGTTGCGACTGGCACATCCGCCTGCATCCTGCCGAGCCCGCCCGGCTGGGGCTGATCGTGCTCGAACGCTGGCTGGCCGAGGTGTCGCTCACCGCCGCAGACTCCGCCAAGCGCAGGGCGTGGTGGCAACTGTTCACCGCCCATTTTCAAAAAGGCGGCGGGTAGAAGCGCCCATCAAGCTCTGCGCGTCAAGATGCACCTGCTCGGCGCTGCGCAGAATGTCTTGCAGAATCTGCGGTGCCTCGAAAACCGCCCGGTTGCGATACGCGGCCACGCGCGCGCGGCTCGCGGCGAGATCGTCGAGAAACGCGGGCAGCGCCGTCTCGATGGCGCGAAAGCTCGGCAGCACCAGACCGAAGCCGTTTTCACGCACCCAGTCCGTGTTGTATCGCTCCTGCGGCATGGTCCAGGCGTTGCGCGTGACGATCACCGGCAAGCCCAGATGCAGCGCCTCGCTCAAGGAGCCAGGGCCCGGCTTGCCGATAAAAAAATCGCCTAAGCGCATCACCTCGGCCACGTCGCTGGTGAAGCCCATCACATGGCGCGGCGCTGTGGTCGGCAAGGCGCGCAGCTTGGTCGCCAGCTTGGCGTTGTGACCGCACATGAAAATGAGTTGTACATCGGGCAGACGTTCGGCGATGGCCAGCATGCTGCGCGAACCGTGCCCCCCGAACATCACCACCCCCACCGGGCGCTGCGGATCAAAACCCATGGCCTGCAGGCGGGCTGCCCGGTCGAAATCCACCGGCTCGGCGTAGAAATCGGGGCGAATGATCATGCCCGAGGTCGCATGTACTTTCTCGGCGGCGAACCCGGCCTGCAAAGCCTGCTGCACGGCATGCTCCGAGCCGCAGATGAGGTGCTGATCTTGCCCCTGTTCCATCCAGAAATGAGGCGGGAAATCGGCTAGGTCGGTCAACAAGGTCACATAGGGCACGCCGGGCAAAGTGGCCGTCAGGCTCTCAAACAGCGAACGGTTGAAATTGGGAATCAGCGACACCACCAGATCGGGCTCGGTGCGCAGCCAATGCAGCTTGAGAATTTTGAGCAGGGTGGGATGAAGCAGGCGCAACGCCCCTTGCAGCAGTTTGAGTTCGTGCCGCAGGCCGATGGTGAGGCCGCGCGCCAAACGGGCGTTGTAATAGTCTTCTGGAGAGAAGGTGTATTTGCGCACCGTGCCCTGCGGGTCGAGCACATCGGTGAGGTTGACCTGCCGAACCTGCCAGGGCAAACCCGACTGCGCAATGCTTTTTTCCAGGGCCAGGGCCGAGGCGCGGTGGCCACCTCCGGCGTTGAAATAAATCAGATCGATGTTTTTTGTGGGCATGATGTTTCGCAGCGAACCCGAAGATATCTCTTTCATGTGACGAAATTACCACGTCATGGTTTCACAGTGCAGCGGTAATTTTGTAAATTTCGCGCAGCTCGGATTGAAAAAATGCGCAAAATCAGGTTCCATATCGTGTGATGACGGAAATAAATCCGCTCTTCACCCCCCTTAAGCAAACAGACTTGGAGTCAATATGAAATTCAAACTTGCCCTGATCGCCGCAGCCGTGCTTTCGCTTGCCGCTTGCCAGAAAGCTGAACAGGCCGCCAGCGGTGCGGCCAGCGCGGCGCAGTCTGCCGCCAGCTCGGCCGTCGCCGCAGGCGCCAGTGCCGCGGGCGCCGCAGCCAGCGCCGCCGGTGGCATGGTCAATCACGCAGCCAGCGCCGCACAAGGCGCCGCGAGTGCGGCCGGACATGCCGTGAGCGGCGCCGCCAGTGCGGCAACGGGCGCAGCCAGCGCGGCAGCGCATTCGGGTGCCGCTGCGGTGTCGGGCGCCATGTCTGATGCTGCCGACAAGGCCAAGGACGCCGCTACCGGTGCGATGAACACGATGAAAGAAAAGGCCACCGATGCCGCACATGGCGCGATGGACAAGGCCCACGAAGCAGTCAGCAAGCCCTGATTGTTGCGCCGATTGTTGCCGTAAGCCTTGCCGTAAGCCATCGCGGCTTACGCGGCGTCGTAGCGGCATTTCCGTCTCAGGCGGCGAACTTCGGTTCGCCGTTTTTTTCGCCTCGCGGCTCACTCCTCTCACTCCAGATCGGCCTCGGGGTTGTCGAGGCTGAAGACTTCGGCGTTGTCGTCGTAGGCGTACACCTCGGCGTAGCGGCCCCAGTCGATGGCGGTGTCGAGCACGCGGCGGGCTTCGTCTTCGCTGAGGTGATCTTCGAGCTCGGTGAGAAAACGCGAATCGGGTGCGCGGTGGTTGAAGCGCTCGTCAAGCACCGTGCGGATGCGCGCCACCAGCGGCACGCGCTCGATCAGGTGGCGGGCGAAAACCTGCTTGCGCTCCTGCAGACTGCCGTCAACAAAGAGTCGCCCGGCGGGCAGCAGCATGATGTCGCCGTCTTCCACCTGGGCGAAACCGAGCAGTTCCACGCCTTCGATCAGCGGAAACAGGTCGTCCACCGAAAAGTGCATGTCTTCGGCCAGTTCGGGCAGGCTGATGCGGGTGTTGGCGCCGCTTTTTTCGAGCGCGTCGAGCTCTTCGAGCAGACCGGCCAGCGCGTTGACCGACAGCGAGGGCAGACGCAGGCCGATGCCCGGCGCCTGTTTGCGCACCGCGTCGCGCCCGGTCGGCCGGGCGGTCATGGCGCCGTAAATACCCTCGACCAGATCGCGGAACTGCTGCGATTCACGCTCGCGCGGATGCGGCAGGTCGATGTGCATTTCGCTGATCACCCGCCCGGGATTCGATCCGAGGATGACGATGCGATCGGCCATGAGCACGGCTTCTTCGATGTTGTGCGACACCAGCAGAATGCCGCGGGTGGGAATCTTGCGTTCGGCCCAGAGGTCAAGCAGGTCGGTGCGCAGGGTTTCGGCGGTGAGCACGTCGAGCGCGGAGAACGGCTCGTCCATCAACAGCACGTCGGGGTTGATGACCAGGGCGCGCGCAAAGCCCACGCGCTGGCGCATACCGCCCGACAGCTCGCGCGGATAGGCGGATTCGAAGCCGTCCAGGCCGATGAGGTCGATGGCAGCTAGCGCGCGGGCGCGGCGCTCTGCGGGCGGCGCCTTGAGCGCCTCCAACCCCAGTTCCACGTTCTGCAGCACCGTCAGCCAGGGAAACAGCGCAAAGCTCTGGAACACCATCGCCAGCCCCGGCACCGGGCCGTCGATCGGCTTGCCGCGATGCAGCGTCGTGCCGCTGGTGGCGGACACCAGCCCGGCCAGGGTGCGCAGCAGGGTGGACTTGCCCGAACCGGAGCGCCCCAGCAGCACCAGAATTTCGCCATCGCGCAAATCGAGATCGACGCCGTCGAGAATGACCAGCTCGCCACCCTCGGGGGTGCGATACGACTTGCGCACATTCGCCAGATGGAAAATGGGCGTCGAAGACGCGGCGTCAGGTGCGCTGGACAGTTCGGTAGAGTTCATGGCATTCATGCTGGGTCCTTCAGTTCCGCACGGCCGTTCCGAAGGAACTGAGGCCCCCTTGGGGGAAACGCGCGCAGCAAGTCAGGGGGGATTTCATATCAGGCGGCAATCAATCGAGCCGCACGCGCGTGGCGGCAATCTTGTAGAGGCGGTGCCAGACCAGCCGGTTGATGGCGATGACGTACAGCGCCATCACGCCCACACCCAGGCCGACCTTTAGCGTCTGCCCCTGTTGGGTGGCTTCGGTGATGTAGGCGCCCAGCCCGGTGGCGATCAGGGTGTGACTGCCCCAGCTCACCACTTCGGCCACGATGCTGGCGTTCCACGCGCCGCCCGAGGCGGTGAGCGCGCCGGTCACGAAACCTGGAAACACGGCGGGCAGATAGAGCTTGCGCCACAGCAGCCAGCCACGCAAACCCAGATTGCGCCCGGCCTCGCGCAAGTCGCTGGGCAAGGCCGAGGCCGCGCCGATGACCGAAAACAGGATGTACCACTGGCTGCCCAGAATCATCAGCGGCGCGGTGAACACATTGACATTGAGGTGCCAGTGCACGATGGCCACCACCACCAGCGGGAACAGCAGGTTGGCGGGGAAGGCGGCGAGAAACTGCGCCACCGGCTGCGCCACGGCCGCCCAGCGCGGGCGCAGGCCAACCCAGATGCCCACCGGCACCCAGATCAGCGCCGAGATCGCCACCAGCACGAACACTTTGAGCGCGGTGAACGCGCCCAGCAACATCACATGGCCGACCTGCAGCCAGCCGAAATCGCGCGGCAACACCAGAAACAGCGCCACGACCAGGCCGAGGGTGAACAGCACCATGCTGACGACAAACACCCGGTCGCCCCACACAGAAGGCGCGCGCTGCGGCGGCTTGTGCAGCGGCACCGCGGGCAGCAGGCGCACGCTCATCTCCCACAGCACGGCGGGCAGCCGGGCCAGACGCTGAGTGAGACGGGTGCGGCGCAGAAAGTCGAGCACCACCGAACGCGGCGCGTCCACGCTGACGGTGTTGTCCAGACGGAACTTGTCGGCCCAGGCGACGATGGGGCGGAACAACAGAAAGTCGTACGACAGGATCACCACCACCATGGCCAGAATCGCCCAGCCGATGGCCCCCAGATTCTTGGCGCCGATCGCCGCAGCGATATACGAGCCGATGCCCGGCACCGACACCTGCTGCCCGGCCACGGTGAGCGCTTCGGCGGCGACAACAAAGAACCAGCCGCCGGACATGGACATCATCGCGTTCCACAGCAGGCCGGGGGCGGCGTAGGGGAGTTCAAGCTTCCAGAAGCGCTGCCAGGCGTTGAGACGGTAGAGGGTGGCGGCCTCGGTAAGGTCGCGCGGCACGGTCTTGAGCGACTGGTACAGGCTGAAGGTCATGTTCCAGACCTGCGAAGTCCACACCGCGAAAATCACCGCGAACTGCAGGCCCAACATGCTGCCGGGAAACAGGGCGATGAAGCCGGTCACGGTGATGGACAGATACCCCAGAATGGGCACCGACTGCAGCACATCGAGCAGCGGCACCATCACCTTTTCGGCGTAACGATTGTTGGCCGCAACCCAGGCGTAGATCAGGGTGAACACGGTGCTGGCGGCCAGCGCGGCCAGCATGCGCAGCACGGTGTAGAGGGCATATTCCGGCAGGTTGCCCGGATCGAGCGAGAGCGCGATGTGCTCGCCCAGATGGAACGGCACCGCCATCTGCCGGCTGGCGTGGCCGATGATCAGCAGCATGCCGATGACCAGCGGCAGCGCGATCAGATCGCGACGATTGGGCAGCGGCAGCGCCAGCGGACGGAAATTGAAGGCCATGAATCAGGCAGGACGGGTTGAGTCGGTTTGTGACGGGTTGTGAAACTGGCAGCAAAAACAGCCGACTAGTCTAACGAGAGCCGCGTGAAATTTCGATCATGTAAGCGTCATCGACTTTACACAGAAGTATCCGGGCATTTCAGCCGCCGGTAGATCGCTCTGCGAACCCGCCCGGCCCCACCGCCATTCATGCAGGCCATGCACAATGACGCCATGCAAGCCAGAACCTATCTCCGCGTCTCGCTGCTCGCCGCCATCATCGTCATCAGCCTGAAGCTGCTGGCCTGGAAGGTCACGGGCTCGGTGGGCTTTCTGTCGGATGCGATGGAGTCCATCGTCAACGTCGCCGCCGCCGCGTTCGCCTTGTTCATCGTGCGTATCGCCGAGGCGCCGCCCGACGCAGACCACCCTTACGGCCATACCAAGGCGGAGTATTTCTCCAGCGGCGTCGAGGGTCTGCTCATCGGCGTGGCTGCGGTGCTCATTCTGATCGAGGCCGCCCAGCGCCTCACCCACCCGCAGCCCATCAGCGACGTGCCGCTGGGCGCGGTGATCTCGGCGGCGGCCACGGTGATCAACCTCGGTGTCGCGCTGTGGATGCTGCGCGGCGCGCGGCGCCTGCGTTCCATCGTCATCGAAGCTGATGCCCGGCACCTGCTCACCGATGTCTGGACTTCCGTGGGCGTGATCGTCGCCGTGCTGCTGGTGCCGCTCACCGGCTGGCTCTGGCTCGACCCGGTGATCGGCATCGTGGTGGCGCTGCACATTCTGCGCGAGGCGTTTTCGTTGGTGAGGCGCTCGGTCGATGGCCTGATGGACAAATCGATGGACGACGCCGACCTCGCCAGCCTGCAGGCCGTGCTCGACCGCTTTCGCTCGAACGATCTGCGCTTCGACCATGTGCGCACCCGCGTGGCCGGCACCCGGCGCTTCGCCTCCATGCATCTGCACATGCCGGGCGGGTGGTCGCTTCAGCGCGCGGCAGACTGCCGTTACGCCGTGGAAAAGGCGCTGATCGAGGCTTATCCTGGCATGACCGTGACCATTGAAATGCTGACCTCCGCACAGGAAAGCCTGCAGGAGGAAAATGCGCAGGTGCAGGCTGAGGCAACCAGCAGCCATCCCGTCGCCACGCACAGCGCCCCCTCGCATCCGCACTGAAACCCGACCGCCCTCGTCACCACGTTCCGCCCCGGAGACACTCATGCAACTCACCAGCCCCGCCTTTGCCGATGGTCAGCCAATTCCGCCGCAATATGCGTTTTGCAAGCCGTCAGCGGTCGGCCATGTGGCCCTGTCGCAGAACTTCAACCCGCCGCTGGCCTGGGCGGGCGTACCGCAGGGCGCGCAAAGCCTGGTGCTGATCTGCCACGACCCCGACGTGCCCAGCCGCGCCGACGACGTCAACCTCGACGGGCACACCGTACCGGCCGACCTGCCTCGGGTGGACTTCTATCACTGGCTGCTGGTGGACATGCCCGCCACCCGCACGCATATCGGCGAAAAGGAATTCAGCAACGCCGTCACCGCACGCGGCAAGGCGGGGCCGGACTGCTCTCAAGATAACGCCGGGCCGTCCCAAGGTATCTTGACCCCCGGGGGCGGGCTGGGCGAAGCCCGGCCCTGGGGGCGCTCAGGCGGCATGCGTCAGGGCGTGAACGACTACACCGCCTGGTTCGCCGGAGATCAGGACATGGCCGGCCAGTATTTCGGCTACGACGGCCCCTGCCCGCCCTGGAACGACAGCCTGCTGCACCACTACATCTTCACGCTGTACGCGCTCGATGTAGCGCGCTGCCCGGTGGACGGCGCGTTCAACGGCGCGCAACTGCGTGCGGCCCTCGCCGGGCATGTGCTGGCCCAGGCCAGCCTCACCGGCACCTACACCCTCAACCCCGCCCTGCGCTGATCCATGTCCGATACCCCAGACGCTCCGACCCCCACGCCCCCGCAGAAAAAAAAGGGCATGAACGTGCAGCTCAGCGGGCTGCTGGGCATTGTGCTGGCCATCGTGGTGCTGGTGGGCATCTTCAGCCTGCTGCGTGGCCGCCTGGTGAACGAGCCGGTGGACGCGCCCCAGCTTCAACTGGCCAATGACAGCCCGTGCATGGCGGATGGCCTCAAGGCGCTGGCCGCCAGCGGCAAACCCATCACCTACGGCCAGTTGGGCGCGCTGAAAAAGCAGTGCGGAGAAGATGGCGAATGATCAGGGCCTGTTAACGCTATTTATCACCCGCCCAAACTGCACCTGCACCCTGAACCCCTGAGCGGACGCGCCCTGCGGCAAATCGCTCAGCGTGATCTCGGCATCATGCTGGCGGGCGATTTCGCGCACGATGGCCAGCCCCAGTCCGCTGCCCTCGCTGCCGTTGTCCAGAATGCGATAGAACGGCTCGAACACCAGCGCACGTTCCGCTTCGGGAATGCCGGGGCCGCTGTCATCCACCTGAAGCTGCACCACGGGCGCGCCGCGCGCGTCGTCAGCCGTTGCGCTGCGCAACCGCAGGGTCACGCTGCCTCCGGGCGGGGTGTAAGTGATCGCGTTGTGCAGCAGGTTCTTGATGAGTTCCTGCAACAACAAGGCGTTGCCGCGCACCGATAGCGGCAGCGGGGGGCTGTCGAACTCAAGCTCCAGTTGCTTGTCCAGCGCCAGCATGGCCAGCTCCTGCATGGCTTCTGCGGCGGGCTGGCGCAGGTCGATGGTCTCGAACACGGCACGCGCCGCGCCGCCCTGATTTTCCGCGCGGGTGAGCGCCAGCAACTGGTTGACCAGGCGGGTGGTGCGCTCCACGCTGCGGCCGATCTGCCGCAGACTGGCGCGCAGATCGGCCGGATCGGTTTCGCGCTGCGCCAGTTCGGCCTGCATGCGCAGACCAGCCAGCGGGGTCTTGATCTGATGCGCGGCGTCGGCGATAAAACGCTTTTGCGTCTGCAGCGACTGCTGCAAGCGGGCGAACAGACTGTTGATCGAATCGACCAGCGGCGCGATTTCTTCCGGCGCATCCTGCTCGTCGATCGGGCTGATGTCGTCGGCACGGCGGCGGCGAATGCGCGCCTGCAATTCGTTGAGCGGCGCGATGCCCTGCCCCAGCCCGAACCACACCAGCAAGATGAAAATCGGCACCACGACGAATTGCGGCAGGATGACGCCCTGCACGATGTCGCGCGCCAGCCGGGTGCGCGCTTCCGTGCTCTGCGCCACCTGCACCAGCACGGGGCCGGTCGAGCTGGCCCCGTGCTGCGACGGCGGCCAGACCCAGACCCCGGCCAGTCGTGCGCTGTGCGCGCCGATCTCGCTGTCACGCCAGATCACCGTCAGAGGAGCACTCGCCTGCGCGGGCGGCAAGCTCGCCGGGGCGGGCAGGCCCGTCTCACCCGCCAGCAGCGCACCGGTCTTGCTGCGCACCTGATAGCCGAGAATGCCGCCCACTGGCGGCTGTCGCAGCGTCTGCTGCCACAGGGCCGACTGCTCCGCGCGCTGCGCGCCCTCGGTCTGCACCTGCGCGGCGAGTTGCAGCAGGGTGTGCTCCAGCGCCGCGTCGTAAGGCTTGGCGGAAATGGCCTGCGCCACCAGATAAGTGATGCCGATGGACAGCGGCCACAGCAACAACATGGGCGCGAGCATCCAGTCGAGAATTTCGCCGAACAGCGAGCGTGGATGATGCCGACGTTTGCGCCCCGCCGTCCCTTCGGTCGGCTCGCCGGACGGCGAGATTTCAGGCATCGGAACGAGGAGGCTCGGCCGACTCGACTGTTGGCGCGGCAGCCGGGGCGATTTTCTCCAGGCAGTAGCCCAGACCGCGCACCGTGGCGATGCGCACCGGGCCGACTTCGATCTTCTTGCGCAGCCGGTGCACATACACCTCGATGGCGTTGGTGCTCACCTCCTCGCCCCACACGCACAGATGCTCGACGAGCTGGTCCTTGCTCACCAGCCGCCCGGCGCGCTGCAGCAGCACTTCGAGCAGAGTGAGTTCACGCGCGGAGAGTTCCACCACATGGCCGTCGAGCGTGACCACGCGGCCGGTGATGTCGTAGTGCAGCGGACCGTGCTGGATGACGGCGCTGGCGCCGCCCATGCCCCGGCGCGACAGCGCGCGCACCCGGGCTTCGAGCTCCTGCAGCGCGAAGGGTTTGGCCATGTAATCGTCGGCGCCGAGATCAAGGCCGCGCACCTTGTCTTCCACGCTGTCCGCGGCGGTGAGAATGAGCACGGGTACCGTCGCGCCGCGAGCGCGCAGCTTGCGTAGCACCTCGAAGCCCGACAACCGCGGCAGCCCCAGGTCGAGAATCAGCAGATCGAATTCGCTGGACTGCAGCGCCGCGTCGGCGCTGTTGCCGTCGGCCACCTGATCGACCGCATAACCCAGAGCGCGCAGCGAGCGCAGCAGGCCGTCGGCCATGACCCGGTCATCTTCGGCAATCAGAATCCGCATCCCAGTCCCCTCGTTGTGGTCTTCGCTTGGTCGCGCACCCAAGATCTGCACACAAGGGGCGCAACCGCGAATCTGCGCCGATTCTACGAACGGCATGCGGGCGGGGCCATTCGGATACGTCCGAAGCTGACGCCAGAAATCGCGGCGGCTATCGCCGCGAGCGCAGCCTCATGCCTTGTCGGACTTTCCCAGCAGCAAGTCATTGATCAAGGCGTTGTCGATCGGCTCACCCAGCAGGCTGCGGGCGAGCAGTTCGCCGCCCAGCAACTGCGGCGCGAACACCATATCGGGCTGGACGCGCCGGATTTTGGTCACGTTGCGCGCGTCTTGCACCGCCGCCACGGTGCGCACCTTGGGGGCCAGTTCCTTGACGGCGAGGACGATGAAGGCGTTGTCCGCATCGTCATCGCGCAGCACCAGCACGGCGCGGGCTTGCGGCACCCCGGCGTCCTGCAGGGTCTGCGGTTGCGAGGGGTCGCCAACAATCACGTCCGCATCTACCGGGTAGGGATTGGCGGT
>DZDA01000031.1:16672-23237 GCA_022730375.1 Thiomonas intermedia
TCTTCCGGCAAAACGACCGTGACCGGCACGGCGCGCGAAACCAAAGACTGGCGCAAGGCCTGCGCCAGCGTTGAGCCCCCGACAAGGACGATGTGATGACGGCGATTCACGTTGTGCATGCGCTTCTCCAGGGTTCGCTTGAGACTGCCGCCGATCAGCGGCCCGACGACGACAGACAAAGTGGTGGCGAATACCGTGATGCCCAGAACGATGAGCGATACGGTGAACAGGCGGGCCGGATCGGTCTTGGGCACCACATCGCCATATCCCACGGTGGACATGGTGACGACCGAAAAATAAAGCGCCTGCGACAGATTTTCGATGCGTGGCGCGAAGCCCGCGCCGAACCAGAGCGAGCCCAGCAACGCATAAACCAGCAGACTGCCCACCCCGAGAAACGCGAACAGCGTGCCCGTGGCCACGCTGGCGCGGTTGAACCGCCGCGCCCACACCATGAGCACGATGATGAGCAATGCCGCGATGAAAAACACGGTGTCTGGGCGCCTCACCGTCCAGACTGCTAGCCCGCCGGCCAGCAGAGACAGAATCAAGGCCATGGCCCAGGCCAGACGTGCGCGCATCAGCAAGCCCGCCGCCATCAGCATCAGACCCGCCCCCAAAAGAATGGGCGGAAATGCCGCAAACTGTCCGAGCTGCCCGATGCCCTGCGCTCCGTTTTGCCAGACGAGCCGCAAGGTGGATTCGAGCTTGTTCGTACTGGGCTCGATGAGCAGCGCCGCACACGCAACAGCCAACAGCGCCGCAAGCAATTGCGGGCCTTGGCGGTCGATCAGCCGCCGCAAACGTCGCAACAGCGTTTTCGCTCTGGCCCAAACCTCTTGCGCGTTCGATGACTTGGGCTGTGGCGGCGGGGCCATGTCGGAGTCGGTCGCGCTCATGTCGCTTCCTGGACGAATCGGGCCAGACGCGCCCTGTTTTCGAGGTGCTCCGGCGCAGTCGCAGCTTGCGCGAATTGCAGTTGTACTGTGCGCGTGGGGAAGGCAAACTCCGCGCCGATGCGCGCGCATTCGCGCACCAGACCGAGGTTGATCGCCTGCTGGGTATCCATATAGGCGGTGTAGTCGGAGGTTTTCATCCAGTACACCACTTCAAAGTTCAGGCTGGAATCGCCAAAATCCTTGAAGTGCGCGCGGTCGAAGCGGGCGTTGGCTTGCTGATCGACGATGGTTTTGACCAGGGCCGGGATGTGCTCCAGGGTGTCTGCCGGCGTGTCGTAGGTCACGCCGAAGGCGAACACGATGCGCCGCTCCTGCATGAACTTGTAGTTGCGCAGCCGGGCCTTGGTGAGATCGGTGTTGGAGAACACCACGATCTCGCCGCTGATGGAACGGATGCGGGTGGTCTTCAAGCCGATGTTTTCCACCGTGCCGGAGAAGCTGTCCACAACGACGAAGTGCCCGATCTGGAAGGGCTTGTCGAGCACAATGGACAGACTGGAGAACAGGTCGCCCAGAATGTTCTGCAAGGCCAGGCCCACCGCAATGCCGCCCACGCCCAGACCGGCCAGCAGGGTGGTGACGTTGAAGCCAAGGTTGTCGAGCAAGAGCAGAAACACCAGCGACCACAGCACCAGCCGGGCGATGAAACTCATCGCGGCCAGGCCGGTGGCGGTTTCGGGGTCGTGAGAGATGGCGCGCTCACGCGAGACGCGAATCCAGAAATCGAGAAAACGCGACACCCACAGCCCGATCTGCAGAAACAGGGCCACGGCCGCCAGTCCCAACACCCATTTGCTCACCGTTTCCGGCAGGCTGAGGCTTTGCACCGCCGGGTAAAGGCCGATGAGCGCGGCCAGCGGCAGGCGGGTGCCCTGCACCGCGTTGACCAGCGCGTCGTCCCAATGATTGCTGGTGCGCGACGCCAGGGCGCTGATCCACGACAGCACAATCGGCTTGACCACCGAGACCAGCACCACAACCAACACCAGCCAGCCCAGCGCCAGCAGCCAGCTCTGCAAGGGGTTATTCAAAAAGGGAAGGGAGTGCCATGCGCTCATCTCGCAGCCTTTGTCGGGGGAGAAATCAGAATGGGGCCGGTGACGAACCGGTTTCGGCATGCTCATGCCACTGCACACGCCGACGCGGCAGATGCCCGGGCTGGGCGCGCTGCATATAGGCGATCATGCCTTCGCGAATGCGGCAGCGCAGTTCCCAGGCGCGCGCCGAATTGGCCGCGCTCACCAGAAAGCGCACCTGCACCGCGGTCTCGGTGGCGTCGGTCACATGCACCAGGGCCAGGCGGCCGTCCCAGTCGGGGTCGGCCGCGCACAGACGCTTGAGTTCGTCGCGCAGGTCTTCGACCGGCGTGGCGTAGTCCACCCACAGAAACACCGTGCCCAGCAGGCTGGCGCTGGTGCGCGTCCAGTTCTGGAACGGGTGTTCGATGAACCATTGCAGCGGCAGGATCAGCCGCCGGTCATCCCACACGCGGAACACCACATAGGTACCGGTAATCTCCTCGACCCGTCCCCATTCGCCCTCGACGATGAGCACGTCGTTGATGCGGATCGGCTCGGTCATGGCAATCTGCAGACCAGCCAGCAGATTGCTCAACACCGGCCGCGCGGCGAAACCCACCACCAGACCGGCGATACCCGCCGACGCCAGCAGGCTGGCGCCGATCTGCCGCACATCGGGAATGCTCATCAGCGCCACTGAGAGGCCCACGAGCAGAATGAGAAAACTCAGCACGCGGGTGAGCACCCGGGCCCGGGTGAGCAGGCCGCGCACGGCGAGATTGGAATCGAGCAGATTGGGGTCGTCGGGCAGTTGCAGGCCGCCGCGTCGCAGCAGCACCAACTCGCCGCCCGACCGCACCAGGCGCATGGCCAGCCAGGTCAGCGCGGCGATCAGGCCCAGATGCAACGGCGCAATCACCCATGACCAGCTCTCCAGCCGCTGGTGCAGAAGCCCCGCATCGAAGCGCAGCACCAGCAGCAGCCAAGCCAGCCGCAGCGGATTGCGCAGGCGCAGATACAAAAACTGCCCGTTGCCTTCCGGCCCGCTGGCTTTGAGCAGCAGTCTCGCACCCAGTATGAACACTGGCGCCGCCAGCAGGGTGAGGGCGATGGCCAGCGAGTCGGGCGGGTGGGACAACGCCCACGCCCACAGCATCGTCCAGGTCGCGTTCAGGTCGTTGTGCATCGCTGGATTGCTCGGCTTACTGCGCCCGCAACTGCGCGAACAGTTCGAGCACGTGGTGCGTCCAGTGGGTGATGTCGTAACGTTGGATGAGCGCATCCATGCGCTGCATGCGTTCGCACTGTTCCTCGCGCGGCATGTCCAGCGCCCGGTCGATGGCGTCGTCCATCTGGCTGATGCTGTAGGGATTGACCAGCACAGCGTCCTGCAACTCCACGGCCGCCCCGGCGAATTCCGACAGCACCAGCACGCCGCTCTCGTTCACGTGCGCTGCGATGAATTCCTTGGCCACGAGGTTCAGACCGTCGCGCAGCGGCGTGATCCAGCAGATGTCGGCGGCGCGGTAATAGCTCAGCGTCTCCTCGAAAGGCATGGGCGTGGTGGAGAGCAGGATGGGTGTCCAGGTCAGCGAGCCGTGATGGCCGTTGATGCGCCCGACGAGCTGTTCGATGTTCTGCTGCGCCCGCTTGTAGACGCGCATGCCGTCGGCCGCGGCCACCGCGGTGACCAGCAACCTGATTCTGCCGTGCAGTTCGGGGCGGCGCACCAGCAGCCGCTCGAAAGTCAGCAGCATTTCGCGCGTGCCCTTGGCATAGTCCACCCGCCCGATCGACACGATGATGGTCTGCTCGGCCATTTCGCGGCGGATGTGCGCCACCCGCGCCAGGTTGTCGGGCTTTTGCACCGTGCTGCGGATGAGGTCGGCATGGGTGCCGATGGGGACGGCATCGATGCGGATCATGCGTCCGCCCACCGTGATGGAGACCGGCGTCACCGGCTCGGACAGCGCGGTGCCCGTGGCCTGCAGTTCCGGGTACACCGTGCGCTCAACCAGGCCCTCGATTCTGCGCAGCGACTGCACCAGCGCGGCGAAGTTGCGGGCATAGCGCGGCACGTGAAAGCCCACCAGATCGCAATCGAGCAGCGAGGCCAGAATCTCGTCGCGCCAGGGCAGGATGTTGAACACATCGGGCGCCGGAAACGGCGTGTGGTGGAAGAAGGCAATCTTCACATCCGGTCGCATCTGCCGCACGAAGCCCGGCGCCAGCCACAGGTTGTAGTCGTGCACCCAGATCACCGCCCCCGGTGCGGCCTCGGCGCAGGCGGCCTCGGCAAACAGGCGGTTGACCTCGCGGAACACGCTCCACTGGCAGTTCTCGGTGGTGTAAAGCGAGGGAAAGCTGTTGAGAATGGGCCACAGCGCCTCTTTCGAGACGACGTGATAGAACTGGTTGATCTGCTCGGTCGTGAGGGGCAGCCGCACGACTTCATAGTTGCCATAACTGTCGTTCACCGCGATGCGGCGCTCGAACTTCGCGGCTTTTCCCGTCGGCGCTTTTTTCCACGCCACCCAACTGGCCCGGTCGACCTGGCCGATGAAGCCCTTGAGGGCGGGCACGATGCCGTTGGGGCTCTTGTTTTCCCTCAGAACGGTCTGGCCGTTTTCGCTGTGTTCCTCATATGGTTGTCTGTGATAGACGATGACCAGAGATGAAGCCATTGAAATCCCCCTGTTGATGAAATCGCTGCAAGGCGTCGAGCACGCCGGCTGCGCCCGGCTGGGCGCTGCGGTACACATTGGTATGCGGCGTGATGGCATGCTCCAGCGCGGCCTCGCGGTTGCTAACGGCCACGCCGGTCAGGCCGGTCTGGAACATCGACAGATCGTTGAGGGTGTCGCCGGCCACCAGGGTGCGGTGTTCGGGCAGGCCGAGCGCGGCCAGGGTGCGCAACAGGGTCGAGCCTTTCTGCACCCCGCGCGGCAGCACGTCGAAATACTGGTTGTCCGACATCAGGGTGTCGAAACCCAGTCGCCGCAATTCAGTCGCAGCTACCTGCACCGGCTCCGGGCGACGGTAAAAATACGAACGTCTGCGGCCGCCGTGCTGCGGTTGGGGCTGCAGCTCTGGGTGCCGACGAACGATGACATCGATCTGCTGCGCCCTATCCGCAGGCCAGCTCGCGTCGAGCCACTGATCGATCGACGGAATGGGCGCGAAGTCGGCGCCGGTCGCCACGCTGGTGCCCACGTCGCCAATCACATGATCGGGTTGCAGCGGCAGATCGCGTGCGAGTTGACGCATGAAGTCGAACCCGCGACCGCTGACAAAAATCAGCACGATCTCGTTGCGGCGCTGCGCGATCCATTCATACAACGCCGCGCGCTGCGCCTCGTTGCCGCCCAGAAAAGTGCCGTCCAGATCGGTGGCCAGAATGGTTTGCGGCATCGACGCCTCCTTCATTGCGACTGCCGCGACTGCGCGCGGGACAGGGTGGGCCGCAAGCCCTGCGCGTCGCGCAGCAAGCGGTGCGCATGCACACCCGAAGCCACTGGCAAACCCAGCGCGTCGTCCTGCTGCACGGGTTGAGTCAACAGGCGTCGCAAGGCCTCGTCTGCCGTTTGACGTCGCCCCAGCACCTCGCGCACCGCAGCCGCCACCTGCAAATGCAGGCCTAGCCGACGCTCCAGAATGTGCACCGACTGGCTACTGATCGCGCCTTCGGCCAACTCGCCCTCGCCGCCGGGGAATTCGCCGCGCCCCAGCCGCATGCCCAGCCGGGTGTTGCGCGATTGTGCTGACGACGCAGTGAGAAACAGATCGCCCGCGCCCGCGCTCGACAGCAGGGTTTCAGGGCGGCCGCCCAGCGCCAGTGTGAGGCGCCGCATGTCCTGCAAACCGCGCGTCAGAATGGCCGCGCGCGCGTTCTCGCCCTGCTCGCAGCTCATGGCCATGCCGCAGGCGATGGCGATCATGTTTTTGAGCGCGCCGCCGACCTGCACGCCGATGGCATCGTCCGTCACGTCGAGCTGCACCTGACCTGCGGCGAACGCCGTGCGCAAGCCCCCCATCAACCGCTGCGCGTGGCTCTGCACATCGACCGCACCGCGCTGACGCAGCGCAGGCAAACCGACCGTGAGCGCCGCAGACTGACCGCGTACCACCTCATGCGCAAAGCTCGGCCCGCCAATAGCGCCGATGAGCGCGCCCGGCCGCAACTCCTGCTGCAACACTTGAGTCATCAGCGCGCCGCTGTCGCGCTCGATCCCTTTGCAGGCGGCCAACACCACCGCGCGCCGCTGCAGCAAAGGCGAGGCGGCGCGCGCCACCTCGCGCAGCGCAGCCGACGGCACCACCATAAATACCGCGTCGGCACCGTCAAGCACCTCAGCCATCTGGCTGCTCGCCTTCAGGCCCGCAGGCAATTCCAGTTCCGGCAGATGGCGCGGATTGCGCGCCTGGGTGGCGATGGCGTGGGTGAGATCGGGGCGGCGCGCCCACAGGCGCACCTCCAGCCCGCCACGCCGCAGGGCGCAGGCCAGTGCCGTGCCCCACGCCCCAGCGCCGATCACGGCAACAACGGGGGCAAGGGTCGGTTTTCCGACGATCAATGATGAAGCAGAG
>DZDA01000137.1 GCA_022730375.1 Thiomonas intermedia
CTAACCCCCAATTCAGACAGGTCAAGCCCCATGTTTGACACGCCGCTCGAACCCCCGCCTGACCCTCACGCTGCGCTGCGGCTGTTTTTCGCACTCTGGCCCGGCAGGACGTTGCGCCAGCACATCGCCGAGCATCAGACGCTTTGGCAGTGGGCGCCGCCCGCACGGCCGGCGACTGCGGCCAAACTGCATCTCACCGTGTTGTTCATGGATGGGGTGCCCGCAGACCGGGTGACGACGCTGCTGGAGGTGGGCGAACGGGTGGCGCGCAACTGGGCCGATTTCGAGCTGACGCTCGACCGGGCAGCGCTCTGGCGCCAAGGCGGCATTGCCCATCTCGCACCCTCGCAGCCCCCGGCGGAATTGCTCTCGTTGCGCGCCGCGCTGGCGGAGCAGGTCGGCCAGTGCGGTCTGCCGTTCGACGCTCGCGCCTTCGCACCGCATGTCACGCTGGCACGGCGGGCGCAGGCTTCGCAGCCACCGATCACTTTCCCGCCGCTGCACTGGACGGTAGGCGGATTCGCGCTGGTGCGCTCCGTGCTGGGCACCGGGCGTTACGACGTGCTGGGGCGCTGGCCGCTCGATCCACCATCTCAATAACCGCCCACGCTACCCAGGGTGGAAATCCACCACGCCAGCACTCCGCCTGCAGCAACGATGACCAGCGCCAGCAGTCGCAGCCCCCAAGTGTCGCGCGCTGAAGTCACGCCAGCGACGGTGTCGATGTCGCCCGTCAGCATGGGTCGCACCAGGTTTTCGCGCTTGAAAATGGCGTAATAAGCAATAGCCGCAAGGTGCAGGCCGACGAGGGCGTAGATCAGCGGCTGGCCGATGGTGGTGTGATAGAAGGTGAAGATCGCGCTGGTGCGGTCGCTCACGTAATTGGCCAGCGGGCCTTCGTTGAAAATTTCGTCATTCGCAAACAGTCCGCTGAAGACCTGCAGCGCGACCACGGTGAGCAGCGCCAGCACCGACAGGCTGCCCAGCGGGTTGTGGCCCAGGCGCAGGTGTTCGGGCCGCGGATCGTCACCGCGTACATAGCGCCAGATGGCGCGGGGGCCGTGCACGAAGTTCCAGAACCGCACGTGACGGCTGCCGATGACGCCCCACACCAGCCGGAACACCAGCAGCGCAATCAGCGTGTAGCCGCTCCAGTAGTGGTACTGCATGGCGTTTCCGCCGATCAGCCCGGTGAGGATGGAGACGGTCACGCAGGCGGCCAGCGCCCAGTGAAACAGGCGCAGCGGCAGATCCCAGACACGGACTTTCATGGCGCGGTTCCAGGCGTTCAGCCTTGCCGCAGCTTGCGCGCCGCCTCGACGGCGAAATAGGTGAGGATGCCGTCGGCCCCCGCGCGCTTGAACGCCAGCAGGCTTTCCATCATCACCGCGTCGTGGTCGAGCCAGCCGTTTTGCGCAGCCGCCTTGAGCATGGCGTATTCGCCGCTGACCTGATAAGCGAAGGTCGGCATGTGGAACTCGTCCTTCACCCGGCGAACGATGTCCAGATACGGCATGCCGGGTTTGACCATCACCATGTCGGCGCCCTCGGCGATGTCGAGCGCCACTTCGCGCAGCGCTTCGTCGGAGTTGCCCGGATCCATCTGATAGACCTTCTTGTCGGCCTTGCCGAGGTTGGAGGCCGAGCCCACAGCGTCGCGGAACGGGCCGTAGAAGGCGCTGGCGTACTTGGCGCTGTAGGCCATGATGCGGGTATGGATGTGGCTGTCGGCCTCCAGCGCCTGACGGATGGCGCCGATGCGGCCGTCCATCATGTCGCTCGGGGCGACGATGTCCACCCCGGCGGCGGCGTGCACCAGCGCCTGCTTCACCAGCATGGCCACCGTGGGCTCGTTCAGGATGTAGCCGGTGTCGTCGAGCAGGCCGTCCTGGCCGTGCGAGGTGTAGGGGTCGAGCGCCACATCGGTGAGCACTCCGAGTTGCGGGAAGGCCTGTTTGAGCGCGCGCACGGCTCGGGGCACGAGGCCGTTAGCGTTGGCGGCCTCGATGCCGTCGGGCGTTTTGAGCTTGGGATCGATCACCGGAAACAGCGCCAGGACGGGAATGCCCAGTTTCACGCATTCCTCGGCCACCGGCAGCAGCAAATCGACACTTAAACGCTCCACGCCGGGCATCGAGGCCACGCTCTGGCGCTGTTGCTGACCGTCGAGGATGAACACCGGGTAGATCAGATCGTCCGGGCTCAAGGCGTGCTCGCGCACCAGCCTGCGGCTGAAGTCGTCGCGGCGCAGACGCCGCATGCGGGTGCCAGGAAAACCGGGCATGTTCACAAAGTTTTTCATCTTTGGTATGTCATGGAGTGGAACTTGATGCGATGAATGCTATCTTTTCCAAGCAGATGGTGCGCCGCTTGGTGCGCCTTCTCCCGCTTCTCCTCCCTGAGCGGGGCCTTGTTTCAAGGCTTGAATCCCTGGCCAGCACTGCCGGGGATTTTTTTGCCCGCAATATTCTTTCGCCCCCTTGGCAACAAGGTTCCGTCAAGGCTCTTTTACACTGCGACTCTGTCTGCAAAAGGGAGTTCAAGATGGCTTTTCAGTGGGTGCTGACCTGGCACATCATTTTTGTGATCGCGTGGTACGCCGGTCTGTTCTACCTGCCGCGCATTTTCGTCAACCTGGCCATGGTGCCCGCTGACAGCACCGCCGAGCGCGAGCGTCTGCTGATGATGGGCCGCAAACTCTACCGCTTCACCCACATCCTGATGTGGCCGGCCATCATTCTCGGCCTGGTGCTGTGGCTGTATTACGGCATCGGCCTGCACGGCCCGGGCAACGGCTGGATTCACACCAAGGTCACGCTGGTCGTGCTGCTGGTGATCTATATGTTCTGGTGCAAGCGCATCCTGCGCCAGTTCGAGCAGGGAACCAATACCCGCAGCCACAAGTGGTATCGCTGGTTCAACGAAATTCCCACCATCATTCTGTTCATCATCATTCCGCTGGTGGTCATCAAGCCGTTCTGACGGCTTTACGGGCGCACCGCTTGCTGGCGCTGAAGTTGTCTCATGTCTTCGCCGCATCGCCCTGCGCACAGTGCGCGCCCGGTTTCCCGCTTCATGCGTTACGCGCTGGCGGGCTATTTGCTGCTGATCGTCTATGCCAGCCTCTATCCGTTCTCGGGATGGCGCTGGCAGGGGCTGATGCCGTTTGATTTCGCGCTCGCGCCGCTGCCGCGCTACATCACCTTCAGCGACCTGCTGATCAATGTCGGCGGCTATCTGCCGCTGGGCTATCTCATCGCCCGCAATCTGCCTGCGCGCTGGCCGCGCTGGGCGTCGTGGCTGGTGGGCAGTGTGCTGGCCAGCAGCGTGTCTTTTGGCATGGAGGGCTTGCAGGCCTTCCTGCCCATGCGCGTGTCGTCCAACCTCGACTGGCTGACCAATTCGCTCGGCGGTCTGCTGGGCGCCGCGATCTGCGTTTGGCTATTGCCGCGGCTGCGACTCGCGGCGCTGCTGCGGCTGTGGCGGGAACGCTGGTTTGCGCCTCATGTGGGCTATGGCTTGCTGCTGTTGGCGCTGTGGCCGCTGGCGCTGCTTTGGCCCGCCGCCGTGCTGTTCGGCACCGGGCAGATCGGGCCAACCCTGTTGCAGCCGGCGCTCGATACCGATACCTGGCGCATTCTTTCAGCGTGGTTTGTCAACAGCGGCCTGCGATTGCCGGATTTCGCGCCGATGAGTGGGCTGCGCCAGAGCGGCATCACCGCGGCCATGCTCGCCGGTTCGCTTCTGCTGCTTGCGGCGCTGCTGCGGCCAGGCGCCCCCCGGCTGCGGCTGGCGCTGGCACTGACCTTCACCGGCCTGCTGGCCGTCAGCCTGTCGGCCGCCTTGAGTTTCGGCCCCGAACACGCCTTGGCCTGGGCGACCGTGCCCACCCTGCGCAGCGTGGCGCTGGGGCTGATGATCGGCTTGCCGCTGTCGTATCTGCCGCCGCGATGGGGCGCCGCGGTCGGCGTGCTCAGTCTGGCGCTGGCGCTGGGGTGGATCAATGGGTCGGGGCCGGGGCCGTATTACGCACTGAATCTGCAGGCCTGGAGCCAAGGTCTGTTCATCCGGCTGTATGGTTTGCCGCAGTGGCTGAGTTGGTTATGGCCGTTCGCCGCCCTGATCTATTTGATGGCGCGAGCGTTGCGGCCCGTTCGCCACGACAATTGAATCCATGGACTACTACAAACACCACATTTTTTTCTGTCTGAATCAGCGCGACGCCAGCGCCACACGGCCGTGCTGCGCCGCCAGCGGGGCGGAGGCTGCGTTCGAGCACTGCAAATCGGCCGTCAAGACGCTGGGGCTGGCGGGTGCGGGCAAGGTGCGCGTCAACCGGGCCGGTTGCCTCGATCGCTGCGAGGAGGGGCCGGTCTGCGTGGTCTATCCCGAGGGTGTCTGGTACACCTATGTCGATCAGAGCGACATCGACGACATCGTGCAAAGCCATCTGCTGCGCGGCGAGGTGGTGGAGCGTCTGCGTCTGCCGGGCCTCCCTGAAGCGCCCGACGCGGATCAGTAATCCGGGCCGATGCAAATGAACGCGCAGACCCGCAAACTTCTGGTGGAGGGCCCGGCGGGGGTGATCGAAGTGGCGGTCGATGCGCCCGAGGGTCCGCCCCGCGGGCTGGCGCTGGTGGCGCACCCCCATCCTCTGTTTGGCGGCACGCTCGACAACAAGGTGGCGCAGACCCTGGCCCGCGCCTGGCTGCAACTCGGTTTCGTGGCGGTGCGGCCCAACTTTCGCGGCGTGGGCGCCACGGCCGGAGAGTTTGACCACGGCGCGGGCGAGACCGCCGACCTGCTGGCCGTGTTCGACGACTTCACGCCTCAGGTCGCGCAGCAAGCCGGGCTTGAGCGCGAGGCCCTGCCCCTGGCGCTGGCCGGATTTTCCTTCGGCGCCGCCGTCGCCGCGCGTTGTGCGCTGGCCTTGCAGCAGCGGGGCGCCACGTTGCAGCATCTCACTCTGGTGGGCACGGCCGTCACCCGCTTCGACGTGCCGCAGATCAACCCGATCAACGCCGCGCCGCTCGCGCAGCGCGTGCTTGTGCTGCATGGTGAGCAAGACGATGTGGTGCCGCTGTCCGGTGTACTCGACTGGGCGCGGCCGCAGCAGTTGCCCGTGGTCGTGTTTCCGGGCGCGGGGCATTTTTTCCACGGCCTGCTGCTGCCCCTGCGCGACTGGGTCTGTCAGTGGCA
>DZDA01000138.1 GCA_022730375.1 Thiomonas intermedia
GCCGACAGCGACTACCGCGACTTTCTCGGTCTGTGCAGTCACGAATACTTCCATGCCTGGAACGTCAAGCGCATCAAGCCGCAGGCCTTCACGCCCTACGACCTGGAAGCCGAAAACCCCACCACCCTGCTGTGGCTGTTCGAGGGCTTCACCGCGTATTACGACGATCTGATGGTGTTGCGCGCGGGGCTGATCACGCCGCAGCAATACCTCGACGGCCTGGCCCGCACCCTAGGCGCGGTGCAGCGCACGCCCGGGCGCCAGGTTCAAAGCGTGGCCGAGGCCAGCTTCGATGCCTGGACCAAGTATTACCGCCCGGATGAAAACACCGCCAACGCCACGGTGAGCTACTACCAGCTCGGCGCGCTGGTCGCCTTGTCCATCGACCTGCGGCTGCGCTGCGAGAGCCGGGCCACGCTGGACGACGTGATGCGTCTGCTGTGGACGCGCTATGGCCGCGCCGACGCGCCGCTGCGCGCCGAAGGCGTGGCCGAGGACGCGCTGCCCGCGCTGCTCAAGGAAGTGAGCGGCCTCGACTGGCGCGCTTTCTTCCGCCGCCATGTTCACGGCACTGAACTGCCCCCTGTCAAGACCCAGTTCGCTGACTTCGGCATTCAATGGACCTCGCAGGAAGACACTCCGCTCGACGCTCTGGGGCTGGCTGCGCAGGAGCAGGCTGGCGGCTGGCTGAGCGTGCAGCGCGTGCGCAACGGCGGCTGGGCCGAACGTGCCGGGCTGGCCGCTGGCGATCTGCTGCTCACGCTGGACGGCGAGCGGGCGCGCAAAACCGTGATCGAGCGCCGCCACGCGCAGGCCCGCGCGAGCGACGTGTGGCGTCTCACCTGGCTGCGGCAAGACCTGGAGCAGCACAGCGAAACGCCTTGGTTTGCGCTGCCCGACAGCCGCGTGCAACTGCGCCTGGCCGACAAACCGCGCACCGTGCAGCGCCAACGTCTGAGCGCCTGGATGGGCTCATTTCACGCCATTGCGCCGTGACGCACAATGCTCTCGAACGACCCTTTAGGAGATGCCCATGCAGACCACTGACGCCGCCGTCATCCTCACCGAAACCCGGGGCCGCGTCGGCCTCATCACCCTCAATCGCCCCAAGCAGCTCAACGCCCTGAACGACGCCCTGATGGACGCGCTGGGCGCCGCGCTGAAAGCATTTGACGCTGATCCGGCCCTCGGTTGCATGGTCGTCACCGGCAGCGACAAGGCCTTCGCCGCCGGGGCCGACATCACCGCCATGGCGAAGAAGACCTTTCCCGCCAGCTACGCCGAAGACTTCATCACCCGCAACTGGGAAGCGATGATGCAGATCCGCAAGCCGGTGATTGCCGCCGTCCGCGGCTTCGCGCTCGGCGGGGGCTGCGAGCTGGCGATGATGTGCGATCTCATCGTCGCCGCCGACAACGCCCAGTTCGGCCAGCCCGAGATCAAGCTCGGCATCATTCCCGGCGCTGGCGGCACCCAGCGGCTGACGCGTGCCGTGGGCAAAGCCAAGGCCATGGATCTGATCCTCACCGGCCGGATGATGGACGCGCTTGAGGCCGAGCGCAGCGGTCTGGTCGCGCGGGTCGTGCCGCTGCAGCAGACGCTCGATGAAGCCTTGGCGATGGCCGAAACCATTGCCGACTTCTCGCAGGCTTCGGTGCTGATGGCCAAGGAGAGCTTGAACCGCGCGTTTGAATCGTCGCTGTCCGAAGGCTTGCGTTTCGAACGTCGGCTTTTTCAGTCGCTGTTCGCCACGGCCGACCAGAAGGAAGGCATGGCGGCATTTCTGGAAAAACGAAAACCGCTTTTCACGAACAAATGATGCGCTATACTGCGCGGCTTGTTTGCGTGTTGGCGCTTTAGCTCAGTCGGTTAGAGCGACGGAATCATAATCCGCAGGTCCGGGGTTCGAGTCCCTGAAGCGCCACCATAGTTTTTCAGCCCGCATCGTTTTTTCGTACGCTTCTCGTTTGCACCCTTCGCGCCGAATTTCGTGGGCGCTGACCCGAGCCCATGCAGAATTGCCTGGGCTTTTTTGTTTTGCGCGCCAAGCGAACCGTTGTTTGTCCAAGGAGTTGGCCATGAAACTTCAACCGTTGCTGCGTCGGATGGCGCTTGGGACGGCGCTGTGCCTGGGCAGCCTGGGCGCGGCTCACGCGCAAATGAACTACCCGATGGGCAGTCTGCAGGGTCAGGCGACGTTTGGCGCGTTTCCGAACGTCAGCATCAACTGCACCGATTACACACTCGGCCCAGGCGCGCGGGTAATCAGCCCGCTAAACCGCGTCATCCCCCGCAACCAACTCAACGGACTACAGGCCCCGGTGGTGTTTCAGACCGACGCGATGGGCAATGTGTTTCGCGTGTGGCTGGTGAGCCATACCGCGGCCAGCCAGCTTCAGTTGCCCAAGGCGCCGGGACAGTGCGGGCTGTTTTTCAGCAATTGACGGACGCTTCAATCGTGACGAAAAAGGTCTTTATCAAGACGTTCGGCTGCCAGATGAACGAGTACGACTCGGCCAAGATGGCCGACGTGCTCAGCGCGGCTGAGGGCTATGAACCTGCGGCAACGCCGCAGGAAGCCGATCTCATTTTGCTCAATACCTGCTCCATTCGTGAAAAGGCGCAGGAAAAAGTGTTCAGCGATCTGGGGCGCCTGCGCGAGCTCAAGGCCGACAAGCCGAATCTGCTGATCGGCGTGGGCGGCTGTGTGGCGAGCCAGGAAGGCGAGGCCATCGTCAAGCGCGCGCCCTATGTCGATCTGGTGTTTGGCCCGCAAACGCTGCACCGGCTGCCGCAGCTCATTGCCCAGCGCGAAAAGCAGGGGCGTGCGCAGGTCGACATCAGCTTTCCGGAAATCGAAAAATTCGATCACCTGCCGCCCGCGCGGGTGGAGGGCCCAAGCGCCTTTGTCTCCATCATGGAAGGCTGCAGCAAATATTGCAGCTATTGCGTGGTGCCCTACACCCGCGGCGAGGAAGTCTCTCGGCCTTTGGTCGACGTGCTCACCGAGGTGGCCGAGCTGGCCTCGCTGGGCGTGCGCGAGGTGACGCTGCTGGGCCAGAACGTCAACGCCTGGCTGGGATCGGGAGAGGGCGGGGGCGAGGATTTCGCCTTTCTGCTGGAATGCGTGGCCGAGATCGATGGCATCGATCGCATTCGCTACACCACCAGCCACCCCAAGGAATTCACCCAGCGGCTGATCGATGCCTACGGCCGTATTCCCAAATTGGTCAACCATGTGCACCTGCCGGTGCAGCATGGCAGCGACCGCATTCTGGCGGCGATGAAGCGCGGCTATACCGCGCTGGAGTTCAAGAGCATCGTGCGGCGGCTGCGCGCGGTGCGCCCCGACATCTGCATCGGCTCGGACTTCATCGTCGGCTTTCCGGGCGAGACCGATGCCGACTTCGCGCAACTGATGAAGCTGATCGAGGACATGCAGTTCGATGCCAGCTTCAGCTTCATTTTCAGTCCGCGCCCCGGCACCCCGGCAGCCAATCTGGCGGACGACACCCCGGCCGACGTCAAGCTCAAGCGGCTGCAGACCCTGCAGGCGCAGATCGAGATGCAGGCTTCGGCCATCAGCGCCTCCATGGTAGGGACGGTACAGGCCGTGCTCATCGAAGGGCCGAGCAAGAAAGACCCCTCGGAACTGCAGGGCCGCACCGAGAACAACCGCATCGTGCACCTGAAGGCAAACGCGCGGCTGGTCGGCCAGATCGTGCCGGTGCGCATCACCACGGCCTACCCGCACTCGCTGCGCGGCGAGGTATGCGTGGCTGAAGCAGATCAGGCCGCGGCGGTCTGATCCGCCTCAGCCTGTACGGCCTACTTGATCATCAGCCGTAGGCTGTCCCACGCGCGGCCGAACAGACCCGCTTCGGGCACGGCCTTGATGACCTCCAGCGGATAGACCGCCAGCGGCTTGCCGCTCATGCTGACATCGAGTTGGCCGACACGCTGCCCGGCCTGTAGCGGCGCCACCAGCGGGTCGGGCCGCACCACCTTGGTCTGAAGGTCTTTGCCCATGCCGCGCGGCACCGAGATGACCACCGGCGCCGAGGAGCCCAGTTCCACTTTGTTATCCACACCCTTCCAGACCGGCGCAGTCAGTACCGGCTTGCCAGGCGAGGCCAGCACGATGTCGTCGAAGTTCTGATAGGCCCAGTTGAGCAGCACCTGGCTCTCATCGCCGCGGGCCCGCTCGGTCGGCGTGCCCATCACCACGGTGAGCAGGCGGCGCGGGCCGTTGGGAAACTGGCGCAGCGCCGAGGTGATCATGCAGTAACCCGCCTCGGAGGTATAGCCCGTTTTCATGCCGTCCACGGAAGGATCGGTGAACAGCAGGCTGACGCGGTTGGGCTGAGTGATGTGGTTGTAGGTGAACTCCTTGACCTTGAAATAGCGCGCGTAATCGGCCGGAAAGTCGCGGATGATGTGGGTGGCGATGATGGAGAGGTCATACGCCGTGGTGTAGTGGCCGGGGTCGGGCAGGCCCGTCGGGTCCATGAAGTGCGTGCCTTTGAGGTTCCACTGCTGCGCCTGGCGGTTCATCATGGCGACGAAGGCGCTCACCGAGCCGCCCACCGTCTGCGCCAGCGTCATGGCGGCGTCATTGCCCGATTGCACGATCATGCCCAGCAGCAGATCGTTGACCGACACCGGCACGCGCGGGTCGATGAACATGCGCGAGCCGCCGGTCTTCCAGGCCTCTTTCGACTCGGTCACCATCTGGTTGAGCTTGATGGTGCCTTCTTTCAAGGCCTTGAAGGTCAAGTAAGCCGTCATCAGCTTGGTCAGCGAGGCCGGCGCCTCCTGAGCGTGGGCATCGTGCTCGGCGAGGATCTGTCCGCTGGTCAGATCGACCACCAGCCAGGACCGCGCATCAAGCTTGGGCGGCGGCACGGTGGCCAGCATGGCCTGCATCGGCGTGAGGGGAGCGGCTGCGGCGCTCGGGGCCGGAGTCGTTGCGGCGGCGGCCATTGGAGCGGGGGCGGCTTGCGCCAAAGGCGACAGCGCGAGCAGACAGGCCGCGCTGCAGGCGGCGACAAACGATTGAACGGACATAGGCGAATCCTGAGACTCAAAACAGAAAACCGACACCCTAGCAGCCCGAGGGCTTAACAGGGGTGACGAAGTTTTGCCGCGCACGCT
>DZDA01000032.1 GCA_022730375.1 Thiomonas intermedia
GGACGCGCAAGGCGCAGTCTTCACCTCCCCCACTCGTGGGGGAGGTCGGGAGGGGGAGGGCAGCGCCCCTCAAAAGCCCGCTGACGACCTGCCCTTGCCCGCAGTGGCGCGTGTGGCCGCGCCGACCACGCCCCCCGCCGCGCCGCGTGCCGCAGCGCAGGCGGCGCCGATCACGCTGGAACAAAAGGATGCTGCGTCGCTCGCCACCGCGCACGCGAGCGCTGAGGTTGACCCCGCGGCCCCGGCCCACCGCAGCTTGCGCGACCCTGCCGCAGCAACGGCGCCGAAGGACGAACTCGGCGCCATGCGGCACGAATTGCAGGATCTGCGGCAGTGGATGCAGTCGCAGATGTCGGGCCTGGCCGACGCCGGGCCGCTCACCCCCGTGGGCGAGCAGTTGCAGGCACTGGGCTTCTCCACCGCGCGGGCGCGGCAACTCGGCAGCCAGGCGCTCAACCTGCGCGGCGCGCTGGCCGCCTATCTCGGCAAGGGCCTGCAGGTGGCGGCTGATCCGGTTTCCGCTGCCGGCATTTACGCCCTGGTCGGGCCGACGGGCGCCGGCAAGACCACCACCATCGCCAAGCTCGCCGCCCGTCTGGTGTTGCGCCACGGCACGGCGGCGGTGGCGCTGATCACCACCGACACCTACCGCATCGGCGGGGTGGAACAACTCAAGATCTACGGCCGCATTCTGGGCGTGCCGGTGGCGGTGGCGCGCGATGGTGAGGAGCTGCAGCAACACCTGCGCGACTTCGCCGACCGCCGCTATGTGCTGATCGACAGCATTGGCCTGAGCCCGCGCGACGCGCGCATGGCCGAGCAGATGCAATGGCTGCAGGCGCTGGGCGACAGCGTCACCCGCCTGCTGGTGGTCGGCGCCGGGCTCGCCCCGTCGGCGTATGCCGAACTGTGGGCGCTTTACCGCCGCCTTCCCGTGGCGGCGGCCATTCTCACCAAGCTCGACGAGAGCCCGAGCTTCGGCGCCGCGCTGCAATGGCTGGTGGAGGGCAGCGTGCCGCTATGGTTCTACACCGACGGTCAGCGCGTGCCGGAAGACCTGCATGTGCCGTCGCTGGCTAAGATCACGGCTTTGCTGGAACACGATCCCGTGACCCGTTTCGACTCCGCCCCTGCTCCGCTAGCCGCCGCCGCTGTTGGTGCGATAACCGCCCGTACCGCTTGACCCGACAGAAAGACGACATCATGGATCAAGCCGAAGGACTACGCCGCCTGCAGCGCCCCCCGACCAAGGTCATCACCGTCGCCAGCGGCAAGGGCGGGGTGGGCAAGACCAATGTGGTCGCCAATTTGGCCATCACCCTGGCGCGCAGCGGCCAGCGGGTGATGGTGTTTGACGCCGACCTGGGGCTGGGCAATATCGACATCCTGCTCGGCCTCACGCCGCGCTACAACATCTCGCACGTGCTCGCGGGCGAGAAGCAGCTCAGCGACGTGCTGGTGCGCGGGCCGCAAGACATTCTGGTGTTGCCGGCCTCCAGCGGCGTGGCCGGTATGGCGTCGCTGGACGTCGCCACCCAGTCGCGGCTGATCGATGCGGTGAGCACGCTCGATATTCCGCTCGACTATCTGCTGGTCGATTGCGCCGCTGGCATTGCCGGCGACGTGCTCACTTTCAGCCGCGCCGCTCAAGACCTCATCGTGGTGCTGAACAACGAGCCCGCCTCGGTGGCCGATGCCTATGCGCTCATCAAGGTGCTGAGCAAGCAATATGGCCTCAAACGCTTTCACCTGCTGCCCAACATGGTGCGCGATGCGCGCGAGGGCCAGGCGCTGTTCGCCAAGATCACCGGCGTGGCTGACCGCTACCTCGACGTGTCGCTCGATCTGGTGGGCAGCATTCCGCTGGACGCGTCGCTGCGCGCGGCAGTGCGCAGCCAGCGCGCCGTGGTCGAGTCTGCACCGCAGAGCGCGTCCGCCGTCGCCTTTGCCGCGCTGGCCTCACGGGTGAAAAACTGGCCGCTGCCGCAGGGGCCGAGCGGTCGCATCGAATTCTTCATGCAGCAGTGGCTGCGGGCAGAGCAGGCCGCCTGAGGGCGCGCTGCACCGTAGACACGGCTCCCGATCGGATGAAACCCGGCCTCTATCCCGCCCCCGAAAGCCGCGAGGAGCGCCTTGCCAAGCACCTGCCCATGGTGCGGCGCATCGCAGGCCAGATGGCGGCGCAACTGCCGGCCTCGGTTGATTTTTCCGATCTGGAGCAGGCCGGGATGATCGGCCTGTGGGACGCGCTCGACCGTGGCGAAATGCAGTCGCCGGCGCAGTTCGCCACCTACGCGGCCATTCGCATCCGCGGCGCGATTTACGACGAGCTGCGCAAGCTCGACTGGCTGCCGCGCCGCAGCCGCGCCAAAGAGCGGCAGATCGAGCGCGCCGAGCAACTGCTTACGCAGCGTCTAGGCCGCCATCCGGAAGACGGCGAACTCGCCGCACATCTGGGTTGGGAGCTGGCCGAGTATTACGACGCGCTGGCCGAGACCAGCATGCAACTGGTCTACCTCGAAGACCTCACGCACGACGACGGAGGTGATTACGCCGACCGCAAGGCCGACGAAGCCAGTCTGTTGCCCGAAGAGCTGCTGCAGGACGCTGAGCTCGAACGCGATCTGCAGGCCGCCATTGCCGATCTGCCCGAGCGCGAGAAGCTGGTGCTGTCGTTGTATTACCAGGAAGACCTGCAGCTCAAAGACATCGGCCGCGTGCTCGAAGTGAGCGAATCGCGGGTCAGCCAGCTCATGAAACAGGCGGTCATGCGACTGCGCGCGCGGCTGCAGGCGCATCAGCAATCAGCCAGCGGTGCGGGCCGCCGTGCCGCGCCATAACAAAACAGGGACGGGGAATCTTCATGGATATTTTGACCATTGTCGGCGTCGTGGTCGCGCTCGGTTCCATCTTGCTGGGGCAGATGCTCGAAGGCGGGCACATCAGCTCCATCATCCAGGGGACGGCCTTTCTCATCGTGATGGGCGGCACCACGGGCGCCGTCATGCTGCAGTTTCCGCTCAAGGTGTTCATTCGTTCGCTCAAGATGTTGCCCTGGATGGTGCTGCCGCCCAAAGGCGATCCGCAGGAGACGATCAAGCAGATTCTGGAATGGAGCGACACTGCGCGTAAAAACGGTCTGCTCGCGCTCGAAGCCGTGGTCGAGTCGGTGCCCGATCCGTTCGTGAAAAAAGGGCTGCAGATGCTGGTGGACGGCACCGATCCGGAAAAAATCCGCTCCACGCTCGAGCAGGAAATCGGCGCCGTCGAGCATCACGACACACAGGCCGCCAAGGTGTATGAATCCTCGGGCGGCTATTCCCCCACCGTCGGCATTCTGGGCGCGGTGCTCGGCCTGATTCACGTGATGGAAAACCTGGCCGACCCCAGCAAGCTCGGTGGCGGCATTGCCGTGGCCTTCGTCGCCACGGTGTACGGCGTGGGGGCGGCCAACCTGTTTTTCCTGCCGGTGGCCAACAAGCTCAAGAGCATCGTGCACAATCGCGCCAAATTGCAGGAGATGCAGGTGGACGGCTTGGTGGCCATCGCCGAGGGCGAAAATCCCCGCATCATCGAAGGTCGGCTGCAGAGTTACTTTGCGCACTGAAGTCGCTCAAGCGAACCCACAGACTTGATCTGCATCCGGCATAGTTAGGCAGGAGATGAAGATGGACGATGCGACGATCAACCCGGTGAGCCCCTACGATCCGGTCTCGCGCCTGCCCGATGGCGGCGGGCGGGGGCGGCGCGATTCCCCTGATCGCCCGCCGTCCGCTAGCCATTCCCCCTCGGGCTCTGCGCCTCCCGCAGCGCCAGACGCCGCCCCGACCGAAACGCCCGATCCCGACGCCACTCGGGGGCGGCATATCGACGACCGTGCCTGAGAGGGTGTGAGCGAATCCGCCATGTCCGCTTCTCGCGCCAAAACACCCCCGCTCGGCGTTGCACTCGGTGTCGTAATTGAGCGCCGTGCCGACGGGCTCGGCTGTGCTTTGCGCCTTGACCGGGGGCATTTGGACGATTTGGACGCGCTGCTCGGCCACGCCGGATTCATTCACACCCTCTGACCTTTCTCCGATCCCCGCGCCGCCATGACCCTCATCCTCCTCGTTTTCGCCGCGCTGATCGTGGCGCTGCAGATCGCACTGACCTTTACCCTCAAGCGCATGCTCGACCTGCTGGCGGCAACGCGCGATGAGGTTCACCGCCTGCAACTGCGCGTGCAAACCTTGGAGCAGGAGCGCGATGCCGCCACCCCGCCGCCTTCGGCGCTGTTCACGCTGGCGCCGCGCCCAGAAGCCGCCGTTCCTCCACCCACTCCATCGCCGCCCTCCGAACCTCCGCCAGCTCCTGCGCCCAGCTCCGCCGAGCCCGCCGACCTGCCCGTGCTCCACGAACCCGCCGCTGCGACTTCTACCGACGCCGTGGGCGCGCAGGTGCGCGCCCTGGCCCGCCAGGGCATGCCCGTGCGCGAGATTGCCGAGCGTTGCGGCCTGAGCGAGGCCGAGGCGGAACTCATCATTCACCTGCGCCAAGAGCCTGTCTAAGAGGGTATGAACCCGGCTCAAATCCTCGGCGGCGTTCCGTCGGTCACGCCCGCCGGGACGACGGGCGCTGCCCGGGCCGAACCGACGGCGTTTGCCGCCGCGCCGGGCACCGCGTTCGAGGCCGAGGTGGTTCAGGTGCAGAGCGCCACGCCCGCTGCGGCCAACCTGGCGACGGCCGCCGCCGATGGGCGGCTGCAAACGCAAGTCTTGCTGCGGCTGGGCAACGCCCTGGTGAACGCCACTCTGCCCGGAGCCGCGCCCCAGGTTGGCGCGCGCCTGCCGCTGATTTACCTGGGATCGCAGGGTGGCCAGCCGCAATTTCTGCTCGCGCCGCAGCAGGCGGCGCAGGCAGCCGCCCAGTCGCAGTTGTCCGGCCCGGGGCAGTTGCTCGGTCTGCTGCAACAAATGCAGGCATCTGCCAGCGCTTCTGCTGCGAATGCCACAGCGGGAACCAGCGCGAATGCCAGAGTACTTGGCGCCGACGCCCGCGCCGCGACGGCTGCAGCCGCGCCGGTCTGGTCCAACCCCGCCCAGCCGCCCCAGCAGGCCGCGCAACTGCTGGCGAGCGCGCTGAGCAACAGCGGCCTGTTTTACGAAAGCCATCTGGGCGCCTGGGCGCAGGGGCAGCAGCCCCTGTCGACCTTGCTGACGCAGCCGCAGGGCAAGCTCTCGCCCTTGCTGCAAACCGCCACGGCAACGCCCCCGTCTCCTGCTGCATCCACCGCCCAAGCTGAGCATGGCGTCAGCGCCCAGCCCAACCCGGCGTCCGCGGCGATACCCTTCACGCAACCTGCATCGGCCCCGCGCCATGCGGCCCTGGCGGCTTACCAGACCGTCCAGGCGGGCCCGCAGGCGGCGAGCGATCCGGCAACATTGGCCGCACGACTGCCTGCCGAATTGCATGGCGTGGTACAGCAGCAGTTGCAGACGCTGATGCAAGGCCAGATCGTCTGGGAAGGGCTGTTGTGGCCCGGCCAGACCGCGCGCTGGAGCCTGCGACCCGACCCCGAAGACAGCAGCCGTCGGCAGGGTACGGCCGCCGAGCGCCCATGGAGCACCCAGGTCGAACTTGAACTGCCGCAGCTGGGTCAAGTGCAGGCTCGTCTGCAACTCAACGGCAACCGCGTCGATCTGTTGCTGCGGCGCAGCCCGCAGGCGCAGGAGCGCATCGACGCGGCGCTGCCCCAATTGCGCGCGGCGCTGCAGTCAGCCGGGCTGGAGGTCGGCGGCGTGCAGCTTGGCTCGTTTGCTCATGGAGCTACCGAATGAGTGCCGACCGGCCAGCCAAGCCGCCACAGCGCGCTGAACTGCGGCAGGCCGTCGCCCTGCGCTATGACGCCGATGCCGCGGGCGCGCCGGAAGTCGTCGCCAAGGGGCAGGGTCTGGTGGCCGAAGCCATCGTCGCCCGGGCGAAGGAGGCGGGGGTGTATGTGCACGAGTCGCCACAGTTGGTGCAACTACTCATGGCGGTCGATCTCGACACTCAAATTCCCCCCGCGCTCTACACCGCCGTGGCGGAGTTGCTCGCTTGGCTCTGGCGGCTGGAAGCGGGCGGCGAGCAAAAAGACTCACCGGCTTTACATTTACCTTGACCCGGCTGCAATACGATTCGGTTCAAACGACATTGACAACACTGATTCACATGCCCACCATTTCCGACCAGGCGCGCGCCACCCTCAAGCGCTTGCTCGAACTCAAGCTGCAGCCCACCCCGGACAACTACCGCCGCATTTTTGAAGGTCTGCAGAATGGCGCAGCGGTTCCCTCCGCAGAGCCATCTCCGGAAGACCCGGATTGGGGCCGTGCGCTGCCCCGGCTGCTTGAGCAATGGGAGCGCTCGCAGAGCGGGCTGACCCAGTTGCAAAAACGCCAGCAACTCGACCGTCTTGCCGCCTTGCCCACGGCGCAGGCCAAGTGGCACGAGTTGGAGCAACTGTTGGAGCGCTGGAGTGCGCTGCCCGCGCGCAGCGGCAGTCAGAGCGCGTCCACCCCCATTGAAACCCGCGACGACGCTGCGAACCGTGAAGGCGGCGAGTGGCGCGAACTCTGGCTGCAAACCCTCAAATTTGGCGTGCGCCCCTTTTGCGCGCACGACACCGCGCAGCGCCTGCTGCGTGAGTTGATGGCGGCGGCGGAAAACTCCAAACAGGCGGCCGACCTGGGCACGCAGGCGCGCGAAGTCTGGCTCGCCATCGACCGCGAGCAAACCACCGAAGACGCGGTGCGCAACGGCCTGACCGAACTGGCGCGGCTATTGCTCGATCATCTCGGCGATCTGGCGCCGCAGGCCTGGGTGGGCGTGCAGGCCGCGGCCATCCGCGAGCAATTGCAGACGCCGCTCGCCCCCGAAAGCATCGAATCGGCGCAGAACGCCGTGCGCGATTTGCTGGTGCGCCACAGCGTGCTGCGCAAGAGCGAAAACGACGCGCACCACACCGCCAAGGCGCTGATCGATCTGTTGGTGCGCAAGCTGGGCGACTACGCCGCCGAGGGCGGCGAATACAACCAGCGCATGGAAGCCCGGCTGGAACAATTGCAGAGCAGCCGCGAGTGGGACGAAATCCGCGGGCTGGCGCAGGACGTGCTCGACGACAGCCGCAATATGCAGCAGCGCAGCGGCGAGCTCGGCGTGCATCTGGCCGAGGCGCAGCGCCAAGCGCAGGCAGCGCAGGAGCGCATCCGCTCGCTCGAAGGCGAACTGGAGCAGGTCAGCCAGCAATTGCAGGAAGACCCGCTCACCGGCGCGCTCAACCGCCGCGGGCTGGACGCCGAGTTCAACCGGATGCACTCGCGGGTTGTGCGCCAGGGCCAGACTCTCACTCTGGCGCTGCTCGATCTCGATCACTTCAAGTCGGTGAACGACACCCACGGCCACGATACCGGCGACGCCGTGCTCAAGGCGCTGGTGGTGCTGGCCAAACGGCTGGTTCGGCCGAGCGACCGCGTGGCGCGCATGGGGGGCGAGGAGTTCATGCTCATCCTGCCCGACACGCCGGTGCAGCAGTCGCTCGTCGTGGTGAAGCGGCTGCTGGTTGCGTTTAGCGAACAGACCCTGGTGCAGGACAGCGCGGGGCGGCGCATTCCCCTGAGCTTCAGCGCCGGGGTGGCCGAACTGTGCCCGGACGAAGACTTCGCCGCGATCTATCAGCGCGTGGACGCCGCACTGCTGCGGGCCAAGCAGGCGGGGCGCAAACGGGTGGAATTCGCCGTGCCCTGCGATGGCGCCAAGGCCGGCGGCAGCCTGCCCAAGAGCGCGCTGCGCTACTTCACGCTTTGGGGGTAAGTTTTTTGGCCTCGCTGGCGTCGCCTCAAAAAATGCAATGCAAAGTACGCCGAGGGCGCGTTTCAGAAGCGCTGGACGGTCGCCAGCGGCAGGAACAGGGTAAGCGGCGAGTCTGGCAAGGCTATGAAGCCGTGATGTCGGTAGAAAGCCGCGGCCGCCTCGTCCTTGGCGTCCACCATCAGGGCGAAGGCGGCAATCTCCGAACGGGCAGCGCGGTCGAGCGCGTCAGCCAGCAGCGCAGCGCCAAGACCTTGGCCCTTGAATGCCTGGTCGACTGCCAAGCGGCCCATACGAACGGCGGGCACGGTGGGATAGCGCGGCAGCTTCTTGCCGGCGCCCGCCGGTAGATCGGCCAGCAGCAGGCTTGCCGAGGCCAAGGTGTAGTAGCCCGCGATGCGCTGCTCGTCAGCCAGCGCCACGAAACAGGCAGCGATGCGGCGACGAATGTCCTGGGTGACTTGCTCGCGCAGGTAGCGGTTCAGCGGCTCCGAAGCGCTGTTGAACGCGACGCGGTCATGCCCGGCATCGAGCGGCGCGAGCTGGAACGGGGCGCGGCTCATTCAGCGCGCAAGAGCTTGCTGCGGCGGCTAAAAGCGCGCTCCAAGGCGGGGGCTGGTTTCGGCGGCGACAGCAGCGCTTGCGCGAAACATTCCTGATCGGCCATAGACAGACGGATGACTTCGGCTTGCTCGATGGCGCGTTGCGCGGCGTCCTGCACGGCGGACACCACGAAATCGGTCATGGTGCGCCCCTGAAGTTCAGCGGCACGCTTGAGCATCGCATGCAGATCGGTGCTGATTCGGGCTTCGAGACGGGCAGTAGAAATGGCGGCGGGCATGAATTTATCCTCCGGCTCAATAATACGGCAATGTGCCGTACAAATTAAGGCGGATTTTCGACGGCTTTGGGCGACTTCAAATACTGTCTTTCTTCAAGCGGCCGTTATGGCGCGGGCGGTCCGACTTCAGTCGGCGCGGTTGCGTTCCGCATTTTCACGCACCCATTGCTGCGCGCGCTGGCCCAGGCGGGTTTGGGGCGACGAGGCCTGGGTGCGCCAGCGGAAGGTCTGCAGCCAGGCGGGCACGTCGGCTGCTGCCATCGGCCGCGCCAGGGCGTAGCCCTGGCCATAATCAGCGCCCAATACCGCGGCCACCTCCACCAGCGCCGGGGTTTCCAGCCCTTCGACCACCACTTTCAGGCCGAGCGCCTGGGTCATGTGGACCAAGGCGCCGATGAAGCCGATCATGCCGTCTGCTTCGGCTTCAGTCTCGGAGGGAATCTGCCGCACCAGTCCCTGGTCGATTTTCACCGTGTGGAAAGGCAGGGTGCGCAGCCGCAGCAGACTGCTGTAGCCGCTGCCCAGATCGTCCATCACCAGCTGCGCGCCGGTGGCGGAAAGGCTGCGCACCGCGCGGTCGCGCTCGGCGTCGTTCTGGAAGTCGGCGTCTTCCAGAATTTCCAGCCGCAGCCGATCAGGCGCGATGTGCCGGGCGCGCAGCGCGTCGGCCACCCAGCGGGCGCATTCGGGCATGAGCAAGACTTCGAGCGGCAGGTTGATGGACAGATCGAGCTGCTGACCCGCGGCATCCCATTGGGCCAGTTGGTTCAGCGCCTGCTCCAGGCCGAGGGTGAACAGGCGGGTGAGCTCGGAGGCGCCGAAGGAGGGCAGGAACTGCCCCGGGCTGATCAGCCGCCCGTCTTCGAGCCGCAACCGGGCCAGGGCTTCCATGGCGGTGGGCTCGCCCGTGTGCAGATCGACCAGGGGTTGATAGTGCATTTCCAGACCGCCGCTGAACAGGCGGTGGCGCCAGGCGCGGCGGTCGTGCAGGGGCATGGGGGCGGCTTCGCGCCGGGTCATCAGACCGTAAAGCCCGCGTTCGAAGAGTTGTTCGATGCCGCGAAGGAAGCTGTGCATGCTCTGCGTTTCGAACTGGCCGGGGTAACGCCCGTACAGGCCCATGACGGCGAGCATGCGGCCGCGGTTGTCTTTCACCGGCACGGCGGCCGAACTGCGCACGCCGACGCTGTGCGCCACCGCGCGCCAGGGCGCCATGCGCGGATCGGTGACATAGCTGGCGTTGGTCTCGATCTGCTCGCTGCGCCAGCAGCGCGGGTGCGGAGTGAGGCCGAAGGGGCTTTGCGGGTCGATGTCGAGATTGGCCATGGCCACCGCATCGAGCGCCTGCCAGTAGTCGTCAAATGCGCCCGCGGTGAACTCGGGGATGAAATGCCCCTGCGCGTCGGGTTTGTAGATCACCGTGCCCGCGATGCCGGGCAGGGCGGTGACCGATTCGAGCACGGTGTGAGCCAGATCGGCCCATTGGGTCAGTTCAGGCTGCATCTGCTCCAGCCCGAACAGCATCTGTTGATATTGCTCGCGCTGGGCCTGCGCCCCTTCGCTCTGCCATTGCAGTTCGCGCTGCAGGCGCGCGGTGCTCACTTGAGCCAGCACGGCACGATCAGCGCTGCGCACCGGGGCTTCGCTCAGCAGGTCGTGCAGGTTTTGCAGATACCAGCTGAAACTGTTGACCAGCGATCCAGCGCTGACCCCCACCAAGGCGTGAATGGCGCCTGTGTGGCGCGCTTCTTCCTGATGGGTTTCGGCCGACAGGTCGGGGTGCAGGATTTGCAGCACGCGGGCATGCTGCTGGCGGCGCAGATCGGTGTTTTCTTCCGGGGAGAGGGCGGCGAGCAGCGCGGCCGATTCCGGGTCTTGGCCCAGGGTGGAATAGAAGCGCTCGACGAAAGTCTCGGCGTTGCGCGCCAGCAGGTCGCCAATCAGGCCGAGCAGGCGGCGGGCGGTTTCGCCGTAGGGGTCGACATGAATGGGCAAGTCGGCGGGTTTGTCGGCAGCCCGCTCCAGGCCATCGCCCCAGATCCGCCACCAACTGGTGCGATCGGCCTTGTGCGCCTTGCTGGCGTAAAGCGCGGCATCGGCGTGGCGCAGCAGCACCTCGGCCTGCGCCTCGTCGGCCGGGTAAAGCGTCACGCCCAGGCTCATGCCCACCTTGGCCAGCACGCCGTCGCCCAGGTCGAACGGGGTTTCGACGGCGCCGTGAATGCGGTCGAGCACGATGGGCAGATCGCTGGCCTGCGCCACGCCCTCGAGCGCCAGCACGAACTCGTCGCCGCCCAGCCGCGCGACCAGGTCGGTCTCGCGCACGGCGGCCTTGAGGCGCCCACCCAGTTGACGCAGAAGCTGGTCGCCCGCGGCATGGCCATGGGTGTCGTTGACCGGCTTGAAATCATCGAGATCCATCACTCCGACGACCAGCAGGTTTTTGTGCCGCCGCGCACGGGCCATGGCCAGCGGCAGATGGTGTTCGAGGGCAAGGCGGTTGGGCAGACCGGTGAGGGCGTCGTGGCGGGCGAGGTGCCGCTGCTGCGCCTGCTCGGCTTCCAGATCGGCCTTGAGGTCGATTTCGCCCAGCGCCTGCTCGATCAGCTTGCCCACCCGGCGCAACAGGCCGTGCAGTCCCTCGTCCAGATCGTCGCCGTTGAACAGCACCAGCACCAGCGCCGCCCAGCGCCCGCCGTTGCGGCGCAGCGGCAAGGCCAGGGCGAGCGGTTGCCAGCCCGGCAGGGCATACTCGGCCCAGGGTTGCAGCAAGGGCGAGTGCGGGTCGGTCTCTTGCGCTTCTTCCGAGGTGTGCCAGGCGCGGGCCAGGGCGTGGGTTTGGCTGGAGCTGACCATCAGCGGCGGAGATTGGGCGGACAGCGTGTCCATCGCATTACCCCCGGCAGCGAGCGGGTGCACGCGCTCGTGCGCATCAGGCTGGGCGACCCATACGGCGGCGAACAGGCCGGTTTCGAGCAGGCGGGTACAGGCGCTCTCCAGCACTTCGGCGTCGTTGCGCGCGCTGATCAGAATGTCGATCTGCGCCATCACCCCGCGCACCAGTTCCTGCTGGCGCTGGCGGCTTTCGCGCTCTTTGCGTTCGGCCTCGGCCAGTTGCAGACGATCGAGCCCGCGGCCCAGGCTGCGCGCGAGTTCTTCGAGCAGATTGCGCTGATCTCGGGTGATGCGCGCGCGGCTGTCGCGGTAAATGCTGAACACCGCGTAGAGCCGGTTTTGCCGCAGCACCGGCAGGGCGGCCATGGTGCGCAGACCGAACTGCTTCATGCGCTCCGCCCAGGGCACCAGCAGCTGGGCGGATGCTTTGTCGTGCACATAAATGGGATCGGCGCCGCGCCAGACCCTGCCGAACGGCCCCTGGCCGCTGATCTGATCGGCATGGATGGAGAGCGACCACCCGTCGAGATAGCCGGTCTTGCCGACGGCGGCAAGCACCTTGGCCTGTCCGCCGACATCGGGCTGGCCGATCCAGGCCAGTTGCATGCCTCCGGCGTCTGCGCTGATGTCGCAGATGCGCTGGAACAGCGTGGTTTCATCCGGGGCTTCGGCCACGACCTGGCTGGCCTGCGCCAGCGCGGCATTGATCTGGGCCAGCCGGTGCTGGCGCTCCAAACTGCGGTTGATCAGCAAGCCGCCGAACAGTTGCATCAGCAGCAACAGCGCCCAGCCGGTCAGCATGGGCCACGTCTGGCGCCACCACCGCCCGGTGAGCACGCTGGCCGGCAGGCTGGTGAAGGCGATGACCGAATGCGCGCCCAGTCGCTGCCAGGCGCCCAGGGTGCTGGCGCCGCCGACCGCCTGCACCGGCCCCAGGAAAACGCCATGCGTCTGCTGCGGGTGTTCGGCGATCAAGCGCGCGAGCACCCCGCTCGCTGGTGCTTTCTCCAGCGAGGCTCGGGTGTGCGCCAGCGGCGCAGGCAGCCGCGCGAGCAGATGGCCGTCGCTGCGCAGCAGGCCCACCGCCGGCACCCAGCGGCCCTTGTCGTCGAAGCCTGACAAGGTGTGTTGCAGATTTTTCAGCGCCCGTTCCAGACCCACATCGAAAATCAGCATGACCTCGGGAGAAAACGCAGGGCCGCCCCAAGTTTTCTCATCCCCCTCGGGGGGCGGCCGCTGCAAAGCGGCGGCCTGGGGGCGCTTATGAACTGGCGCGCCTTTGTGCAAGGTCAGCGCGCAGCGGGCCGGGGTGATGCGTTGTTGTGGCGTCAGCGGATCGGGCTGGGCCAGCCCGATCTGAATCCGGCCCGGTGTGGACAGGGCCTGCTGAAAGCCCGGCGGGGCAGAAAAGGCGGCGCTGGCCTGCGGCGGGGCGGCACGGCTCGGTTCAAGCGCCAGCACATCGCCGGTCTGCGAGACCAGGGAAACGCCGTCGATGAAGGGCATCAGCGCGCTCATCTCGCTCAGCCACGGCCCCGGCTGTTGCAGCAGATCGGGGTTGTCGTGAAGCTGCCGCTGCGCCACGGTGCAAGTGGTCTGAAGCTGGTCGAAGCGCTGGTTCATCGCGTCGGCCCAGAACGCGGCCTCGCTTTGCAGAATCTGCTCGATGCCGTTGCGGTTGCGCTCCCAGCTCACCCAAAGCACCACGCCAATGGCCGCGGCCAGCAACAAATTGGCGATGAGCACCGCAATCAAGATGCGGCGTCGGTCGGTCTGGAAATGGGTGTTGTGAGGCATGCGATGAGTTGATGAATGCTGGCCAGCATTACAACACCTCGCGCGCGGTGATCAAGGAGGCCCCGCCCGCGGAAAGAGGTGCAACAGCGGAAAAAATGACAAAGCGCAGGGGGATCAGACGACAGGGTTCAAATAAACGCCAGCCGCACCGCGCCCCAGTGACGGCCGCCCACGTTGACCGGGCGCGACAGCTCCTGCATGATCTCGCCGGTATCGCGGGCATAGACCTGCAGCAGATAGGGGTTGGTGTTTTGCGCTGCGGCCAGACCCACCGGGTCGTTGAACAGCCGCATGGAGCGGTTGCCCGCGAGGTCGGTCGCGTAGTCGCCGGTCAGCGGGCGATCAAACACGCTGTTGTGCGCCGCGGCGTAGCCGTTGCGGTCCACCAGCAGCGTAAAACGGTAATGCTCGCTGCGCCCCAGCCAGGCGTCTTCGATGGGCTGAATGCGGCTTTTGATGAACTCGGTGAAGCGGGTTCGGAATTTCTGCGGGTTGGCGCCAGGCACCGGCTCGTACTTTTCGTCCCACAGCGCCTGCTCGGTGAGCGCGCCGCTGGCCAGCGCCTGGGCAAGGGCGGCCTCGATCTCTTTGCAAACGGCGTCGAGGTCGCGCATCACCTGACTGGTCTTCGAGGCGGTGACGAATTGCGTGGCCGCCTCGAACAAGGTCTGGCTGGCGTTGAGCGACTGCTGCACTTCATCGGCAATGCGCTCGCTGGAGGCGATGGTCTGGTTGGCGCTGGCCTGTACCGTGCTGGACAGTGCGGCAAACTGGCCGCTGATGGCGCGCACGGCGTCCACCTCGTGACCGAGCTGGGTGTAAACCTTGTTCACGCCGGAATTCATCGCCTCGATGTTGCGGGCGATGTCCTGGAAATTGGCCGACATGGCCGTGGCCAGCGCCTTGCCGCTGTCCATCTGCGCGGCGAACTGCGTGGTCGATTGCGTGACCACCTGCAAGCTGCGGCTGACTTCGGCGGCGAAGGTGGCGATGCTCTGCACCGATTGCTGCGTGTTCATCGCCAGCTTGCGGATTTCTTCGGCCACCACGGCAAAGCCGCGCCCAGCCTCGCCCACGCGGGCGGCTTCGATATTGGCGTTGAGCGCCAGCAGGCTGGTTTTCTGCGCGATGTCTTTGATGACCTGCGTGACCGCAGTGACTTGCGCAAAGCCCTTGCCGAGCGCCTGAATTTCGGTCTGGTTCCGGCTTGTGGTCTGCGCCAGTTGCTCGAACACCGCATTGGCCTCATGCGACTCACGCGCGCCGCGCGTGCTCAACAAGGTGATGCTTTGCGAATCGGCCCGCAACGCCTCGGTCTGGCCCTGCACCCCGACGATGCCGCGCACGAAGGTCTCCAGGCTTTCGCCCATGGCGCCGATGCGCTCGGTCTGCTCCTTCGCATGCCTTTGCGCGTCCTGCGTGGCGGTGCGCGCCTCGAAGCTGATGCGCGCAATGCCGTAGGCCACGCCGGTGGCGTTGTGCGTGGTGGTGTCCACCAGATGCGTGACCAGGGCGAGGAATTCGTCCAGGCCCGCGCCGCAGCCTTGGGGAGCCGCTTGCCGCAGGTCGACCGGGCGCTGGGTGAGCAAGTGCTGCAGAAATTCCGCCGGGGAGGTGCTGCTGGGTTCTGCTGGCGACGTTGTGGGCGTGGTATCCATCGGTCAATCCGCTTGAATGAAAAAACGGGCGCGTTCAGGCGTGCGCGGCAATCGCCTTGCGGATGGTCTGCGCCAACTCGTCGGCGACGAACTTCGCCACATAGGCATCGGCGCCCACGCTGCGGGCATGGTCTTCGTTGGCCGAGCCCGACAGCGAGGAGTGGATGACCACCGGAATGTTCTTGAAACGCTCGTCCTGCTTGATGTGGCGGGTGAGGGTGAAGCCGTCCATCTCGGGCATTTCCAGGTCGGTGAGCACGAGCTGCACTTTGTCTTCGACTCGCTTGCCTTCGGCGCGGGCCTCGTTTGCCAGGGTTTGCAGACGCTCCCAGGCTTCCTTGCCGGTCTTGGTGCTGACGAAAGGCGCGTGCAATGCCTGCAAGGCCTTCTCGATCTGCGTGCGGGCCACGAAGGAGTCGTCGGCCGTGAGAATGACCGCGCCGGGCTTGAGCCCCAGCGCCGGGCCCATATTGTGGGTGTCTTTCACCTCATGCACGCGCGAGGGCAGCACATCGCGCAGCACCTTTTCCACGTCGAGCACCAGCGCCAGCCGGGTGGTCTGATCGTCTTCCAGCCGGGCGATGCTGGTGACCATGCCGCCCACCGCATTGGCCTCGGCCGACAGCACCTTGCTCCACTCCAGCCGCACAATTTCTTCAACCTCTTCCACCGCGAAGCCCTGCACCGAGCGCTCGTACTCGGTGACGACCAGAATGTTCAGCCCGGTCTTGGGCACGCAGCCGACCACGGCCGGCAGGTCGATGACGGGGATGATCTGGCCGCGGATATTGGCCACGCCCAGCACATGCTTGGGCGCACCGGGCATGACGGTGACCTGCGGCATCACCAGCGCCTCGCGCACCTTGAACACATTGATGCCGAACAGCTCGCGCCGCGACGATTGCGGCTCTTCGCCAAGGCGAAACAGCAGCAGCTCGAATTTGTTGGTGCCAGCGAGATTGGAGCGTTCGTCGACTTCTTGCAATACGGAGGAATTCATGGTGGGTGTCCTGTGGGCTGCAATGTATGAATCAGGGAATCTGGCGCATCAGCGCTTCCAGACGGTCGGTGATGGTGTCGCTCAAGGCTTCCAGCCGGGCGGCCAGCTCGGTGGTGCGCGCGGTGTTGTCGGTGCGGATGGCTTCGACCAGCGCCTGGCCGGTGCGGTGCACGTCCTGGTGGACGGAATCGACGCCGACAAAGCCCGCGTCGCTGCCGAAGTAGCCCGCGCCGGCGCCGAAATACCACTTGCCGAAGAAGCAGCCGTGGAAGTTCGACACATCCATGTCCACCTTCTCCTGCTTCTGCGCTGCGGTGAGCAGCTGGCCGATCCACTGGTAGTGCATGGCCAGCGAGACGCGCAGGGTGACGGCGGCATCGGGCCACTTCGACACGGCGGTGACGCCGGTCTTGAGCTGCTCGCGCGAAGTGCGGATGAGGGTCATCATGGCCTCGAAGCGTTGCACCAGCACCTGCATCAGCGCGGCGGCCTGTTCGGCACCCTGGCGCTGGCGGTCGGCGTCGCTGACCAGTTGGCGCATCAGCCCGGTCTGCTCGGCGGTGACGGTGCGTACCTTGCCGATCATGCTCTTGACCTCAACCAGCGTTTCGCCGGTATCGGTAACCAGCGCGCCAACACGCTGCACCCGTTGCACCGAGCGTGCCATATCAGTGCCGACGTCGGACGACTGGTCGCGCAGGCTGTGGGTGAGGTCTTCGATTTCGTGGGTGATGCGGGCGGTCTTGCGCGCCAAGTTGCGCACCTCGTCGGCGACCACGGCAAAGCCGCGCCCGTGTTCGCCGGCTCTAGCGGCCTCGATGGCGGCGTTCAGCGCCAGCAGATTGGTCTGCGAGGCGATTTCGCTGATGCCCGCAGTCAGCGCTTCCACTGAGCGAACCGCATCGACAAAGCCGGTGAGCTTGGTTTCGGTGCTTTCGATGAAGCGCGACACATCGGCCACTTCTTCGAGGGTGGTTGTGATGGCTTTTTCACTGTGCTCGACTGAGGTATGGGTGGCTTCCACGCCGCTCTGCAGATCGTCGAGCTGGGTTTGCGCGGTGTGGGTTTGCAGCGCGGCGCTTTGCAGCCGTGCCGCCATATCGCCCACCCGCTGCGACAGGCCGTGAATGTCGTGGTCAAAGCCGGCGGTGCGGCTTTCGGCGAACGCGAGCGACTGGGTGGTGGTGCGCAGCGCGTCCACGCCGTGCAGCAACATCTGCCGCACGCCGCCGAGCTTCTGCGCCCAATCGTCGGCATCGATCAGGTCGATGTCGCGCAGCTTGCCGTCACCGTGGCCGCTGAGCAGGTCGAGCACGGCTTGCAGCACCCGCTCGCGGTCTTCGCGCACGCGCTCCAGCAGTCCGCCTGAGGGGACTTGAGCGGGGATTTGAGCGCCTGCGTTGATCGACGTTTGTTTTTTCTCACGGCCACCCTCCCCACCCCAACCCTCCCCACCCTGTGGAGAGGGAGTCTGGTCGTCTCCTCCTCCACGCAGCGGGGGAGGTTGGGTGTTTTCTCCTCCTCCACGCAGTGGGGGAGGTTGGGAGGGGGAGGATGCGTCTGCATCCACGATGGCGGCCATGTCGGGGCTGTCGGGTTCCACTGACTGTCTCCGGTTGTCGGGTTGGGCAGGGCTTCAGCCCGCCTTGCTCTGCGACTCGATGGCTTCGCTCAGCACTTGCAGGCGGTCGATGATCAGATCTTCCTGATCGCTGAGCGAGCTGGAAAGGCGCGCCACCTGATCGCGCTGACCGCTGTGCACGGCCTCGAGCAGTTGCTTCGCGGTGGCGTGAATCTGCGCATGCGGCGCTTCGAGCGCGCGGAAGGCGGAGAGGCCGCCAAACGTCGCCAAGCCCTGGCTGTCGTACCACTTGCCCAGGCGGCAGTTGTGGTGGTCGCTGACTTCCGTGGGCGGCATGGCCTGCTTGTCCTTTGCGGCTTCGAAAAGGATTTGAATGACAAAGTCTTTGTGATCTTCCTGCGCCGACTGCAACATCATGCGGGTGGCGTCGGTCTGCATTTTGCTGACCTGATTGTTCATGCGCACCACGACCGACTGCACCAGATTGAGTTCCTTGCCCGAGCTGGCGCTGGTGGCGGCGATGTCGTGGGCCTGCTGGCCGATGGCGGTGGTATTGGCTTCGACCTCGGCGGTGGCTGCCTGCACCCGGCGGGCGAGGTTGCGCACCTCGTCGGCCACCACGGCGAAGCCGCGGCCATGCTCGCCGGCGCGAGCGGCCTCGATGGCGGCGTTGAGCGCGAGCAGATTGGTCTGGTAGGAAATTTCGCGGATATTGCGCACGATGGCGCTGATGGCGTTGACCTGCTCCTGAAGTTGCGCCACCGCCATGCCGTTGCCGGTAATGGCGCGGCCCACATTGCCGATGGCGGTATCGACCGAGGTCATGGACTGGCCGATGTCGCCCGCAGCGCTGTTGAGGGTGCTGACCACTTCCTTGAGGCGGTCGCTCACGGCGCTGACGTCTTTCAGGTGCGACACATCGCGCCAGCTGGCGTGAAACGCGATGACCTGCCCGGCGGGGTCGCGCACCGCGACAAAAATGAGCGCGAAGGTCACCTTGCCCACGGCCATTTCCTGCACATGCTTGTCCAGGCTGCCATCGGCCAGCCGGCGCAGGATGGCGCGGATGCGCTCCGGGTCTTTGTGGAACTGGTGAATGGAGTGGTGCAGGGCGTTGCGCACATCGGCGCCGCGATGGGTGGCGTTGATGGCGCCGTTGAGGGTGGCGTGAAACCGATCCATGGTTTCGCGCGCGGTGCGGTTCATGTAGAACACGCCGTTTTCCATGGCGGCGTCGGCCTCGGCCAGCATTTCCAGGCTGTCGAGCGGCTCTAAGGCTTGTTGCAGATAGTGGAGGGAGGTGGCGTCCATGATGCGTGCGAAAGAGAGATTGGGGGATGGGATAGGGTGCGGGCTTACTCGACGGCCGAGCCGACCTTGAGCGCGTCGAACCAGTCAATGAAGCGCTTGACGTTCTGGCCGGTGTAAATCGCGCCGTGCTGCGGGGCGAGAAAGTCGATGTCCATCTTCGAGACACGCTCGCACCAGTTGCGCTTGGCGGCCATCGACGGCATCCAGCGCTTGTGGAAATACTCGGCGGACTTGATGTGCTCGTCGAACGCGGCGGGTGATTCGATGTTGCGGCGATCGACGAAGGGCGCATGGCCCGCGGGCAGCAGCGCCGCGCCCACATCGCCGCAGAACAGCACCTTGGCGAAGGCGTCATAGACGTGGAAGTTCGCCGAGGAATGCAGGTAATGTGCAGGGACGAACTGCAGCCGGGCGGAGCCCAGAGTCATTTCGCCGCCTTCATCGGGAATGTCGCGCAAATCGGCATCGAGCGCGCCGTAATGGCGGATGAAGCCGCTCCACAGCTTGGGCACATACCAGGCGATGGTGGGGCTGCAGGCGTTCCACAGCGGCAGGCTGGAGGCGATGTCGGGGTCTTGATGGCTGACGAAGGCGGCTTTGAGCGAGCCGGGCGGGGCGACTTCGACCAAGGCGCTGAACACCTGCGGGAAGATCTCGAATCCGCCCGGATCGAGGATCAGGGTCTGCTCGTCCACGCTCAGGGCATAGACGTTGGAGTCGATGACGCGGCGCTCGTCCTGGTCATAAATAATGTTCCAGTGGTGGTTGCCCTGGCTGAAAAATTGCAGAGATTTCATTCGATGATCCTTTCAATTTGTTCGCGGTAGGTGCGCAGCAGGTCTTGCACGCCGGTGACGGAGCGGTCCATTTCCAGCGAGACCTGCGCCAGCGGCGCGTTGATCGCGCCTTTCAGCGCCGCTTCGATGCGGCCGTTGACCACCACATAGTCGAGCTCGGCAATGACGGACTGAAAGCGGTCGAGCGCGGTATTGAGCGCCAGACCGGCGCGGCGGCTGCCCGCGGCGTGGCGGTCGTGCATGTCGGCGTGCTGGCGCATGCGCTCGGCCAGCGAGGGGCAATGCGCGGTGGCGGCGTTGTGGATGTGGCGCAGGCTCTCCATCTGATGCACTTCGCGCAGGGTTTCCATGAAGTGCAGCATCAGCGGGTTGATGAGCTTTTGCACCTGCTCGGCGGAGGTCTGCATGGCCTGCGCGCCTTCGCGGAAGGCTTGGGCCACTACGCCATATCCGGCGAGTTCTTTGCCGTGGCGCTTGACCAGCACCTGGGCGTTGAGCGCCTTGCGGTCGATTTCGCGCAGGCGTTTTTTCAGCGCGCCCTGAAAGGCGTAGGTGGCGTCGGCCACGGCGATGAAGTCGCGGCGCAGGGTGTCGAGAGATTGGTTGTCCATGATGGGTCAGTGGGTCAGCTCTTGCGTTGCACCCGGGCCAGCGCGGCGCCGTCGAGAATGAGCACCACCTCGCCGTTGCCCGAGATGGTGGCGCCCTGGTAGAGGGTGTCGTTGGTGGAGATGTCCAGCGGCTTGACCACCGAGTCTTCGGTGCCCATGGCCTCGGAAACCACCAGCAGCCCCTGCTCGATGAGAATGCCTTCGCTCTGGTCTTTGTGCAGATCGATCGGGCGGTCTTGCAGCAAAGCCCCCAGGTCGATGTAGGGCACGACGCGGTTGCCATCGACCTGCGCCATGAGCCGACCGGAGATGGAGTGCACCTGCTCGGGGTCGATGGCGAGCAGGTTTTCGATGGCCGCCACCGGCAGGGCGTAGGTTTCGCGCCGCAGCCGGAAATACAGCACCGGCAGCACGGCCATGGTCAGCGGCAACTCCAGCGTGAGGGTGCTGCCCTTGCCCAGCGTGGTGTCGATGTCGATGCGGCCGCGCAGCGAGGTGACGGTGGAACGCACCACGTCCATGCCCACTCCGCGGCCGGAAAGTTCGCTGACCTGTTCCTTGGTGGAAAAGCCGGGTAGGAAGATGAGTTCGAGCATCTCGCGTTCGGACAGCCGCGCGGCCTCCTGCGCGGTGATGACGCCTTTGGAGATGGCGTGCTGCATGATTTTTTGTGCGTTCATGCCGCGGCCATCGTCGCCCACCAGAATCTGCACCTTGTCGCCCAGATGGCGGGCGAGCACGCGCAGCACGGCCTCCTCGGGCTTGCCTGCCTGACGGCGTACATCAGGCTCTTCGATGCCGTGGTCGAGGGCGTTGCGCACCAGATGGATGAGCGGGCCAGAGAGTGCATCGACCACGGTCTTGTCGATCTCCACGTCTTCGCCTTCGAGGTCGAGGCGCACCTTTTTGCCCAAGCTGCGCGAGGCGTCGCGCACCACGCGCGGCAGGCTTTGGAACAGGCGCTTGCACGGCTGCATGCGCAAGCGCATGACGGTGTTCTGCAGATCGTTGACCGCGAGATCGGTTTCGCGTGCCAGCCGGGCCAGGGTTTCGTCTTCCTGCGCCAGACGGCCCACGGCGGCGCTGAGTCGGTTGCGCAGCAGCACCAGCTCGCCAACCTGATTCATCGCTTGGTCGAGCCGGGTGGAATCGACGCGGATGGAGGTTTCTTCGGCGGCGGCGCCGTTGCTGTTGGCGCTTCTTGGCGCCGGGGCGTGCGCTTCGGGCTTCGCCGCAGCAGCAGGCGCTTGGCCGGGGGCGTGGCCTGCACCGTGAATCTGGTCGAGCACGTGCTCGAACTCGTCCTGGGTGATCTCGTTAGCGGTACGGCTGGCCGGCGCAGCAACGGCGACCGCAGGTGCGGCGCCGGGCGCCTGGCCGGCGCCATAGAGGCCGTCGAGCACGCGCTCGAATTCGTCTTGGGTGATGGAGCCGCCGTTTGCGGCGGAGCCGCCGGGTTCGGCGTCGGCGGTGCGGCGTTCGGCAAAGAGCCCGGTGCTGCCGCTGTTGCGCTCGGTCTGCGTGACCCAGAGGCCTTGCTGCGCGGTCTCGGCCTGGGGGCCGGGACTGGGCGACTTGGCCGCCACAGGCATCGTGGGCGTTTCGCCGCGGGCGAAAGTCTGGATGTCTGCGCCCAATGCGGCCGGGCCGGGAGGCGGATTTTCACCCCTCGCCATGTCGTCGAGCATGGAGGTGATGACGTCGGTGGCGCGCAGGATGGCGTCGATCATCGGCGCGGTGGCGCGCAGTTTGCCGCTGCGCATTTTGTCGAACAGGTCTTCGAGATGGTGGCACCAGTCCACCATGTTCTGCGCTTCGAGAAAACCGGCGCCGCCTTTAAGGGTGTGGAAGGCGCGGAAGATGGCGCCGAGCGCGTCGCTGTCGTCGGGCTGGGATTCCAGCCGCAGCAACTGGTCTTGGGCCTGGCTCAGCAGCTCGCGCGATTCGGCGAGAAATTCCAGCAGGATGTCGTTGTCCATGATGGTGGGCGGAAGGTTTCAGATGCCGAGGTCGCGCAGCAGGGCGTCCACGTCATCCTGGGCAAAGGAGGGCCCGGCGTAGGCGGGAACCCCGTTGAGCGGCGCAGCGCTGTCCGCCGCCGGGGCCGACGCCTCGGCAGTGGCCGCCGGTTCGAGATGCGGGCCGAGTTGTTCGACGGCAGCTCGGATGCGCTGCTCCACCGCCTGCAGCAGATGGATGGTTTTTTTCAGCCGCTGCCCGGCAAGATCCTGCCCCTGCTGGCTGGCGAGAATGGTGTGGAACTGTTGTTCGAGGCGGTCGAGGCGCTCGTCGATGAAACCGCCATGCGTGGCGCGGATGGCAGCGATTTCGGTGAAGCCGTTCTCCACCGCTTCGAGCGTGGCCATGGCCTGGGTCTCGGTCAGGCGCAGCGCTTCTTCGAGCGGATGGCTGGCCTCGGGCAGATCGCCGGAGGCGGCCATGATGCGGCGCACGCCTTCGTGCAGCAGGGCGTCGGCCTCGGTGAGCTTGTGCAGCGCAAGGGTGGAGGC
>DZDA01000139.1 GCA_022730375.1 Thiomonas intermedia
CGGTTGACATCCCGGTTGACATCCCGGTTGACCTGCCCCCTACTGGAGAGTCGCGTTGAGCCCAGCCCTGTCTGAATCCGTCACGACGAGCGCGCTTGCGCAAACCAGCGCGGCGCCGTGCAAGGAAATGGAAGTGGCCACGCGCTTCGGCTTGCTTCCCGTCGCGCAACATCAAATCTGGACGGTGTCGTCGCCCCTACCGGGATTCGAGACCCTGCAGCGCTTTGCGCTCATCGGCCTGCAAACCGAGCAGCCCTTCTTGTGGCTGCAGTCGATTGACGATGCGGGCGTAAGCTTTCTGCTCGCGCCGGCAGCTCATTTTGGTTTGCGCTATGCGCGGATCGACGCGCAATCCCTGCCCATGGTGATGGTGCTTCTGCCCGCGCAGGGTGGGCAGCCGCTGCGCGCGCACGGACAGGCGCCCCTGGTTTTTGACGCGCAGATGGGGCAGTTCGAGCAGCACATCGTCGAGGTCTCCGAGGTGGAGGGCGATGGTGTTTTCGCGCCACTGGCCGAAGTGCTCGTGCCGCCAGGGCTGATGTCGCGCCTGCTGGCGCTGAATCCGCAGTAGCCAGGTAGCAGCAAGGCCGGCACCGAGCTGCCGCCCGGTTCAGCGCCGCGCGTCTCTCAGCAGTTCTCGGTCGCGCCGCTGGACATACTGCTGCAGGCGCTGCTCGAAGGCCGGGGCCATGTTCAGAAACTGAATGCCGAGCTGGCGCATAGGCTGCCGGGTTTTGGTGTCGTGCAACGCCCCGACAAAACGCACCTCCGCCTCGACCGCCAGTTCCACGTCTTCCAGACTGAAGCGCAGCATGGGAATGTATTCGCCAGTGGTCAAGGCGTAGTCGAGTGCCGGAGGCACCAGCAGACGCATGCCGTTGACGCTCAGATCGTGGCATTGGCCGTAGAGCGGCTTGGCGCCGCGGCGCTGAATGTCCACCGTACTCAGGTCGCCCGGCGCGACGGTCACGCGGAAAAAATTGCGTCGCTGCAGGTAATAGATGAGATCGGGGTAGGCGATGCGCAGGGCGCCATAACCCTCGTAATCGATGCGCTCGATCAGCTTGGACTGAAAGCCGACGAACACGCCTTCAAACCGCCCGATGGTGAAAAACGGCGCGCCATTTTCCAGTCGGCGGTTGCCGCCATCGGGAGTGAGTTCATCGATGATCAACCAGTGCTTGGGACGGTTGACCGCCAGCAGGGCCGAGCGGAATTCTTCGGCCCGATCATGCGGCAGCAAGGCCAGCGGCTCGTGGCGCTCAATGATTTTGTGCAGCACATGATCGGCCTTCTGCTCGGAGCTGACCTGGTATTCCTCGCGGAACAGCTTGGCGGTGATGTCTGCTTGCATAAAACGGTTCAGATGCCCAGCTCTTCCACCCAGGCGAGCGCGGCTAGGTGAACGGAACTGACGCGCCAGCTCTGAATGCCCAGCGCCATGGCAAGGAAGTCGATGTTGTCGAAGTCGCGTTGCTCGACGGCGCGGGTGAGTTGCAGGTAGCTGCCGAAAATGCCGGTGTTGTCTTTCAAGGCCATGACGATGGGATCGGACAGGGTGATTTCAGACAGTGCCTTCTCCATCGGCACGCCGAGCATGACGTCGAGCATGGAGAAGATGCCCACCACGAAGGCATTGTCGGCATCTTCGTCGGAGAGCGTGCCCTTGGCCAACAGCTCCATCATGCGGCCGCGGGTGATGGCGGTGCGCGCAATCGCCGGAGACGCCGCGTTGCCGGGCACGGTGGCGAGCAGCAGCGCGAGCCAGCGGAACAGCTTCTTGTACCCGAGAATGGCCGCGGCATGGCGGAACGAGGTGACTTCGGACATCAGGCCGAAGCCCGAGGAGTTGATGTAGCGCAGCAGCTTGAAGGACAGCGCCGGGTCGCGCTTGAGCACCTGCTCGATTTCGTTCAGTTCGGCTTGCCGCATCACCAGATTCATCAGTTGCAGCACATTGGCGTGCGCCGGGTTGATGACCTTGGCGCTGATGGTCTGCGGCCGAGCGAAGTAATAGCCCTGAAAGAAGTGAAAACCGGCGTCAAAATAGGTCTTGAACTGCTCGGGCGTTTCCACCTTTTCGGCGACCAGACGCACATTGCGCTGGCTTTCGGCCTTGCGCTGCAGGGCCACGGCCACGTTGGCCGAAAGGCTCTGAACATCCGCCTTGATGTAGTTGAGAAACGGCAGCCAGGCGGCATACAGCGAGGCTGCAGCGAAGGGGCCGGCCGCAAGATGAAACCCGCGCTCGCGCAGCGGCTTGAGCAGGGCGGCGACCTCGGCGATGCCGGTGGGGTCGTCGCCGTAAATGCGGGGCACTTCCAGCACGATGCGATCTGGGAAAACGATGTCGAGATGCTCGGCCTTGAGGTCTTCGACCACGCAGTTGATGAAGGCAAGCTTCTCGCCGAACAGCCTCTCTGCGCCGATGTTGGACAGGGCGTTGAACAGCAGCACGCTATCGCTCTGGGCGCTGTGATGGGCGGGCGCCTGCTGCGCGGTGGCGCTCTCGCGTGCGAACAGCTCGTAGCCGACGATCTGCTGTTTGCGGTCGACGATGGGCTGGCGCGCGATGTGCGCTTGCATGACCGCGCTCTGTGCTTCGGACGCGTCGGTGTCTGGCAAGGTGATGGGGCTGTTCATGGGAACGGAAAATGGAGTCTCAATCTCTGCGTTGATGCTAGCAGCGGCCTGATGGCGCTGGCCTGCCGTGTTGCGTAAAAACAGCCTCGCTACGCTGCGTCCTCATCGTGCCTTCAGCGCAGCCAGGCTTTCAGCCAGGTATCGAGATGGTCTTCCATCATCCAGTCGGCCAGCACCTTGGCGCGCAGCGCGTCGCCCTGCGCGCGCAGGGTTGCGCGGTCCGCGACGGCGTCGCGCACGGCCCGGGTCCAGTCGCGGTAGCGGTTGGCCACGCGGGTGACCGGAAAATCGCCCTGATACGGCGTGAGATCGGAGCAGATGACCGGATAGCCGAGGATGCCGTATTCCAGCAGGCGCAGATGGCTCTTGGCTTCGTTGAAGGCGTTGTCTTCCAGCGGGGCGACGGCCAGATCGAGGTCGAGCGCGGCCAGCTTGGCGGCATATTGATCGAGCGGCACGCCGGGGTGAAACTCCTTGACCAGCGGTTTGAGCGCTTCAGGGCACAGGCCGAAAAACACCCAATCGACTTCGCTGGCCGTATCGCGTACCAGATTGGCAATCAGTTCGAGGTCGCCGGTATGGCCCACGCCGCCGGCCCAGCCCACGCGGGGCTTGCTGCGTTCAGCACGCGCCGGTTGTAAATGCCCCCAGCGCGCGGCTTCGAGGTAGTTGGGCTGCACCACGACTTCGTCGGTGAAATGGGCGTAAGCCTTGGCCAGCGGTTCGGTAGCCACCACCAGCCGGTTGCACAGCCCGGCGGCTTTGCGAAAGCGCTTGGCGATGTCTTTGTGAATGGTGCCCTTGTGCACGCTCTTGTGCGGCAGATTGGTGATGAGATCGTCGATCTCGAACACGCGAAACGCTTTGGAGGTGCGGGCGTGGCGCTCCAGCGCCTCGATCTGCGGCCATTCCATCTGGCGCTGCACCACCAGACTGTCGGGCTGCATGCGCTCCATTTCGGCGGGCTCGAACAGGCGCATGGTCTCCCAGCCCTGGGTGAGCCCGGCGCGGTTGAGCGCGCGCATGGGCGCGATGATGCGGTACTCACCGCAGCCTTCACGGTCGGCGGAATGCACCAGCACGCGGGGACGCGGGCGCCAGGCCGGGTCCCAGCTCAGGCAGGGCTGATCGTCGAGCAGAAAGTCGGTGCTGGCAAGGCTCAAGTGGCGGTTGTAGGCGGGGTCGAACGCGAGCTGCGGCAGCCACTTGGCATACATGGCGTCTTTTTCGGCAGCGAAGCGCTTGAGCTTGGCGTCGTCAGGCTGGGTCTCGGTGCCGCTCTTCTGGCTGGCCGAGCCTTCGTGCATCAGCAGGGCGTAGGGCGTGAAGACGATGCGCAGGCCGACTTCGCGCACTTTCAAACACAGATCAATGTCGTTGTAAGACACCTTGAAAGCCTGTTCGTCCAGCCCGCCAAGCTGCTCGTAAACGCTTTTGCGCACCAGCAGGCAGGCGCCGGTGACGGCCGACAGGTCTTGCGTGAGTTGGGCGCGGCCGAAGTAGCCGCGGTCTTCGGGCGGGCGGCCGATGAAGGGATGCTCCGCCGGGCCGCGCAGACCGAGAATGACCCCGGCATGCTGAATCTTGCCGTCGGGGTAAAGCAGCTTGGCGCCGACGATGCCCACATCGGGCCGCACCGCATGGCTCATCATTTCGTCAAGCCAGTCGTCATGCAGCGCCGCGGTGTCGTTGTTGAGCAGCAGCAGATACTCGCCGCGCGCTTGGGCTGCTGCGGCGTTGTTCATCGCCGAGAAGTTGAACGGGCCGGGCTGACGCACCACGCGCAGGCGGCCGCCGAGTTCGGCCTCCTTGGCTTCGATGGCGGCCAGATAGTTGCGCGCCTCGGGCGCCTGGCTATCGTTGTCGATGATGAGAATTTCGTAAGCCGGGTACTTGGTTTTTTCGATCACCGATTCCACGCAGCGCTGCAACAGCGGCAACTGGTCGCGCGTGGGAATGAGAATGGACACCAGCGGCCGCGCCTCGGGCAGCGGCCAGCGCACGCGGAACGAGGGCGGAAACGGCCCCGGCTGCACCTGCGCCGCAATGCCCAGACGCTCGAAATGGCGCTGCAGCGCGGACTCCCCGGCTTGCAGGATCTCAGGCACCGACTTCTGCGTATGCCCCGAACCCTGAAGGCGGTGATAGAGCACCTCGGGCACATGGCCGATGGCGGCTTCTCCTGCCCCCGAGCGCTGCAGATGTTCCCACGCCCGCAGCATCAGGTCGTAGTCTTCCGCGCCTTCGGCCTGCGGATCGAAACCGCCGAGCGCCGTAAACAAATCGCGCCGGATCAACAGCAGCCCGCCGACATAGGGCAGGCTGCGCAGATAGTCGAGATTGAAGTCGGGCTTGCAATGCGGGTTGGTGTGCTGGCCATCGGCGGTGATCTGATCTTCATCGGTGTAGACGATCTGCCACTGCGGATGCTCGCGC
>DZDA01000033.1 GCA_022730375.1 Thiomonas intermedia
GAGCCCTGCCCATGCCGCCTTACAGCAACACAGGACTGACAGTCTCTCCATGGGCTGACGCCGCAAGTCCTGCGGCCAATACATTGCGTGCAGCATTCACGTCGCGGTCATGGTGCGTGCCGCACTCCGGGCACGTCCATTCGCGCACACTCAGGGGCATCTTGCCTTGCACATGGCCGCAGGCCGAGCAGGTCTTGCTGCTCGGATACCAGCGGTCAATGCCAATCAGCGTGCGCCCTGACCACTGCGCCTTGTACTCAAGTTGCCGGACAAACTCCGACCAGCCTGCATCGCTGATCGACTTCGCCAGGCAGTGGTTACGCCGCATGTTGGATACGGACAGCGTCTCGACGGCGATCACTTGGTTTTCGCGGATCAACCGGGTCGAGAGCTTGTGCAGGAAGTCCCTGCGCGCGTCCGTGATATGGGCATGCACCCGCGCCACTGCTTTTTTCACCTTCGCCCGGTTCTTCGAGCCGAGCGTCTTGTTCTTCAATCTGCGCTGCCACTTCGCCAGCCGGACCTCGTTCTTGCGAAACGTCTTGGGCGAGGCGATCTTTTCGCCCGTTGACAGAATGGCGAAGTGCGAGAGTCCCAGGTCGATCCCGACCTGGCCTGCTGCTTCTGGCTTGGCGGTCACCGCGTCATCGCACAGCAGTGACACGAAGTACCGCCCCGCGCTGTCTTTGGATACCGTGGCCGTCGTGAGCTTCGCCGCCTTGGGCAGCGTGCGCGACCAGCGGATGTTCAGCGCCTCGTCCATCTTCGCCAGGCGCAGCACCCTGCCGTCCCAGCGAAAGGCGCTGGTGGTGTATTCGGCGCTCTGCGGCCCGTCCTTGCGCTTGAACGCGGGGTACTTGGCCCGCTTGGCAAAGAAATTCGAGAACGCGGTGTTGAGGTGCCGCAGCGCCTGCTGCACGGGCACGCTGCTCACGTCATTCAGCCAGGCGTGCTCGGGCGTCTTTTTCAACACCGTGAGCGCAGCGGAGGTCGCGTGATACCCCACACGTTCCTGCCGTTGCAACCAGGCATCGCTGCGCAGCCGCAGCATGGCGTTGTAGGCAAAGCGCGCACACCCGAACGTCTGCGCCAGGATTTGCTCCTGCGCAGGCGTGGGATAAAACCGGAACCGGTAGGCGCGCTTGACGTTCATGCCTCACATTTTATGCAAATGCTGTGTGAGACACCACTGCAGCAGCCAACGGCTGCGCCCCTTTCACTCCCCGCCCTGAACGGCGAGGTTTCTCGGAGCAACGGATGAAAGCCCGATCCTTCCTGCTTTACCTCGTTCTTTTGTTGCCGCTCTCGCTGCTGTTCGCCAGCGGGGTGCAGGCGGCGCCGATTTCCATCGTGGCGGCAGAAAGTACTTATGGCGTCATTGCGCAGGCCATCGGCGGCGATCAGGTGAAGGTGGACAGCATCATCAGCAATCCGAACGTCGATCCGCACAGCTTTGAGGCGACGCCGGCCGTGGCGCGCAAGGTGGCGAAGGCGCAGATCGCCATTCTTAACGGCATCGGCTACGACGAGTGGATGAGCAAAATGCTGGCCGCCAATCCGGCCCCACAGCGGCAGGTGATCGTGGCCGCCGAACTCGACCCCGCGCTGATCATGGCCGATCGCAATCCGCATGTGTTCTACGATCCGCTGATCGCGCTCAAGGTGGCGGAAAAGCTCACGCCACTGCTGCAGCAAGCCGATCCGGCGCATCGCCAAGTCTTTGCCGGGAATCTGGAGCGTTTCAAGGCGCAGTTGAACCGGCTGAACGAAGCGCAGGCCGCGCTGAAAAAGCAACATCCGCAGCTCAAAGTCACGGCTACCGAGCCGGTGGTCGGTTATCTGCTGCGGCAACTGGGCTGGAGCAGTCTGGGCGAGAAATTTCAATTCGACGTGATGAACGACACCGAGCCCTCTCCCGCTGAAGTGGCGCGCTACGAAGACAATCTGCGTCAGCACAAAGTGGCGCTGCTGTTCTACAACCGCCAGGTGACCGATCCGCTGACGGATCGCCTGCGCAAGATCGCGCTGGATTCCGGAGTGCCCGTGGTGGGGGTAGATGAATTCGTGCCGCCCAAGACCGGCTATGTGCAGTGGCAACTGCAAACCCTCGCGGCGATCGAGCGGGCACTGGGCAAGTCGCATTGACCGTGTCGGCTGAACCTTACGCGATGAACCTTCCGACCGAATGGGCAGTGCAAGCACAGGGCCTGCGCTGCGTGCTTGGGGGGCGCACCGTGCTCGAAGGGCTGGATCTGCACATCCGCCCCGGGCAGTTTGTCGGCGTGTTCGGCGCCAACGGTGCGGGCAAAACCACCTTGCTGCGCGCCTTGCTGGGTTTGCAGCCGCTGGAGTCGGGGCGCTTGCGTTTGCTGGGGCAGGAAGGCGTGTCCGCGCGGGCTCACATCGGCTATGTCTCGCAGCGCGACCCGATTGGCGCCGACAGTTTTCTGCGGGTGCGCAGCTTTGTCGCCACGGCCTGGCAGGGCGAACGCTGGGGGCTGGGGCTCGGAGGTGCGCAGCAGCGGGCGCAGGCCGTTGATGCGGCGCTGAAGGCGATGGAAATGGGGCCGCTCGCCGAACGCGGCATGGACGCGCTCTCCGGCGGGCAGCGCCAACGGGCGCGCATCGCCCAGGCGCTGGTCAACCCGGTGCGCATGTTGCTGCTGGATGAACCGCTCTCCAACCTCGACCCCCAGGCGCAGCAGCGCATTCTGCAAACGGCCCGCAGGTTGTGTACCGAGCAGGGCATGACAGTGTTGATGACCGCGCACGACATCAATCCGCTGCTGCCGCATATGGATCAGGTGCTCTACCTCGCGGGCGGCCGGGGGCGGCTGGGCACGGTTGATGAGGTGGTCAACGCACCGGCGCTCTCGGCGCTGTACGGACTGCCGATGGCCGTGGCGCGCGATGGCGGCTATATGTTCATTCATCCCGCTGGCGGCTTCATGCCTGAAGAGGCCGCACATTGCGGTCACGATCACGGTCATGCCGGCGAAGGAGAAGGCGCATGATCCTCGGTCTGGAATATGGCTTCATGCGGCATGCGCTGCTGGCGGGCAGCGCGATTGCGGTGTTGAGCGCCGCCGTGGGCTATTTCATCACCCTGCGGCGGCAGGCGTTTGCCGCGCATGCGCTGTCGCATGTCGGCTTCACCGGAGCGGCGGGGGCCATTCTGCTGGGCCTGAGTCCCTATCTCGGCCTGTTTGCCTTTACGCTGACCAGCGGCGTCGCCCTGGCGCTGACGGGCGGGCGCATCCGCCAGCGCGACATCGGCATCGGCATGGTGCTCATGTTCGCCCTGGGGCTGGGCGTGCTGTTTCTCAATCTCTACACCGCCAACGCGCAGTCGGCGATGAGCATTCTGTTCGGCAGTATTGTGGGCATCACCACGGAGCAGGCGGGTTGGTCGCTGCTGGTGTGTGTGGGCGGTCTGGCAGGGCTGGCCGTGCTGTATCGCCCGCTGTGCTTCGCCAGTTTCAACCCCGAAGGCGCTCAGGCGCGGGGGGTGAATACCCGGCTGCTCGACCTGCTGTTCATTCTGCTGGTCGCGGCCACGGTGGCGATTGCCGTGCCGGTGATCGGAGCCTTGCTGATTTTCGCTTTGCTCATCGGCCCCGCGGCCACGGCGCAGACCGTGAGCCGCAGCATTGCGGGCGGCGTCGGCCTGTCAGTGGCGCTCGGGCTGGCGGTGACCTGGGGCGGGCTGGCTGCGGCGTATTACATCGGTTATCCGGCCAGCACCTGGATTGCCTCGCTGAGCTTTGGCCTGTATTTGCTCGGCCATGCCTGGCGCACTTGGCGGGGCGGCGCGGGGTTGAGCTGATGCACATGAAAAAGCCCGGCGAAGCCGGGCTTTTTCATGGCGGAGAGCAGCCCGGCCGCCTCAGCCCAGGTCGGCATCGAGCACCGCGCCGCGATGCGAACTGCCGACCAGCGCGGCGAACTTGGCCATCACGCCGCGGGTATAGCGTCTGGCGGGCGGCGTCCAGACGGCGCGACGTCGGGCGAGATCTTCATCGCTGACGTGCAGCGTCAGGCTCAGGGAAGGCGCGTCGATGGTGATGCTGTCACCTTCCTGCACCAGGGCAATGGGGCCGCCCACCATGGCTTCGGGCGCGACGTGGCCGACGACCATGCCCCAGGTGCCGCCGGAGAACCGGCCGTCGGTGATGAGCCCGACGGACTCGCCCAGCCCCGCGCCCACCAGCGCCGACGTGGGCGCGAGCATCTCGGGCATGCCGGGGCCGCCCTTCGGCCCGAGGTAGCGCAGCACCATGATGTCGCCGGCCTTGATCTTGCCGGCCAGAATGGCTTCGAGCGCGCTTTGCTCGTCATCGAACACGCGCGCGGGACCGGTCATGCTGAGCTTTTTCAGCCCGGTGATCTTGGCCACGCAGCCGTCTTCGGCCAGATTGCCCTTGAGAATGGCCAGGTGGCCCTGGGCATACATCGGCTTGTCGATGGGGCGGATGACGTTCTGCTCGGCGCTGGGCTGGGCGGGCACGTCCTTGAGGTTTTCCGCAACGGTCTTGCCGTTGATGGTGATGCAGTCGCCATGCAGCACACCGGCTTCCAGCAGGATTTTCATGACTTGCGGAATGCCCCCGGCGCGGTGCAGATCGGTGGCGACATATTGGCCCGAGGGCTTCATGTCGCAGAGCACCGGGGTGCGCTTGCGGATGACTTCAAAGTCTTCAATGGCCAGCGGCACTTCGCCCGCATGCGCAATGGCCAGCAGATGCAACACCGCGTTGGTCGAGCCGCCCGTGGCCATGACCACGGCAGCGGCGTTTTCCAGCGCCTTGCGGGTGACGATGTCGCGTGGCTTCAGCCCGGCGCGCACCGCGGCGAGCAGCGCCTGGCCGGAATCGCGGGCGGACTGCACTTTTTCCTCGTGCACATTGGCCATGGTGCTGGAGTAGGGCAGCGACATGCCCATGGCCTCGATGGCGCTGGACATGGTGTTGGCGGTGTACATGCCGCCGCAGGAGCCGCTGGTGGGCACAGAGCATTGTTCGATGGCGTCAAAATCGGCGTCGCTCATGCGGCCAGCGGCGTGTTCGCCCACGGCCTCGAAGACCGAGACAATGTTCAGATCCTTGCCCTTGTAATGGCCCGGCAGGATGGTGCCGCCATAGACGAAGATGCCCGGCACGTTGCAACGGAGCATGCCGATCATGGCGCCGGGCATGTTCTTGTCGCAGCCCCCCACGGTGATCACGCCGTCCATCCACTGGCCCTGCACGCAGGTTTCCACGCAGTCGGCAATGACCTCGCGCGAGACCAGCGAATACTTCATGCCCTCGGTGCCCATGGACATGCCGTCGGCAATGGTCGGCGTGCCGAACATCTGCGGATTGCCGCCGGCCGCGCGCACGCCGTCGATGGCGGCGTCAGCCAGGCGCTGCAGGCCGGAGTTGCACGGGGTGATGGTGGAGTGCGCGTTGGCAATGCCGATCATCGGATTGCTGAAGTCCGACTTCTTGTAGCCCATGGCATAGAACATGGAGCGATTGGGCGCGCGCGATGCGCCCACGGTGATGTTTTCGGAACGCAGTTTCTGGGTCATGGCAGGCAGTGAGAGCAGATCGACAAAAAGCGATTGTCGTGCGGCAAGAAGCCGCAGGCGCGGTATTGGAGGCGGCGCAGTGGTATCCAAAGGTAAATATTGGCTTGCCCGCGCGCCGCTTGAAAGGAATGCTCAAGGCAAGCCCGTACACTTCACGCCCATGCTAGTTCACCCCGACTTCAATCCCATCGCCCTGCAACTTGGCCCGATCAAAGTGCATTGGTACGGCATCATGTACCTGCTGGGCTTCATCACGTTTTGGCTGCTGGCGCAAAAGCGCCTCAAAGACCAGCCTTACGCGCGCCAGGGCTGGACCTCGCGCAACATCGAAGACCTGCTGTTTGCCGGTGTGTTGGGCGTGATTCTGGGCGGACGCATTGGCTACGTGCTGTTCTATCAGCCGGACTATTACTTCTCTCACCCGGCGCAGATCGTCGCGGTGTGGGACGGCGGCATGTCCTTCCACGGCGGGCTGCTCGGCGTGATGGTGGCGGCCTACTGGTTTGCGCGCACCCGGCGCTATTCGTGGCTGCAGATCATGGACTTTGTCGCTCCGCTCATTCCGCCCGGCCTGGCGTTCGGGCGCATCGGCAACTTCATCAACGGCGAGTTGTGGGGACGCCCGGCGCCCGCTTGGTGGCCGGGCGCGATGATCTACCCCAAGTCCGGCAGCATGGTGCCGCGCTTTCCCTCCGAGTTGTACGAGATGTTTCTCGAAGGCATTGTGCTGTTCGTGGTGCTGTGGTGGCTGTCGCGCAAGGAGCGGCCGCGCGGTTTCATTGCCGGGTGCTTCGCGCTCGGCTATGGGCTGGCGCGTTTCACCGATGAATTTTTCCGCCAGCCCGATGCGTTTCTCGGCTATCTCTGGTTTCACCTCACCATGGGGCAGTTGCTGTCTATCCCGCTAATCATTCTGGGCAGCGGCATGATCTGGTGGTCGCTGCGCCGAAAAAACCGCCTGCTGGCGCTGGGGCAGTCGGCTTCTTGACATAGGTTTCAGCCTGTAGCCGACGCGCTCTCGGGCGGGCCGATGTGCAGGCCGAGCGGACTGGCGAGCCGCGCCAATTGCAGCACAGCGCGGTCGCGGCTCAACAGGTTTGCTGCATGCTGCGCCAAGGCGAGGTCGAGAAACATTTGATCGTCTGGATCGGCACACACCAAGCAGCCCTGTGCTGGCGGTGTGGTACAGCACTGCCCCCAACGCGCAAAACAATCGGCCACCTTGACGGCTGATGCCTGGGGGTCGAACCGCTTGGCCAGCGCCGGATAGTGCACCACGCGCAAGGCCTCGACCTGCATGTCGGCACAGTAAACCCAGCGCACGCTGCCGCGCTGGATGGCCTCGGCCCAAGGGCGCATGCGCGGGTCGTCGAACAGCGCCCAGTCGAGCAGAACCTGGGTGTCGAGCACACAGCAGGTTGGCTGAAACAAGGGGGAGGTCATGCGGGAGAGGTGTCTGCCGGAACCTGACTGAGCGTTGATCCCTGAACCCTAGTGGGACAGGTGGGCAAGGTCACTGCGCTTTGGGGACGTCTGCGCGAGACGTCACGCGCACACACAGAATTTCCAAGCCCGAGGCACAAATTTATCGGTTCAGGAAATGCCGACCCAGCCAAGCCCGACAGACGAAACCGATTGTAGGGCGGTGAATCGCGGCCAGGGAAGAATCAGAGCAATTTGCCCTCGGCGCCCAGGGCTTCGTCGAGCTGACGGGTGAGTTGGGCCACGGCCTGCGCATCTTCTTCAAATGCCAGCGAGGCCTGCGCCGATGCGCCCGCGGCCTTGTTCGCATTGCGTGACTCGATCAGGCTGTGCGCCAGATTGAGCGCGGCGAGCACGGCGATCCGCTCGCGGGCGCGCACCTTGCCCATATCGCGAATGGCGCACATCTCGGTATCGACTTCACGCACGGCGGCCAGCAGGGCGGCTTGCTCGTCGGCGGGGCAGGCCAGGGTGTAGATCTGGCCCATGATGTTCACATCCAGCGTGGTCGTGCTCATGCGTGTGCGTCGGGCTCGCCCGAAATGGAAGGGGTCTGATCCAGCCGCGCCAGCAATCGGTCGATTCGCTGGGTGGCGTCGTGCAGGCGCTGACGCATCTGGTCGCGCTCGGCTTCGAGCGATTGCACCCGCTCGGCCAGCAAGGCATTGGTGCGCAACAGCTCGTTATGACGCAGCAGCAGCCGCTCAACGCGCGAGTGCAACTGGGCAATGGCGGGGGAGGGCGGTCGTTCGTCCATGCGAGGCATTCTAAAGTCGGCCACCCGAACGTCGGCAAAATGACGCTGTCGCCCGGCTAACATGACGGCCGTTGGTGCTCGCGCGGTGGTTCACGCTGCGCAGTTAAACGGGAAACAGGAAGAGCCATGCCCCCGGCAGATGCTCCGGCCTGTGCTGCCCCCGCAACGGTCAGCGACCGAAGGCGCAAGCCTTCCGTTCGGACAAGCTCTCCACTGAATTTTCGGATTTGGGAAGGAGGTTCGGATCGCGTCGCCAGCCCGGATACCGGCCAACGACGAGAAGACGCGCAGCTTCGGGACGAAGGGGCGCATCAAGGCCAGCCGGGTGTGCGCAGCGCAGCCCATGCGAAGGTTGAGATGCGCTCTGGGCTCTGCCGCGGTGCGCTTCAGCCGCGCCAGCCGTGCGGGGGAACACGGCAGCGCTCATTCATCCGGAAATTCAGTCATGTCTCAGCAGTTCCCTTCAAACGGCGTTGGTCCAGTCTCGTCTGGGCCTCGCGTGGTCCATTCCTCTCAACCGATCTTTTTTCGCACCGCGCTGGCCGCAGCCATCAGTCTGGTCGGGCTGAACGCGCAGGCGCAGACCGCCCCGGCGGACGCCGCCACGCTGCCGCCGGTGGTGGTTTCGGCCACGGGCTACCCGCAGTCGCTGGCCGATGCCTTGCCGGGTGTCAGTGTGATCACCCGCGAGCAGATCGAGCAAAGCGGTGCGCAAAACCTCGCCACCTTGCTGCAACAGGTGGCCGGCGTGCAGGTGACGAGCAATGGCGGCCCTGGGCAGACGGGTAATGTGTTTGTGCGCGGTTTTGGCGGACCGGATGTGCTGGTGCTGCTCGACGGCGTGCCCATGAACGCACAAGACGCCACGGGCGTCGCGTATCTCAACAACTTCACCGCCGATCAGATTCAGCGCATCGAGATCATCCGCGGCAATGTGTCGGCCATTTACGGCTCGGGCGCGATCGGCGGAGTGGTGCTGATCACGACGCGCGCGGGCAGCAAAACACCGCAGGCCTCGATTTCGGTCACTGCAGGCAGCCGCAACACGGCCACGGTGTCGGCCAATGCCAGCGGGCAGGTCGGCAACACGGCCTTGCAGGCAGGGATCAGCCGCTATACGACGCAGGGCGTGAGTGCAATCAACCCCGCCCAGCTCAGCAATGCCAACCCGAACAGCAACGGCTACGGCAACACGACGATGAACGGCTCGATCACGCAGACCCTGGCGCCGGGGCAGTCGCTGGGCCTGCGCGCGTTCAGCAGCAAGGGTCGCGCCAGTTACGACAGCTATGGCGCCTACGCCAGTCCGACCGATACCAACCTGAGCAGCACCTCGCAGGATCTTTATCAACTGTTCAGCGACAACCAGTTGACCGCCGCTTGGAAGTCTCATCTGAGCGTCTCGCAGCAGAGCACCACCAACACGACCGAGAACTTCAGCGCCTATCCCTACAGCGGCACTTATCGCACCCGGGTTCAGCAACTCTTGTGGCGCAATGTGGTGCAACTCGGCAGCGGCTGGACAGGCACGGGCGGGCTGGAATGGCAGCGCCAGGCCATCAGCTCGATCACGGGGTCGATTCCCTCCAAGGATCGCCATGCCAAGGCGGCCTTCGTCGGACTGGACGGCAGCGTCAGCGGCAACGAGTTTCAATTGAATCTGCGCCATGATGCCATTGACGGCTACTCAGGCCAGAACACCGGGTACTTCGGCTACGGGCGAGAACTGGGCAGCGGTTTCAAAGCGATTGCCAGCTATTCCACCGCTTTCAATGCAGCGCCACTGGGCTATCTGTACGCGCCTTACTACGGCAACGCCAATCTGAAGGCGGAGAAGGCGCACTCTGTCGAGGCCGGGTTGCAGTGGTCGCAAGGGGCGAACGTGCTGCGAGCCACGCTGTTCCAGACCAAGGCGACTGACCAGTGGCAGTATGACTTCGCGACCAGTACCTTCCAGAACATCGCCAGCAGCCGCACGCGCGGGTTGGAGTTGACCGGGCGCGGCGCGTGGAAGGGTTGGGCGTATGACGCCAACCTCACGCTGCAGCAGCCGGTGAATACCAGCCTGCCGGGCGATCCCACGCTGCAGCGCCGCGCCCGCAGTCTGGCCAATGTCTCGGTTAGTCACGAGTTCGCCTCAGTGCTTTATGGCGCTGCGGTGCATTACAGCGGCCCCCGTTGGGATAATGGTTCGACCGGCCGGGTCACGCTCGGCAGCTACACCACGGTCGACCTCACCGCCAGCGGCGCGGTGTCGAAAGACTGGAGCTGGAATGCTCGGGTGCAGAACCTGTTCAACAAGAAGTATCAGACGGTCTACGGCTACAACCGCGAGCCGCTGGGCGTGTTTGTCGGGCTGACCTGGCGGCCTGCGTTCTGAGTTGTTTCTCCCGGCCCGACATGCGCTCTGAACTCTCAGCAAGCCCCGGTGCACGCAGTTTGTCGCTGTGGCGCTGGGGCTTGCCGCTGCTGCTTGCCGTGGTCGTCGCGGTGGCGCTGTCGGTGGGGGAGGGCGGCTGGAATGCGCAGATCATCTGGCAGCTCCGACTACCGCGGGTGCTGGCCGGCATGGGGGTGGGCGCGTTGCTGGCGCAAGCGGGGCTGGCCATGCAGATTCTGTTGCGCAATCCGCTGGCCGATCCTTATGTGCTCGGGGCATCCGGCGGCGCCGGGTTGGGCGCCATCGTGGCGCTGCTGCTGGGCGCGGCCTTGTGGCTCGGCAGCGTGATCGGGGCGGGCGCGGCGCTGCTCCTGCTGCTGCTCATGGGGCGGCGCATCATGGCGAGCCGCGATGACGAAGCCTCGGCCCAGCTCATTCTGATTGGCGCCATGCTGGCCGCAATGGCCGGGGCGCTGTCTACCCTTCTGCTGACTCTGGTGCCCGATCAACAATTGCGCGGTGCGATGTTCTGGCTGGTGGGCAATCTTTCGGGGGCTACGCATGGCCTCTGGCTGTGCGCGCTGGCCGTGTCGGGCGCCGTGTGGCTGCTGTGGCGTCAGCGCCGCTATGACCGGCTGTTGCTCGGCAGCGAAGCCGCGTGGCTGCTCGGCGAGCCGGTGACGCGGGCTCGGCTGGAACTTGTACTCTTGGCCGCTTTGGCCACAGGCGCTTCGGTGGCGGTGGCCGGTGCGGTGGGATTTGTCGGGCTGGTTGTGCCGCAGGCCTTGCGGCTGGTCGGTCTGCAGCGCATGCGCGATCAGGCCTGGGCCGCCCCCCTGGCTGGGGCAGCCCTGGTCGTGGCGGCGGACACGCTGGCTCGCGGGGTCGTCATGCCTTATGAGCTGCCGGTCGGTGCGGTCACGGCGCTGGTCGGCGCGCCAGTGTTCATTCTCATGCTGCGGCGGGCGCGATGAAGTCGGACGCCTGGCTGCAGGTCGATGCGCTCGATGTCGTGGCCGCCGCGCATCAGCCGGCCTTGGCCCGCAATCTGTCTTTTTGCCTGCAGCCGGGGCAGCGGCTGGGGCTGATTGGCCGCAACGGCGCGGGCAAGTCCACCCTGCTGCGTCAACTGGCCGGGCTCCTCCCTTTGTCAGGCCAGCCCGATTCGGTACGGCTGGCTGGGCAGTCCTTGTCTGAACTGTGCCCGGAGCGTCTGGCGGCGCTGCGCACCCTCATGCCGACCCAGCCGCGCGACCGTTTCAATCTGTCGGCGCTCGCCCTGCTCGAACTCTCACAGCCCGAACCGGATGGGCCTTCCGCCCATGAGGCGCTGCGCCGGGTGGATGCCTGGGCGCTGCGGGATCGCCCGGTGCTCGACCTGTCCGCCGGTGAGCGGCAGCGGGTGGGGCTGGCGCAGGCGCTGGTGCAAGGCGCAACCATGCTGCTGCTCGACGAGCCGGTGGCGTTTCAAGATCCTGGGCATCAGTCTCTCGTGGGCTCGGTGCTGGCCAACCTGAGTGACCGCGTGGTTGTGTTTTGTGCGCACGATGTGAACTGGGTCGCGCGTTGCGCCACCCATGTGCTGGGCCTCGGCTTGCAGCAGAATGGGCAAGGCTGGTTCTTCGACACCTGCGAGGCCGCTCTGCAAGCCGAGCGGCTGCATCATCTGTACGACTGCCGCTGGACGCAACTGCGCGACGCCAACGGACTCTGCGCCTGGGTGGCCCTGTAGCGCTCGATACTGGCCGGGGCGCCAGCGGATCGCCGATACTTACGCCATGGCAACAACGACCTCGCCCCCGGATACCCCCAAGCCCCCGCTGCCCAAGGCCAGCCGCTGGCGTGTGCTCAAGGCCGGGGTGAGCACGGTAGCGCGGCTGCTGCTGAGCAAGCTGGGGCAAGACGGGCCGCATTGGCTGATCGCCTTTCTGGCGCTGGCAACAGGCGTGGTGCAGATCAGCCCGCAATTCGTGCAGATGCGCCAGGCCGTGCTCGACATCCTGGCGCAGGGCGCCGAGGGCATCTCCGGTCTGGCCGATCTGGCCGCGTTTCCGCATGTGATCATAGGCATCGGGCTCATTCTCATGGTGCCCGGGTTGCTGCTGCGGGCGCGGGTGGCCTGGGTGCTCGGGGTGTTGCTCAGCGCCCTGTCGGCCGGGCTGGCATTGTGGCCCACGCATGGGTTCAACGCCACCGTGGCGCTCTCGGGCCTGCTGCTGCTGGCGCTGCTGCTTTACACCAGCCGCTTTGCCCGCAGCAGCCTGGCCGCCAGCTCACTGTTTGCCCTGCTGGGCGTGGGCAGCCTGCTGATCTACGGCACGCTGGGCAGCCTGTGGTTCGGCGCGGGATACACGCCGCCGATTCATAGCCTGCCCACGGCGTTTTATTACACCATCGAGACCATGTCCACGGTCGGCTATGGCGACATCGTGCCGCACTCCTTGCAGGCGCGCATGTTTACCGTGTCGATGATCGTGCTGGGCATTTCGGTGTTTGCCACCACACTGTCGGTCGTGATCGGGCCGCTGATCGGGGGCAGTCTCAAACGGACTCTGGAGGGAAAAATGCAACGCGAACAGCGCAAGAATCATTACGTCATCATCGGCGCGTCGAGCCTGGCTTATGCCATGTGGAAGGAGCTGAGCAGTCGGGGCGTGCCGGTCACCATCATCGCGCCCAGCGGCCATCCCTCGCCGTTTCCCGAAACCGCTGACGTCATCACCGCCGACGCCACGCGCAGCGAAACCCTCGAACTCGCCGGCGTGCCCAAAGCCAAGGCCGTGCTCACCCTGCGCGACGACGACGCCGAAAACGCCTTCGCCGTGCTCGCGGTGAAGGAATTGGCCCCGGGCGTGAAAACCATCGCCGGGGTCAATGACGTGCGGCATGTGAACAAAATCCGTCGGGTGCAACCCGACGTGCTGTTCGCCCCGCAGTTGCTTGGCAGCCAGTTGCTCGCACGCGATCTGTTCGACGAGCCCATCGACAACAACACCGTGCACAAACTGCTGTTTCCAGAGACTTGAGGCGCGGCGGCTGAACCCTTACGCGGGAATTGAGCGGGAATTGAGCAAGTCTGGCTAGGCGCAAAACCTTCGGTGCGAGCGACCATATCGTTCACCGCACCGACCAGACCATGCCAACCCACATCGCTTACGCGAAACGCTTCGAAGCCGTACTCGCCCACATCGACACCCACCTTGACGGGGATCTTTCGGTGGCCGTGTTGAGTCGGGTTGCCAGCTTCTCGGCCTATCACTTCCATCGCCAGTTCACGGGCTATGTGGGGGTGCCGGTCGCGCGCTATGTGCAGATGATGCGATTGCGCGGCGCCGCACGCCGCCTGGCATCGCAGAAACGCTGTGCCGTCCTCGACGCCGCGCTCGATGCAGGGTTCGACAGCCCCGAGGCCTTCAGCCGGGCGTTCAAGCGGGCATTTGGTCTGACGCCCAGTCAGTTCCGTCGTCATCCCAGTTGGCAGGTCTGGAGTGCGTCTTTCGTCATCCCTCACCTTTCAAGGAGGTTGTCCATGCAAGTTCAGATCATCGATTTCACCGAGACGCGCATTGCCAAGCTGGAGCACCGCGGTGCGCCCGGCCTGCTCAATGCGAGCGTGCGCCAGTTCATTGAGTGGCGCATGCAGTCCGGGCAATCGCCCGTGGCGTCCAGCCGCACCTTCGGCATTCCCTACAGCAATCCCGAGACCACGCCGCCGGACTCGTTTCGCTTTGCGATCTGCGGGGAAATGCAGGAGCCAGTCGCGCCCAACAGCGCGGGCATCTGCGAGGACATCATTCCCGGCGGACGATGTGCGGTCATCCGCCATGTCGGCTCGCCGGACCATATCGGCGAGACCATTTATCCGATCTATCGCGACTGGCTTCCGGGCAGCGGCGAGGAGTTGCGCGATCATCCGCTGTTCTTCCACTACCTGAGCGTCTATCCGGAAACGCCCATGGAAGACTGGCAAACCGATATCTACGTGCCGCTGGTGTGATGCTCTGGGGCAGGCCTCGCGTGTATGAACCCAATTCTGGGTAAGCGGTAGTGGGAATAACAAAACGCCCGCATCTGCGGGCGTTTTGTTGGATGGCCGGAGCCGGATTACTCGGTAATCTTGGCTTTGGCGCGCAGTTCGTCCTGATACTTGGTGACTTCCTGGCGCTGCAGTTCGGCCTGGATTTGCGGCTTGAGCTGATCCATCGTCGGGGCCTTGGCCGGGCGGGTGGCGTCGAGCTTGATCACATGCCAACCGAACTGGCTCTGCACCGGCGTCTGGGTGTACTGGCCGGGCTTGAGGGCTTCGAGCGCCTTGGCGAACGGCGGCACATAGTTGTTGGGGGTGGACCAGCCCAGATCGCCGCCATTGGCTGCGCTGCCGGTGTCCTTGGAGTATTTTTTCGCCAGATCGGAGAACTTGGCGCCTTTTTTCAGCTGGGCGATGATGTCCTGCGCTTCTTTTTCGCTCGGCACCAGGATGTGCTGCGCCTTGTATTCGGTGGTGCCGAAGGTCTTGACGAATTTGTCGTATTCGGTCTTGATCTGAGCATCGGTGATGGGATGCTTTTGCAGGTAGGCGTTGAACAGCGCGCGGATGAGGATGTTCTGACGCGAGATGCGAATCTCGTCTTGCACCGCGGTCTCTTTGTCTAGGCTGAGCTTGTCGGCTTCCTGCACCATCACTTCACGGCTGATCAGCTCGTTCTTCACCATCTCTTTGAGTTGGGGCGTGACGGCTTGGCCCTGCTGCTTGGCCATGCTGTTGGCGACGGAGTCGGCCAGGGACTGCGGAATGGGCTTGCCATTCACGGTGGCGATGTTCTGTGCCCAGACGGGGGCGGAAAACGCGCAGCTCAATGCGGCAACGGCCAGAATGCGGGAGAGTTTCAACATGAAGTCATCCAGAAGGGGAGGGAACAAACGACCAGGGCGCACGGTCAAGTTTTCAGTGTGCGCTGACCTCGGGAGGGTCTCCGGGGGCCTGGCAATCGAGCACCAGCGCATGAATCTCGTGGTGCATCATCGAAGCCAGGGCATCATACACGAGGCGATGCCGCGCCAGACGCGAGACGCCAGCGAACTGCGCGCTAACGACGCGCACCCGGAAATGGCTGCCCATCGCATCGAATCCGCCATGCCCGGCGTGAGCGGCGGAGTCGTCGGTCACCTGCAGGGTTTCGGGCTTGAGCGCCTGCTGCAACAGGGCCTCGATGCGATCTCGGCGGGAAATCGGCACGGACATCAAGCGTTCTCGTCCAGCTTCATATGCTTGGCCAGCAGCAGCGACTGCCCGAGCACGAACACCAGCGTCAGCGCCAGGCTGCCGAACAGCTTGAAGTCCACCCAGAGGTTGGTGGAGAAGTTGTAGGCGATCACGATATTGAGCACGCCCATCAGCACGAAAAAGACCACCCACGACCAATTGACGCGGTTCCAGATCGGATCGGGGAGCTGCATCTGCTTGCCCATGAGGGCGCGCATCAGATTCTTGCCCTGAAACAGTTGCGCGCCGGCGAGGATGAGGGCGAACATCCAGTACAGCACGGTGGGCTTCCACTTGATGAAGGTGTCGTTGTGGAACAGCAGGGTCGCGCCGCCGAAGACGACGACCACGGCCAGACTCATCCACAGCATCGGCTCGACCTTGCGGTGCTTGAACCAGACCCAGCCGATTTGCGCAAAGGTCGCGGCGATGGTCACCGCCGTGGCGGCGTAGATGCCCGCCACCTTGAACACGATGAAAAACAGGATGATGGGGAAGAAATCAAATATTACTTTAATCATATGAAAATAAACAATTATTTTTGTGGACAGTAGAAAGTTGCCCCAAAGTTGCCCCAAAGATTGAATTGGCTGCTGGCGCTTATCCGGATGCAATTGGTTGATGGTATCGGCTTACCGAAGGTGCTCATACCAGCGGCCCTACATCTGGCGGTGGAACCACCCATCATCTGGTCAGCGGGACTGCTCGTGTGATCGCGCCGTCCTATGCCGGATCCCATCAATGACGGGGCATTCGACCAGCCCATGCGTCGTGAGAATTTGCAGCGCGAACTCCAGGCGAAAGAAATCGCCGGCGGTCATGGCAGGGTGGATGCGCTGCGATCGCATGAATTCGTCCCAGGCCTTGGCCGGCCCATCTCCTATGGCCCTATGGCCCGGGGCACGTCTCCTGGGGTGATGGCAACAAGCTTTGCAGCTTCGGGTTGGGTTGCCGCCGCTTGAGCGCCCGGGCTGCGGCGACGTCGACGAGGTTGATTTCGCATTCGAGTTGTTCTTGGTCTTGTCTCGGGTCCTGCCGCTGGACTGGGCAATCGCCGAGATCGAGGAAGTCATCGGCCAGGCGCACCCGCCCGAGCTCGAGCCCCTTGTGCTTGTGGGCCGTCGCACTGCGTGCGTTATCGATCCACCGCGGCGGGGCACATCATCGTGTACACGTTGTGGTTGTCGTCCTCGTCCACCTGCAGCGCGGCCTGGAAACCGTGATCGAGCACAAACCGCTTGAACGCTCGCATCCCGGGACGGCTGGTAAAACGGAACCGCACAAACCGCTGGGCATCTCCCCGAACCTTGGGATCCTTGGCAAACTCAAGAGATTGTCCGTATTCGGCGGCGAGATCGATCAACTCGTGGGTGATCGGGTTGGGATAGTCCTTGATCGGGTACATGGCTTCAGTTCCTCCTGGACGCCAAGGATGTCACAACGCAAGCGCGACGCAAGTCAAAAAAAACGGTACCGGCTTCGGGCTGCCCATGCGTCTTTCGAGCGGTGGTGGTGCGGCGTTGTCATGGCAACATGAGCTGCCCTGTTGTCGCCGATGCCGATTTGAGCCACATGCTGATAGGCGACTGAGCCATGGCAAACGAGCTGCACGCGGCGTCAGGCTTGAATTTCGGCGCGTTCCAACCTACTCACGGAAAACCCGGCGCATGGCTCAAATCGCATCGGCGCCAACACTGTGCGCCAGCCGCGCTTTCTGGCTGGTGGCGTATCCCAGCCAGGGGCACGAGATGCTGTTCGATGCCCACACGCGGTCGTTTGCTGCGCTGGGCGGTGTGGCGCGTCGAGGGATTTACGTCAACATGAAGACGGCCGTCGACAAGGTTCTCAAAGGCAAAGGGCGCGTCGTCAACGCCCGGTTTGCGGCGATGGCCAGCCACGATCTGTTCGACCCTGACTTCTGCAATGTTGCCTCTGGCTGGGAGAAGGGCGTTAGTTGCGACCGCTGGTATCAGCAGAGCGGTCGTCGCCGCAAGCCACGCCCAACGGCTGTTATGGCTGTTATGGCTGTTATGGCCGATTATGTAGATGCCGTGATTATGTTGAGCCACGAGCGGCGTCGTGCGCCAACCGCTCGCCTGGGGCGGAGGGCGCCGAATTTGATCTCCACATACGGCAGCTACAGCCTGGGCGGATCCAACCAGCCCTCCGAGTCGCTCGCGTCGCGCCCCACCGAAGCCCAGAGGCTGGCGAGGCTTGCCAGCGCCGCGGCCCTGGCCGCCTCCATCGACGACAGCCCCGAAGCCAGAAAGAACCAGATTCAGACGCGGCAGGCGCTTGCCCAAGTCAACCAGGCCGAGCAGCATCTGCGCGACCTGCGCATTGAAATCCAGTTTCAAAAAGGCATCGACCAGCCCACTGCCTACGCCGCCTACCCTCAGCCACTCCTGACTCGGGAAGGGCGCATCGCGGCGGGCAAAGTCCTTGCGGGCCGAGCCTACCTCGTCCGACTGGGCGGCAATCTGGATCGTCCCAGCATTCGCCCGCTGCTCGTTGGGGAACATGCCCTCACGCCGAGCGTCGAGAACATCAAGTTTTTGGCGAACCAGGCGCGGTTTGGGCTTGAAGAGTGGAGCAACCTCGAAGAGTGGGCCTGTCGCAAAGTCAACGCCGAGAAGAACCGGAAATAATTCACGCCTGTCACGGCGATGCTTGGCGGGGCATTGATTGGCGCGTCGGCAGCATGGTTGTGGGCATGTGCTGCTTTGAGGATTGGCAGATCGCCAGATCCAGAGCCGCGGCGAGAGGTCAAGAAAACAGGGGATCGTCGCGAGTAACGAACCGCTCGGTTTTGGACACCATCCGCGCCACGGAACAGCGAACCGACTTGAGCCGGTACCGCCGAACATTCCGGGTCAGGCGGTTCGCACTTCGTTGAGCAGATCGGGGTGACGATCCAGCAGCTTGAACAGCTTGACCAGAGCCAGCGGCGGCTTGGTCTTGCCGTTCTCGTAGCGCGAGAAGGCATTGATGCCACCGCCAAAGATTTCGGCGGCCTCGCGCTGGTCAAGGTCGAGCTTCTTGCGCACATGCGTGATGAAGCCCGGATCGACGATGGCCGCGTTCACCTGCTTGGAGAAGGCGCGCATCTCGCGCATGACGCGGTTCGATTCCGCCGCGTCCAAGATCGACTCGGCGCAGGCCGGGCAGAAGTCGCCCGTCACCGCTGCAATGACGGTGGTTTCGCCCTTGTAGGTGTAGGGCAGGTCGCGCGTATCGTGGATCAGTTCTGCAGCGCCGCAAACAGATGACATTGGCTGGCATCAACACGGCGCTCACCGAACTGGAGGCCGTCTGGGTGATGATGACGGTGCTGCGGATTTTCCTCGATAACTTGGGCTGTGATTTGTCTGGCAGCCCGGGCTCGGGTCAGGTATTCTTACCAAATATGCATCGATTCCATAGGAGTGCGAACCATGACCGCGACAGCCACGTTGTCAAGCAAGTTTCAGATTTCCATCCCCAAGGCCGTGCGCGAAGAGCAGCACTGGGAGGCCGGGCAGGAGTTCGTGTTCATTCCCAAGGGCAAGGGCGTGCTGGTCGTGCCGGTGCCCGAGAGGGCGCAGTTGGTGGGCATTGCCAAGGGCGCTGCGACCGCCAACTTTCGTGATCGCAAGGATCGCTACTGATGTCGGCAACACCGTGTGTGGTCGATACCTCGGCATGGATCGAATGGCTCGCCGACACCGCGATTGGCAAGCGGCTGGGAAAGGAGTTTCCAGATCGGCCGCAGTGCATCGTGCCGACCATCGTGCAGCTTGAACTGTCGAAGTGGCTGGTGCGTGAAGTCGGCGAGGAGCAGGCCGATCTGGTCATCGCCTACACGCAGAAATGCGTCGTCGTGCCGCTGGACACCGCCGTTGCGCTGCTCGCAGCCGATTTGCACCGCGAATACAAACTGGCCACGGCCGATGCCATCGTGTATGCGACGGCACGGCGTCAGGGCGCGACCCTGCTCACCTGCGATGCGCATTTCGATGGGCTACCTGGAGTGGCGCTGTTTGCCAAGACCGATGGGAAAGATTGAATCCTCGTTCATCACCCAAGCCAAAGGGAGCGCCTGAGCATGCGCCTGCTGCACTACATCGAGATCGAAAACTTCAAGCGCTTCGGTGACACGCAGCGTATCGAGCTGGATCATCCAGCCGTGCTGATCGGCCCCAACAACTGCGGCAAGACCAGCGCCATTCAGGCTCTCGCATTGTGGTCGCAGGCAGTGCGCACCTGGTACGACGTGCGCAAGGATTCCTCGGCGAAGGAGCGCACCGCCACGTCAATGAACCGATTGAACATCGTGGCCGTGCCGGTGACGCGCACGCGCTTTTTCTGGCACAACACGAACGTGCGCAAGGGCAACAAGGACATCCCCATGGTTCTCACCGTGGGGGTGGAATACCAGGGAAAGGTGCGACCGCTGTCAATGCGCTTCCGCAGCCAGGGCGACGAACTGGTGTATTGCACGCCGGACGATTCGGTCATCGGCGATCTGGATTTGATCGCCCATGCCGCCAGGCTGCGCGTCGAACTGCTCTACCCGATGTCGGGGCTGGATACCGAGGAACCCATCCTGCAACCCGGTCGGGTGGACGTGTTGCTCGGGCAGGGCCGCACGGCGGACGTGTTGCGCAACCTGTGTCTGGCGGTGGCCAAGTCCTCGGTAGAGGACTGGAATCGCGTGGTTGAATTGATGCGTCGGCTGTTCAATGTGCGGCTGGAGCAGCCCGAGGAAAGCAGTCGTGGCAGCATCACCCTGCAATACCGTCAACCCGGAGTAAAGGAAGCACTGGACATTTCCTCGGCGGGTCGCGGCATGTTGCAGATGCTGCTGGTGTTTGCCTATCTGTATTCGCACAAACGCAGCATTCTGTTGGTGGACGAGCCTGACGCCCATCTGGAAATCCTGCGGCAGAAGCAGGTGTATGTATTGCTGCGGGACATCGCCAGCGAAAACGGTTCGCAGGTGGTGATCGTGACGCACTCGGAAGTGATCCTCGACGAGGCGCTGGATACCAACCTCACGCTGTTACTGGAGGGCCGCGCCGACGATCTGGCGAAAAAGCAGGATATCCGCAACAGCCTCAAGCACTTCGGCGCCGAGCACTATGTGAAAGCGCGCGAGCGCGGCTATGTGCTGTACGTGGAAGGCGGCACCGATGTGGACCTGCTGCGCGGGTTGGCCCAGAAGCTGGCGCATCCGGTGGCAGCCATCTGGGATGAACGCATCAACAGCTTTTATGTGCAGAACAACTATCCCTTGCAGGACGTGGACGCCGAGCTGGAGCGGGTTGAGGGCGGTTTCGGCCTGACCCCACGGGAGCATTTCAATGGATTGCGCAACCTGCTGCCTGATCTACAGGGTCTGGCCATTCTCGACAACGACTGGCAAAACCGGCAAGACCGCGACGAGGGGGCGCTGCAAATTCGCTACTGGCGGCGCTATGAAGCCGAAAACTACTTCATCACACCCGAACTGCTGCGCAGGTACGCGTATGCGCAATATCCTGCCGACGATCTGTTCGCCCAGCAGACGCGCGCCATAGTGGACGAGGCACTGGCCGAAACATTGCGCGACGAGATTTTCGGGGCCAACGCCGCGGATTACGAAACCTGGGCCGCCTCGCCGCCGGACGCCGCACGTCTCATCTGGGAGGCGCGCACCGAGCGCATGAAACTCAGCACGGTGGCCGAGTCGTTCTTTCGCCGGTTGGCGCAAAAGATGGGCGGCGCGATGTTGCTCACCAAGGGCGAGTTGCATCGGTTGATTCCGCATGCGGAGCTGTCGCCCGCTGCCGCAGACGAGGTGCGCGACAAACTCGGCTTGCTTCATCGCCTGTTCAAGCTGGCGTGCAGGCATGGCGAAACAGCAGGCAACGGCGCCGACGGCGAGTCGGAATCCTGATGATGATCGACATGAAATCCGTCCCCTCCGTTTCCGTCACCTACGCCCGCAACGGCACCTCGACCAAGGCCAATGCACTCGGGATGCGACCCATGCATGTCGCCGCGTTCAACGGATGGCGTTCACTGGAGGCGGCCCTGACATCGCCGCGCTCGGCAGGGGCTTGATCGCTGTGCAGCTATGGAGTTCAGGCCGCGTGCAATTCCTCGCGGATGACGCGCCGCAGCGCGTCGAGGGTCACCGGTTCTTTGCTCGATGCCTCGCGCAGCGCCGCATTGATGAGCGTTTGATAGCCCACACCTTTTTGCTCGGCCTGCTTTTGGAAGGTGTCAATCACGTCCGCATCCAAGTAAATGGTGATGCGCTTTTTGCCCGGCGTGGTGACCACTGCGCCGCGTTTGCCTTTGCTGAAATCGTACTCTTCACGCATGGTATTTCTCCGTTTCGCCTGGGCTGGCCTTGCGGGCCGAAATGATGCGCACGGCCTCTCCGCGCGGCGTATGGACCACCACCAGCATGCGCCCCAGCGTGTCCATTCCCAGGGTGATGAACCGCTGTTCGCCGCGTGCGTCCGGGTCTTCGATGGTCAAGGCCATGTCGTCATGCAAGGCCTCTTCGGCATGGGTGAAACTCACCCCATGCTTGCGCAGATTGCTGCGGGCCTTGGCCGGATCAAACTCAATATCCACCGCTGCAATTATACATATTCAATGCATATACAAGGCGCACCAAGTGGCGGCCTGCCATCTGTCCTGCTATGCCGCCCGCTGAAATTCACGCAGGAGCGGGCCAATGCTGAAAGACATGGCCGGAATGATCTTCGATGCCCATGGTGATCATGGAATGATCCGGGTCAGTGCGAGGCCAGGATGTCCAGGTCCGGCAAGCTCCGCACGATGTTCATCGTCTCAAGGCTCACCGTGACTACGCGGCAGAAAAGCTCCAGCGGGTAGCGCGGGTTGTGCATGGTTTCAATCGCCCAATCGTTGGCGTCGTTGACGATGCCGCTGGCCTTGTCGGTTTTCACGCCTTGACGCTCGACTACCCAGTCCAGTGCAGGCTTGCCGTTGACGACGTAGTCGTAGGCTGCGAGCGGAATGCCGGTCAGCGTGATCTTGTCGTTGTAG
>DZDA01000034.1:0-19853 GCA_022730375.1 Thiomonas intermedia
GGTCTTCCACCTCAGCGTCCATTTCAGCGTCCATTTCAGCGTCCACTACGGCGACTTGCGTCAGGCAGGCTTCAACCACGTCGAGCTGGTTGTCGCGGGCGAAGTTGAGCAGGAAATCAAACGCCATGGGCTCGATGTCACGCAGCGACTCGCTCACCACCAGACAACGCACGCCGTCCACCAGGGTGGGCACGCAATAGGGCGAGTAACCGAGGTGGGCTTCCTTGCGGCACAGACCGGCGGGACGGAAGCGGGCCATCAGCCCGGCCAGGCGCTCTGCCCAGTCGCTCGGGCGGAAGACGCGGCCCTCGGCGGTGACGCCGCGAATGAAAATCTCTCTGGGCTTGACCAGTTCTAGGGAGTGAGGAAAGGCGCTCATGGCTGTGTATCCTTGAAGAGGCAGTTTTGCTGCGGTGCCGCAATTATGCTGCAATGCAGTATTACCGGGTAAACCCGAACGGTAATTCTGTGTTGCAGTTGCAACAAATTCTCCGGGCTGCCTGGGTTCAGCTGTATGCGCCGCTCTCTATAATTTCACTTTGCCCCCGGAGGCGCAGTGCTTTTTCATGCCTTGCCCGCCGGGTTTGCTTTTTTTGCAAAGGAGAAATGAACATGCCCTCTCATGTGATGAACACCTATGCGCGGCTTCCCGTCGCCCTGGCGCATGGCGAGGGGGCATGGGTGTGGGATACGCAGGGCAAACGCTATCTGGACGCGCTGTCGGGCATCGCAGTCAACACGCTGGGCCATGCGCATCCGAGGCTGGTCGCCGCACTCACCGATCAGGTGGGCAAGCTGATCCACACCTCCAATCTGTATCAGATTCCTTTGCAGGAGCAGTTGGCCGACCGTTTGTGCGCCTTGGGCAACATGGACACGGCGTTTTTCTGCAACTCGGGGCTGGAAGCCAACGAAGCGGCGATCAAGCTGGCGCGCTTGCATGGCCACAAGCGCGGCATCGACCGCCCGGAAATCGTGGTGTTCGAACGGGCGTTTCATGGGCGCTCGCTGGCCACGCTCTCGGCCACAGGCAATCCCAAGGTGCAAAAAGGCTTCGAACCGCTGGTCGAAGGTTTCGTGCGCGTGCCGCTGAACGACGCCTCGGCCCTGCAGAGGGTGGCCGAGACGCATCCCAATGTCGTGGCGGTATTCATCGAGGCGATTCAGGGCGAGGGCGGCATTCAACCGGCGCATGCTGATTTCTTGCGCGCTGCGCGCACGCTGTGCGATCGTCACGGCTGGTTGCTGATGATCGACGAAGTGCAATGCGGCACGGGGCGGACCGGGAAATGGTTCGCCCATCAGTGGGCCGGGGTGAGCCCCGACGTGATCGCCATGGCCAAGGGGCTGGCTTCGGGCGTGCCCATCGGCGCCATTCTGGCGCGCGGGGCGGCGGCGACGACTTTCGGACCCGGACAGCATGGCACCACGTTTGGCGGCAATCCGCTGGCCTGCCGTGCCGCGCTGGAAACCCTCGCCGTGATCGAAGACGACGGCCTTATGGCCAACGCGCAGGCGCGTGGTGAGCAGATTCAGCATGCGCTGCGTCATGCGTTTGTCGGCCACGCCGGTGTGGTGGAGGTGCGCGGTCAGGGCCTGATGATCGGCATCGAGCTCGACCGACCGGCCGGTGCGCTGGTGGGGCAGATGCTGGAGCGCGGGGTGTTGCTCAACGTCACGCAAGAGCGGGTTGTCCGTCTGTTGCCGCCGCTGATCTTGACCCAGGAGCAAGCCGACGCGCTGGTGCAGGCGCTGGTTCCCGCGGTGCTTGATTTTTTGCGGGACGCGCCCGCGAAATAAGACACACAAAAGACATCCAAGGAGGCTGTGATGAAAACGACGCTGCGGCACTATCTGCAATTTTCCGACCTGAACCGCGAGGAGTACGACTACGTCTTCGCCCGCGCCGCGCTGATCAAGGCCAAGTTCAAGCGCTACGAGCCGCACCAGCCCTTGGTCGATCGCACCCTGGCGATGATTTTCGAAAAGCACTCCACCCGCACCCGGCTGAGCTTCGAGGCCGGTATGCACCAACTCGGCGGCGCGGCCATCTACATCAATACCCGCGACAGCCAGTTGGGCCGTGGCGAGCCCATCGAAGATGCGGCGCAGGTGTTTTCGCGCATGGTTGATCTGGTGATGATCCGCACCTATGGTCAGGAAATCGTCGAGCGTTTCGCCGCGCATTCGCGCGTGCCGGTGATCAACGGCCTGACCAACGAGTTTCATCCCTGCCAAATCCTGGCTGATGTAATGACTTTTATCGAGCATCGCGGCCCGATTCAAGGCAAGGCCGTGGCCTGGATCGGCGACGCCAACAATATGTTCTACACCTGGCTGCAGGCGGCGGAAGTGCTCGGTTTCACCCTGCACTTTGCCGGGCCGAAAGGCTATGGCGTCGAGAAGGACCGTCCGGGCTATCCCCTGAGCGCGGCGCAGATCGCGCATCTGCGCGAGTTCGACGATCCGCGGCAAGCCTGCGAGGGCGCGCACCTCATCACCACCGACGTGTGGACGAGCATGGGCTATGAGGCGGAAAAACTGGCCCGCGAGCAGGCGTTCAAGGGCTTCATGGTGGATGCCGAGATGATGGCCCGCGCCCATTCCAATGCGCTGTTCATGCACTGCCTGCCGGCGCACCGCGGCGAGGAAGTGACGGCCGAAGTCATCGACGGGCCGCAGAGCGTGGTGTGGGACGAGGCGGAAAATCGCCTGCACGGCCAGAAGGCGCTGATGGAATTCCTGCTGCTCGGTCGCCTGGACTGACACAGTTCTCCTGGGCGGGGGGCGGGTGGCAGTAACGCCGATCCTAAGTCGCATTTAAGTCGGCCTGAGCAAAATCTTGTTGCGGTGCATCGTCAGGCGATGCGCCGTTCGGGAGTTCAGGCATGGCGTTCACACAACAAAATTCTTCTGCGCCGCAGCACGGCAATGGCGTTCCTCACGTCAGGCTGCCGGTTGTTCAGACCGGCGCGGAGAAGGCTGGCCCGCCCGGTGTGGCCGATCAGGCCGCGATGCGGGTGCTGCGTTGGCTGCGCCTCGTGTTCGGGGTGTGCTTCGCCATCAACCTCGGGCTGCACTTTCACCCGCAATACGCCGCGCAGTTCGCGCGTCAGGCTGCTGATGTGGTCGCTCAGCCGCACTGGCTTGCCGTGTGGGATGGTGCGGTTTGGCGCGTTTTATCCGCTGCGGGGGTGAGCAAGGGGCTGGCGCTGCTGTTTGGCATCGAGGCCTTGCTCACCGTCGGGTTGTTGACGGGCTGGGGATTTCCGGCGATGGGGTGGTTGGGGTTGGCCTACGAACTGCTGGTGTGGAGCGCGCTCGGAGGCGGCGGCGCTGGCGCGGCGGCTCTGGTCTATGCGCTGGGCTTTGCGCTGTTGCTGTTGCTGCGGGCGTGGCAGGGTTCGGCGTGGTCTGACGCGGCGCTGCGCAGGCCCGGGCTGTCGCAGGTGCGCTGGGCGCTCTGGCTGGTCGGATTGCTTTGGGCTGCTATTGCCTGGACGGCCTGGCAACCGGGCCTCGGACTACGCCTGTCGGACGCTTTGATCCAGGCTCAGGCTCACGCGCCAAACGGGCAAGCGGAGTGGATCGCGTTCTGGGCCGGTCTCGGACAAGCGCTCGGCATGGACGAGTTCGCCGTGCTGATCGCGGTGATCGACACTTTGATCGCTGCGGGTTTGTTGCTGGCCCCGTGGCTGCCTTGCTGGCTGCGCCGCTTGTTGCTGTGGAGCGGGCTGATGTTCAGCCTGCTGGCGTGGAGCCTGAACGGGGCGCTGGGCGTTTTTCCGGGCAGTTATTCAGACACGCTCAGTGCTGCAGCGATAGGGGCGTGGCTTTTCGAGCTTCTTTTGGCGGCGCACCCTTGGCTCGAAGCGGCGCCCCCTCGGGTTATGACTGCGCCGCCTGAAATGCGCCGAGTTGGCGACGCGGCCTGATCGGGGGTCAATCCGGGCGGCTGTGGCCGCATTTCCAGCATTGGGCGAATTGCGGGCCGTGACGTTCGCCGCAGTCTGGGCAGGTCCACAACGCGCCGCGCAGGGGTGTGCGCAATTCCTGCAGCAACTGTTTGGCGCGCGCCAGATCGCTGTCGTCGAGCACCCAGACCGCTGGATTGCACTGATCGGGCGGAATCTCGCCCGCGATGCTGGTGAGGTAGCGCGAGAACACTTCGGCGCGCAGGCCGGCGGCGTTGAGCGCATCGGCCCACAGCGTGGCGATGACCAGATTGGGCGCGATGTCCACCCGCTTCATCGCGGGGCAGCCGAGGTGAGTTCGGCATAGAGCGTGCGGTACAACGCCAGCCGCGCCGCAGAGATGGCTTGCGGATCGGTGGTGAACACGCAGCCCGGTTCGTCGCGATGGGTGCAGTTCTGAAACCGGCATTGGCCGTTGCGCGCGCGGATTTCCGGAAAGCCGTGTTGCAACTGCGACACCGAGAGATGATGCAGGCCGAAAGACTGGAAGCCCGGCGAATCCATCAAGGTGCTGCCTTCAGCAAAACCGGGGAGGGCGTAGAGCCGCGTCGCCGTGGTGGTGTGTTTGCCGGCGGAAAGGGCCTCGGAGATTTCGCGCGTGGGCGCCTGCGCCTGCGGCACCAGCAGATTCGTCAGGCTGGACTTGCCCACGCCGGAGGCGCCCAGCAGCAGCGTGGTCTGGCCGCTGAGCAAGGGGGTCAGCGCTGCCAGCGCGGCTTGCGGCTCGGTGCGCACCGAGAGTTCGAGCACTTCGTAGCCCAAATCGCGATAAAGCCTCATTTCGGCCCGCGCGGCTTCGGCTTGCGGCAGGTCGCATTTGTTCAGCAGCAGGGTTGCAGGAATATCGGCCGCGTCGGCCGCGATGAGCGCGCGGCCGATCAGGCCGTGCTGTATGCCGGGATAGGTGGCGGTGACCAGCATCACGCGATCGAGGTTGGCGGCAAACATCTTGCTGCGCCACAGGTCTTCGCGCCACAGCGCATTGCGGCGCGCATGCACCAGTTCGATGGCCAGCGGCGCGTCACCCGGGGCGAGGGTGACACGGTCGCCGCAGACCACCTCGGCGCGCTTGCCGCGGGGCACGCAGGCGAGCACCGTGCCATCGTCAAGCTGCGCCAGATAGTGCCGTCCAAACGCACCGACGATCCGTGCGGTCAAGCCCTTGGCGGTGGACGGTGTGGGTTTTGTGCTGCGCTTGCCCTTGGGGCGTTGGGGGTTGTGGCGCTCCAGGTCGTCCATGCCAGCCGCTTAGCGCGCGGCGCCCTGGGTAAACATCGCGTCGGCTTTGGCGGCGCAGACGAAGTCGTTTCGGGTGATACCGCCGGCCGAATGGGTGTTGAACGCCACGCTGCAGCGGTTGTATTGCACCAGCAGATCGGGGTGATGGTCTTCGCGGTGAACGATCCAAGCCAGTGCGTTGACGAAGGCCAGGGTCTGGTAGTAGTTGCCGAAGGCGTAGGTCTTGCGGATGCTGCCGTCTTCAAACCGCCAGCCGTCCAGCAGTTGCAGGTAGGGCGTCATGGCCGCGGTGTCCAGGCGCTGGCTGGCGTCTAGCGGCATGCAGTGGCTGTCGAGCAAATCCTGGAGTGTCATGGCAGTTCAGGCTGTCGCCGGAGTGTGGGCCGAAGAAGGCGCGATTGATGAGGGCAATGCGCCCAGCCGTTCCAGTCGCTGCAGGGCGGGCGGGTGGCTGTAATAGAAGCGCACATAGACAGGGTCGGGCGTCAGCGTGCTGGCATTGTCGCGGTAGAGGGTGACGAGGGCTTCGCCCAGCGCGCGGGCGTCGCTGTGCTGGGCCGCGTAGGCGTCGGCCTCGAATTCATGTTTGCGCGAAGTGGCCGCACCCAGCGGGCTGAAAAATACCGCAAACACCGGCAGCGCCAGACTGAACAGAATGAGCGCGAGCGCATGGTTGGGAGCAAACAGATTGGGCATGACGCCCAGGCCCACATAGAACCACACCTGGTTCGACAGCCAGCCCAGCAGCGCAAAGCCCGCCAGACTGACCCCGAACATCACCCCCATGCGCTTGAGAATGTGGCGCCGCTTGTAGTGCCCGACCTCGTGCGCGAGCACGCCTTCGATCTGCGCCGGGCTGAGCTGGCCGAGCAGGGTGTCGAACAGCACCACGCGCCGCGCCGCGCCCATGCCGGTGAAATAGGCGTTGGCGTGCGCGCTACGACGCGAACCGTCCATGACGAACAGGCCGGACAGCGCAAAGTCACAGCGCTGCATGAGCGCCTGCGCGCGGGTTTTCACCTCGCCGTCGGGAAGCGGCTGAAACTTGTTGAACAACGGCGCGATCACCAGCGGATACGCCACCATCATCAGCAGGCTGAACGCCGTAAGCCCGGCCCAGGCCCACAGCCACCACCAACCGCCGGCGACCTGCATGATCCAGAGCACCAGCAGCGCCAGCGGCAACATGAGCACCGCGCCGACCAGGGTGTTTTTGAGCAGGTCCAACGCATAGGAGCGCGGCGTCTGGCGGTTGAAGCCGAAGCGCGCTTCCAGACCGAAAGTGCGCGCGATGTCCCAGGGCAGATCGAGCAGCGATCCGATCACGGCGAAGGCCACCAGCAGCGCCAGTTGCCCGCCCAAAGCGGTGCCGAAGGTACTGCTCACCCAGCCGTTGAGCCATTGCAGCCCGCCTTCGAGCGTCCACACCAGCACGATCATGGCGGAAAACAGCGTCGTCCACAAACCAAAGCGAAGTTTCGCCACGGTGTAGTCAGCGGCCTTCTGGTGGGCTTCGAGCGAAATGCTGGCGCGGAATGGCACGGGCACGGCATCACGGTGCGCGAGCACATGGCGCTGCTGCCGCTGGGCCAGCCAGAGCTTCAGCGCCGTGCCGCCAATCAGCGCGGCGGCGAACAGCGCGCTCCAGGCGAGGGCAAGATGTTGCGGGCTCATGCGAAAATCCTTGTCAGTCTTGGGTTCAGTCAGATTATCCCACCCGGCCTGTCCTCGCGACCTGCCGCCGCCATTCCCCTACTTGAATGCATTTCATGTCCGATTCCGCCACGCCCGCCGCTTCCATCCTCGCCTGTCACGAGGACAACCTCATCTGGGTCGATATGGAAATGACGGGTCTGAATCCCGACACCGATCGCATCATCGAAGTGGCCGTGGTCGTCACCGACCCGCAGCTCACCGTGCGCGTGGAAGGGCCCGTGCTGGCCATCCATCAAAGCGACGCGGTGCTGGCCGGCATGGACGCCTGGAACCAGAACACCCACGGCAAATCCGGCCTCACCGAGCGGGTGCGCGCCAGCACGGTGGACGAAGCGCAGGCCAGCCGCGCGATCATCGCCTTCCTCAAGAAATACGTGCCTGCTGGCAAGTCGCCCATGTGCGGCAACACCATTTGCCAGGATCGCCGTTTCATGGCCCGGGGCATGCCCGAGCTGGAGACCTATTTCCACTACCGCAACCTCGACGTGAGCACCCTCAAGGAACTGGCGCGGCGCTGGCGTCCCGAGCTGGTGAGCGCCTTCAAGAAGCAGCAGGCCCACACCGCGCTGGCCGACATTCAGGAATCCATCGACGAGTTGCGCCACTATCGCGAACATTTCCTGCGCGTGCCGGTGGTGGGGATGGATCCGGAAGTGGCGGGTTGAGCCGTCCGTAGAGACTGACGAAGCCGCTCAGCGTTTACCGAGCCGCTGTCGAGGACTTGCGGCTCTGGCGCGGCGACTGACCGAAATGCTGTCGATAGGCGCGGCTGAAGTGCGCAGGCTCGGTGAAGCCGCATTGATAGGCCACGCAAGCAATCGACAACTGACGCGAGGCCGGGTGTTCAAGGAGCGCGCGGGCGGCTTCAAGCCTTCGGTGTTTCACCAGCCGGGACAAGGTGATGCCACGCAGCGACGCGAGCCGGTAGAGATATCGCTCTGAGATGCCCACAGCCCGCGCGCAGTCAGCGGGCGACAGGGCCGACGCATCAAACAAATGGGTTTCGACGTAGGACAGAACCTGCTGCCAGCGGGTGGCGTTCGGCGGGTCGGCCGGCTCGGCATTCCGCTCAATGCTGTGATAGGCCGCCGCGAGCAGCCAGGGCAGCGCGAATCCCGCATACAGACTGCTGACCGAACCTTGATCCGATGCGGGCAGCAGCGTGTGCAGACCGTATGAGGCGACGACTCTTGGCCGCAGAAGCTGCCGACTATCGCGTCTGGCCTGATGCCACAGCAAGGCTCCGCGCGGCATTCTCACGGCGATCAGGCGGGCGGGCGTTTCGAAGACGATGCGTGAGGGGTGTTGCAGGTTGCGAAACGACAGGTCACCAGCGCGAAAGCTCAGCGCCGCGCCTTCCTGCTCGATCACACCTTCACCCTCGACGACGATATGGCTCAAGACGGTATCGCGCACATCGGCCGATAAAGCGGACAGATGCTGCGCGCTGTGCGTGATGATCTGCGGTTGCACGGTCAGCGGCGTCATGCTCAACGCCCCCGCGAAAACCTCCTGCCCGATGTGTCCTCCCGTTCCAGCGGAGGTGAGGCTGATGTGGCCTGGCACGAAGCGGCGAGACAGCAACTGCTCCCAGTTTGCAGGGTTGTGGGCCGTGCTGCAGTTCGAGTGATCGCGCATGTGCAGTGTCATCCTTGAAAGGGGTGCATGGGCAGCCAAGTTTAAGGGCTCGCCGTACCTACGATGCAGCGGTCAGGCCCTTCCTGACGACACGCTCGATTGCTGCCTTTGGATGACGACCTATGCGCCGATGGATTCCCTTTGTCTTGCTGACGCCGTTTCAGTTCATTTTCGGCCTGATCTATTCCTGGGGAACGATTTCTCCGGCCATCCACATCCAGAGTGGCTGGCCGCAGGCCACGCTTGATCTCGCGTTCTCGCTCACCCCGCTGGGTTTGCTTCCCGCCGTCATTCTGGCGGGGCGCGCGCTTCATCGCCTGGCGCCGAAGACGCTGCTGGCGTTGGCGCTGGCCTGTTTCACCGTGGGCGGAGGCATCGGCCTTCTGACGGCCTCGCCCGTGGCGTTCATGCTGGGCTACAGCCTGCTGGCGCTGGGCGTCGGCGCGGGTTTATCGACCGCCGCCTGCATTGCCCTGGTTTCGCGTCTTTACCCGGAGCGTCGCGGCTCGCTGGGTGGCGCGCTGCTGGCGCTCTATGGCATGTCGTCCGTGATCAGTGCGCCCTTGTTCGATGAGATCAACCGTCACATGGGCTGGCGGCCCACGCTTGCCGCGCTGCTCGGTGTGTATGCGGCTATCGGGTGGCTGGCCTGGGCCTTTCTGCCCGAGGCGCCCGCGGCGCCGGAGCGCCAAACGGATCCCCTGCCGCTGATGGTTCTGCTCAGACAGCGGCCCTTGCAATGGGCGCTGGTCATCGTTCTGATGGCCGCGCCGCTGGGCTCCGCCTCTTTTGCCACGATCGGGCATCTCACCAAGGCCATCGGCGTCAGTTCGGCGCTGGGTGTGTTGGCGGTGTCTCTGATGGCCTTGGGCAACGGAGTGGGACGGCTGGGATTCGGCTTGCTGGCCGACTGGATTTCACCGCGCTTCAGTCGCGCGGCGGCGCTGGGCCTCAACGCGCTTGCCGCGCTTTTGTTGCTGGGGGTGTTGCACGGCTTCGGTGTGTGGGCCTTTGCCGCCTATCCGCTGCTCATCGGCCTGGCGTTCGGTGGCATGGCGGGCAAGCTGCCCGCTTTGGCTGCGCATGTGGCGGAGAACGGACATGCCGAGACGGCCTTCGGCCTGCTGTTCGGCGCCTTTGCCTTCGCCAGCTTTCTCGGCCCTTTTTTGAGCGCTGGTCTTGGCATGCACACCGCGCTGCAGGGGCTCGCCTTCTGCGCTCTTGCGGCGATGGGGCTTGGGTTGGCTGTGGCGAGGTGAATCACACCGCTTGCTTTTGCAGCAGCCGCACGTGCATCGGCCGGGTGAAGTGCGCGCCGTCGGCGCCGCAATGCGGGTCGAAGGCGGCCTTGACAAGCTGCCGCAAATCGTCGGTGATCTGATGATCGGCGAAGCTGGGGTAGAGCATGCGCTGCTCGAAGGACTCCCAGTTGGAGAAGTGCGCGGGCATGTCGAAGCGGCGCTCGGCGGTCTGTTGCCATTGCCCGGTTAACAGGGCCTGGTCGAGCGCGGCCTGCGCTGCGGCGCGCACCGGGCCTTCGTCGTTGTAGAGCTTGACGATGTCGTTGAGAGCGCCCGCATAAACCGGCTCGGAGACGTAGAGCCAGCCGCCCGGGCGCAGCACGCGCCAGGTTTCGGCCAGTGCGGTCTGCATGGCCTCTTGCGGAATGTGGTGCAGCGACTTGAGCATGAGCGCCAGATCGAAGCCGCCGTCCGCAGCCGGTATGGCCGTGGCGCTCTCCTGCACGAAGCGCAGTCGCGGCGCAAGCGTTTCGGGCAGACGCGCCAGATTCTTGGCGTGCTGCGCCGCATCGACTTCCAGCGCCAGCGCTTCGCAGGCCGGGCAGCGCTCCAGCAGTTCGGTGAGCAGCCGGGCGTTGCCGCAGCCCAGTTCGATGACCTTCAGGCCGTTGCCCAGCGGGACCAGTTCGGTCAGGACGTCGAGTTCGTTGTGGATCATGGGGTGGCCTTGTTGGTGAGCAAGGCCACGATTTTAGAGACGGAGCGCGGCGCTTTCAGGCCGCGAAATCGTCCTCGTAAAACTCCAGTTCCCCTCGCACGCCCGCCGCGCGGTCGGTTTCGATCTTGCGTAGTTCCACGCGGCGAATCTTGCCCGAGATGGTCTTGGGCAGGTCAAAAAACTCGATGCGGCGGATGCGCTTGTACGGCGCGGCGCGGTCGCGCACGAACAGCAGGATGTCGCGGGCCAGTTCGGCACTGGGTTCGAAACCGACCCGGCACGACACGAAGGCCTTGGGGATGGTGAGCCGCAGCGCATCAGGGCAGGGCACCACGGCGGCTTCGGCCACGGCGGGATGCTCGATCAGCAGGCTTTCCAGTTCGAACGGGCTGATGCGGTAGTCGGAGGACTTGAACACGTCGTCGGTGCGGCCGACGAAGGTGTAATAGCCGTCGGCGTCGCGTTGTGCCACATCGCCCGTGTGGTAGAGGCCATCATGCAGCACCTGCGCGGTCTTCTCAGCATCGCCCGCATATTCGACGAGCAGACCGGTGGGGCGCGGCTCGGTCTCGACGCAGACTTCGCCTTCATCTGCTGAGTTGCCGTCCACATCGACCAGGCGGATGCGGTAGCCCGGCATGGGGCGGCCCATGGCGCCGGGTTTGAACGGCTGACCGGGAGAGTTGCCAACGAGCGCGCAGGTTTCGGTCTGGCCGTAGCCGTCGCGCAGGGTGATGCCCCAGGCGGCGCGCACCCGCTCGATCACTTCCGGATTGAGCGGTTCGCCTGCGCCCACCAGTTCGCGCAGCTTCACCGGATAGCGCTTCAGGTCTTCCTGAATGAGCATGCGCCAGACCGTGGGCGGAGCGCACAGCGTGGTGATGCCGCAGCGCGACAGGGTTTGCAGCGTGGCCGCCGCGTTGAATCGGCTCTGGTTAAAGGCGAAGATGGCCGCGCCGGCGTTCCAAGGGGCGAAGAAACTGCTCCAGGCGTGTTTGGCCCAACCGGGGGAACTGATGTTCCAGTGCACATCGCCGGGCTGCAGGCCGATCCAGTACATCGTGGCCAGCGTGCCCACGGGATAGCTTTGATGGGTGTGCAGCACCAGCTTGGGCTTGGACGTGGTGCCGGAGGTGAAGTAGAGCAGCAGCGGGTCGGTGGCGTGGGTGTCGGCCTCGGGCGCGAAGTCGGCGGCCGCTGTTTGCGCCCCGGCAAGCGCCGTCCACCCGGCGGGCGCGCTGCCTGCGGTGAAGCGGCCTTGCACCTGCGTCCAGACGGTTTGCGGCAGGTCGTGGAATTTGGCGGTGTCGGCGGGCAGGCAGATCACATGGCGCACTGCGCCCCGAACGATGCGGTCTTCGAGATCGGTGGGGGTGAGCAGGGTGGTGGCGGGAATCATCACCGCGCCGAGCTTGATGCAGGCGAGCATGGCGTCCCACAACTCGACGCAGTTGGGCAGCATGAGCAGCACGCGGTCGCCGCGCGCCACGCCGCCCGCGCGCAGGAAGTTGGCCATGCGCGCCGAGCGCTGCGCCATGTCGGAAAAGCTGTAGCGGCCTTCGCTGCCGTCTTCTTCCACGATCCACAGCGCAGTCGCGTCGTTGCCGCGGGACATGGGATCGAAGTAGTCGAGCGCCCAGTTGAAGCGGTCGAGCGCGGGCCAGCGGAATTCGGCAGAGGCGCGGGCGTAATCGGTGCGGTGGCGCTGCAGCAGGTCGCGCGCCTGCACAAAACCGGCATGGGCGCCGGGGGGGCTGATGGGCATCGAAGTCTCCTGATGTTGTTGTGCGCCAACTTTAGCCCGCACGGCTGAGGCGGGCCAGCGGGAAAGCACAGAGATCAACAGTCAGGTCAATGTCAGTTATTCCCCTCGGGTGGCGGCTTGCGCAGCAAGTCAGGGGGCTGTTCCCTGTCAGTCTGTCATGGGCGCCAGGCTGCGGGTGCAGGGGATCTGGGTGATGTCCAGCCACGGCTGACCCGCAGGCGGCAGCTTCACGGCACTGAGCGCCCCGCCCCACAGGCAGCCGCTGTCCAGGCACAGCGCGTTGTGTTCCCAGCGCAGGCCGAGGGTGGACCAGTGGCCGAAGGCGATGGGGGTCTGCGCGGTCTCGCGCTGCGGCACGGCGAACCAGGGCAGGAGTTCGGAGGAGGCGCCGTTGGCGCTGGCCTGCTTGTTGTGAAAATCCAGCCGTCCCCTATTCGGGCCGCTGGCCTGCAGAAAACGGGCGCGGGTGAGGGTGTTGACCACGATGCGCAGACGGTCGAAGCCCGACAGCGCATCGCTCCATTCGTCAGGCTGGTTGCCGAACATGACGCGCAGGAAATCGACGTAATCGGGCGCGCGCAACCGGCGCTCCACCTCGGCGGCGAGTTGCAGGGTTTTGTCGGCCGACCATTGCGGCAACACCCCGGCGTGCACCAGCAGCCAGCCTTGTTCCATCAGTGCCAGTGGGCGGCGGCGCACCCAGTCGATCAGCGCCTCGCGCTGCGGCGACTGGAGAATGTCGTCCAGCGTGTCGCTGCGGTGCGCCTTGCGCACGCCATGCGCCACCGCCAGCAGATGCAGGTCGTGATTGCCCAGCAGGCATTGCGCGCTGTCGCCCAGCGCCATCAGCCGCTCCATGCTGGCGAGCGACTGCGCGCCGCGGTTGACCAGATCGCCCAGCACGATGAGCCGGTCGTGCGCCGGGTCGAACTGCAGCGCGTCAAGCAGGGCGTCGAATGCGTCGGCGCAGCCTTGCACATCGCCGATCAGGTACGTTGCCAAAGCCTCTCCCTAAAATGCGTGGTTTACCAAACGCATCATCCTAATGACGCAAGTTGACGCTTGCGCGCTCTTCCCGACAATGCATCCCACTGGAGCCCCGCATGGCGCAGCTTGATCCCACGATTTTCAAGGCCTACGACATTCGCGGCATCGTTGGCAAAACGCTGACCGAAGACGCCTGCCGCCTCATCGGCCAGGCCTTCGCCACGCTGGCGCGGCGTGGTGGCGAGACGGCGGTGAACATCAGCCGCGACGGGCGTCTGTCCGGCCCGTCGCTGGCGCTGGCGCTCAGCGACGGCTTGCGCGCCGGGGGCGTGGATGTGATCGATCTCGGCATGAACGCCACGCCCATGCTGTATTACGCCTGCGCCACCACGCCGGTGGTCAGCGGCATTCAGATCACTGGCAGCCACAATCCGCCGGAGTACAACGGCCTGAAGATGGTGCTCGGTGGCAGCGCTCTGTTTGGCGAGCAGATTCAGGAATTGCTCGCGCTGACCCGCAGCGAAGCCTTCGCACAAGGACAGGGCGGCGCGCGGCAGGCCTCTATCGTCGAGGACTATCTGGGCCGTATCAAAGGCGACATCAAGCTGGCGCGGCCGATGAAGGTGGTGATCGATTGCGGCAACGGCGTGTCGGGGGCTTTTGCGCCGCAATTGCTGCACAGTTTGGGCTGTGAGGTGGTGGAGTTGTTCTGCGAGGTCGATGGCACGTTTCCCAATCATCATCCCGACCCCGCCGATCCGCACAACCTCGAAGATCTGATCCGCACCGTGCGCGACACCGGCGCCGAGCTGGGGCTGGCGTTCGATGGCGACGGCGACCGGCTCGGCGTGGTCACGCCCAGCGGGGCCGTCATCTGGCCCGACCGGCAGCTCATGCTCTACGCCGCCGATGTGCTGGAGCGCCATCCCGGCGCACCCATTCTGTTCGACGTGAAATGCACCGCGCAGTTGCCGGCCTGGGTGCGTCGGTATGGCGGCGAGCCGGTGATGGGACGCACCGGGCATTCGCTGGTCAAGGCCAAGATGAAAGAAATCGACGCCCCGCTGGCTGGCGAGATGAGCGGCCACATTTTTTTCAAGGATCGCTGGTACGGCTTCGACGACGCGCAGTATGGCGCGGCCCGGCTGCTGGAAATTCTTTCCCGCGCCGAGAATGCGGGCGCCGTGCTTGAAGCCCTGCCCGATTCCGTCTCCACCCCGGAGCTGAAGCTGGAGACGGCCGAGGGCGCCAATTTCACGCTGTGCGACCGTTTGCAGCGTGAAGGCCGCTTTCCCGGCGCTTTGAATATTTCCACCATCGACGGCGTGCGCGCCGACTATGCAGATGGCTTCGGTCTGGCGCGCCCCTCCAATACCACGCCCTGCGTGGTGCTGCGTTTCGAGGGCGCCGATGCGGCGGCGCTGGCGCGGGTGCAGACCGAGTTCCGCGCCGCGCTGCTGGCGCTTGATCCTTCGTTGAAACTGCCATTTTGACCACGGTATTGAATCCGTCCACACCGCCCTTGCGTGTGCTGATCGTCAAGACCAGCTCGATGGGCGACGTGGTGCACGCGCTGCCGGTGGTGCACGACATCCTGGCCGCCCATCCGGGGGCGCAGATCGACTGGCTAGTCGAGGAGGCCTACGCCGACATCGTGCGCGCCCATCCCGGTGTAAGGCGAGTGATTCCGCTGGCGCTGCGGCGCTGGCGCAAGCAGTTCTGGCGCGCCGAAACCCGGCAGGAATGGCGGGAGTGGAAGGCCGGTTTGCGCGCCGAGACCTATGACGCCGTGATCGACTTGCAAGGACTGGTGAAAAGCGCCCTCATCGCCCGGCTGGCGCGCGGGCCGCTCTATGGCCTGTCGTGGGGCAGTGCCCGCGAGGCGTTGGCGCCCTTGTTCTACGCCCATCGTCAGAAGACCGACTTGCATCGCACTGAAGCCGCCGTACCGCGCTACCGGGCGCTGGTCGCCTGGGCCTTACGCTATGCCCCGCAAGGCAAGCCGCAATATGGTCTAAGTCTGCAGGCCGAGCGTCCCGCGTGGCTGGCGGGTGATGCGCCCTATGCCCTGCTGCTGAGCGCCACCGCCAAAGACCGCAAGCTGTGGGAAGAAGCGCGCTGGATCGCTCTTGGGCAAGCGCTTGCAGCGCAAGGTCGGATCGGGGTGTTCGCCTGGGGCAATGAGGCCGAGCGCGCCCGCGCTGTGCGTCTGGCCGACGCGGTAAATGCCGCCGCACCGGACGGCACTATGGCACGCGCTTGCGTTGCCCCGGCTGCCTTCGGTCTGGCCGAATGGATGCGGGTGTTGCGTGCGGCCAGTGTGGTGGTTGGGGTCGATACCGGCCTGCTCTATCTCGCTGCCGCAGTGGGCACGCCCGCGGTGGCTCTTTACACCGGCTCGTCGCCGCACAGCGTGGACTTCGAGTCGGCAGGGCCGTGGCGCAGTCTGGGTGACGCCGGCCAGCAGCCTGCTGTGGCCGAGGTGCTGAATGCCACGCGGGACGTGCTGGCAGCGGCTGCGGATAGCCGCTCCCCGGCATGAAATTGGCCTTGCGGGTTTACGGCCTGCTCTGGCGGCTGGCTTTGCCCTTCGCCTTGCTTCGGCTGTGGTGGCGCGGCCGCGCCGAACCGCTGTATCGGCGGCATTGGGGGGAGCGGCTCGGCTGGTTTGGGCGCAAGCCGCCTGCAGTGCCTGCCAAGGGGCCGCGGGTCTGGGTGCACGCGGTATCTCTGGGTGAAACCCGAGCCGCTGCGCCGCTGATCGCCGCTCTGCGCCAAAAGATTCCGGGCATGCGGCTTTTGCTGACGCACATGACCGCGACTGGCCGCGCAGCCGGGGCTGAGCTGCTGCAGCCCGGCGATGTGCAGGTTTGGCTGCCGTATGACTTGCCGGGGCCGATGCGGCGTTTTCTGCGCTGGTTTCAGCCGTGTGCGGCGGTGCTGATGGAAACCGAGGTGTGGCCGAATCTGGCCGAGCAATGTCGCGCAGCCGGGGTGCCGGTGCTGCTGGCCAATGCACGGCTGAGCGCGCGTAGTGCGAGCCGCTGGCAGCGCTGGCCGTCTTTGGCGCGCGTGGCCTGGGGCGGCTTGTTCGCTGCGGCGCAGACGCCGGAGGATGCGCAGCGCATTCAGGCGCTGGGTGCGGCGCAGGCGACGAGCCTGGGTAATCTGAAGTTCGACATGCGACCCGACCCGGCGCTGCTGCAACTCGGCGCCGAGTGGAAGGCGGCTGCTGCGCGCCCGGTGCTGCTGCTGGCGTCCACACGCGAGCAGGGCGGGCAGAGCGAGGAGGCGTTGCTGCTGGCCGCGCTGCCTTTGGCGCTGGCGCAGCGGGCACTGCTGGTTTGGGCGCCGCGCCATCCGCAGCGCTTCGATGCGGTCGCGCAACTTCTCGCGGGCCAAGGCCACGCCGTGCAGCGTCGCAGCATGGGGGCGCCGACGGCCGAAACTACCGTATGGTTGGGCGACTCACTGGGCGAGATGGCGGCTTACTACGCCATGGCCGATGCGGCGTTCATCGGCGGCAGCCTGCTGCCTTTGGGCGGGCAAAACCTGATCGAAGCCTGCGCCTGCGGCTGCCCTGTGGTGCTGGGGCCGTCGCAGTTCAACTTCGCTGCCGCGGCTCAGGCGGCGAGCGACGGCGGGGCTGCGGTGCAGGCGGCGGATGCGGCGCAGGTGTGGGCGGCTTTTGCGCGTTGGCTCGACGACTCGCCTTTGCGGCAACAGGCAAGCCAGAACGCCCGCGCCTTCGCTGCGGCGCACCAGGGCGCGGCGCAGCGGCAGGCGGATTGGATCGTGGAGAAACTGTCCGCAGCGGCGGACGGCTGCGCTCAGTAAATCGGCACCGAGGGGTCGATTTCGCGCGACCAGGCGGTCATGCCGCCGTTGAGGTTGTACAGCTCACCAAAGCCGTTTTGCTCCAGGAAGCGGGCGATCATCATGCTGCGGTTGCCGCTGCGGCAGATGACGACCAGCGGCTTGTTCTGATCGAGCTCGTTTTGCCGCAGGGGCACGATGCTCATGGGAATGTGGGTGACGGGGCAGTGCGGGTGCTTGATCGCCGCCATCTGGAATTCCCAGGGCTCGCGCACGTCGAGGAATTGCCAATCGGTGATGGGGGCGGTGGCGGCCTCGATCTTGTCGGCGAGTTCGCGCACGCTGAGTTGCTTGATCATCAGGGAGTCCTTGTTTTCAGTGTCAGAATTGGAAGCGCGAGGGCTCGGGAAAATGCTCCAGCCGCGTGGCCACGGTATCGAACAGATCGCGGGTGCGGAAGTCGGTGGCCGTGGCGCGGGTGACGATCTGTGCGCGCATCACCGGTTCATCGCCGACGATGGCCGCCAGCCGCCCGCCCGGTTTGAGGCGCTGCAGCAGATCTTGCGGTATCTGCGCGACCGAGCCGGAGAGCACGATGACATCGAATTCGGCGCTTTTGGTGGAATAGTGCGCGCCATCGGCCTGTTCGACGGTGACGTTGCTCATGCCGGCGCGCTGCAGATTGGCGCGCGCCATGGTCACCAGTTCCTCGTGAATTTCCAGGGTCTGCACCGCGGCGGCGCGGTGGCCGAGCAGCGCGGCCATGAAGCCGCTGCCCGCGCCGATTTCGAGCACCCATTCATCTTTGCGCAACGCAAGTTCCTGCAGGATGCGCGCCTCCATCTTGGGTGACAGCATGTTCTGGCCGCAGGGCAGGGGAATTTCGGTGTCCATGAAGGCCAGACCGCGATAGGCCGCGGGCACAAAGTCTTCGCGGCGCACGCTGCCCAGCAGTTCGAGGATGCCGGCGTCCAGCACATTCCAGGGGCGGATCTGCTGTTCGATCATGTTGAAACGGGCTTGCTCGATGCTCATGGGTTCTCCGCAACGCAGGGTGAAAGTGCCACAGTTTAATTTGTCATGCAAAACCGGCGCGCAGGGCGGTGTCTGCGGTTTAAGGAGGGGGTTCAAAATCCCTTGTGCGCATCGCATCCTGGCTTCGGGCGATCTGCGGCGTTGGCTTTTTTGCCCATAGCTTGGGCTATGGGCTGCAAAACCCGCCTTGCATCTCATCCCGAACCCAGGCGCGCTACTTCACAACGGATTTTGAATACCCTCTTTCGCAATTTCCGCGCCGTTTGCCATCGTTGCGGGCTAAGACGGTCATATCAAAATTCAATTAGAAATTTATCGTAATTGGCATAAATTATCGACAAGACGTTCAGCACGGAGAAGGCCATGTCGTATGCCTCCACACTCGATCAGCGCACCGCTCAGGCCGCGCACCTCGCCCTGGGCGGCGGCGCAAGGGGCGCGCACGGGCTGCGGCGTACCTTGCCCTTCATCGGGCCAGCCGTGGTGGCCTCGGTCGCCTATGTCGATCCGGGCAACTTCGCCACCAATATCCAGGCGGGAGCGCAGCATGGCTACACCCTGCTGTGGGTCGTGCTCTGGGCCAATCTGGCGGCGATTTTGGTGCAGGGCCTATCGGCCAAGCTGGGCATCGCCACCGGGCGCAATCTGCCTGAACTTATCCGCGAGCGGTTTCCGCGCAAGCTGGTGTGGTTTTACTGGGTGCAGGCCGAGATCGTGGCCATGATGACTGATCTGGCTGAGTTTCTGGGGGCGGCGCTGGCGCTGCATCTGCTGTTTGGTCTGCCTATGGGGGCGTCGGTGCTGGCGGCGTTTGTCGTGGTGATGGGCATTCTGACGCTGGAGCGCAAGGGCTTTCGTCCGCTGGAACTGGTGGTGGCCGCGCTGGTGGGGGTGATTGCGCTGGGCTATGGCTTGCAACTGGCGCTGAGCCATCCAGCCTTGCTGCCCATCCTCCAAGGCACGCTGACGCCGAGTTTCGGCGGCAGCCCGGATGCGGTGTATCTGGCCGTGGGCATTCTGGGCGCCACCGTCATGCCGCACGTCATCTATTTGCATTCCAGCCTGACGCAGCGGCGCATTCAGGCGCCGGTTCAGCGGCGGGCGCTGCTGATGCGTTTCGCCTGGAAGGACGTGATGCTGGCGATGGGGCTGGCCGGTCTGATCAATATGGCCATGCTGGCGGTGGCCGCGGCCACCTTTCACCAGCAGGGCCTCGCGGCGAATGATCTGAGCGAGGCCTATCGCACCCTCACGCCGATGCTGGGCGCGGGGGCAGCCACGGCGTTCGCTCTGGCGCTGCTGGCCAGCGGCATTTCGAGCAGTGTGGTGGGCACCATGGCGGGGCAGGTGGTGATGCAGGGGCTGGTGGGTTTCACCGTGCCGCTGTGGGTGCGCCGTCTGGTCACCAGCTTGCCGGCTGTCGTGGTGGTGATGTTGGGCATCGATCCGACGCGCACGCTGGTGTTTTCGCAGGTGGTGCTGTCGTTCGGCATTCCCTTCGCACTCGTGCCCTTGCTGCTGTTCACCTCCAACCGGGATTTGATGGGCGAATTGGTCAATCGGCCGACTGTGCGCTGGGTTGGCTGGGCGGTGACGGCGCTGATCATCGCGCTCAATGTGCTCTTGCTGTGGAAGCTGATTTGACGGTTGGCGTAGAAAGAGAAGTGTGAGAGAAGTGTGAGCGGGTGTAAATGCGATTGAATTACAAATAAAAGTGAATATCA
>DZDA01000034.1:19953-22221 GCA_022730375.1 Thiomonas intermedia
AGAGAAGTGTGAGCGGGTGTAAATGCGATTGAATTACAAATAAAAGTGAATATCATTTGCAGCATAAGCCTTCGCTGCCGCGTGGGCAGATGAGAGGCAAATGCCATGTCCGCAAGTTCCACCCTGCCACAGCCCGGCCCCCGGGCGCTGTCCCGACTGGCCATTTTTCTGGCCGTGCTCGGCCCGGGGCTGGTGGTCATGCTGGCCGATACCGATGTCGGCAGCGTGATCACCGCGGCGCAAAGCGGGGCGCAGTGGGGCTATCAACTGCTCAGTCTGCAGCTCGTGCTCATTCCCATTTTGTATGTGGTGCAGGAGCTCACGGTGCGGCTGGGCATATTCACCGGCAAGGGGCATGGCGAGCTGATCCGCGAAACCTTTGGTGCGCGCTGGGCCTGGGTATCGGTGGCTGGCCTTGCAGTGGCCTCGGTCGGGGCCATCATCACCGAGTTTTCCGGCGTGGCCGGGGTGGGGGCGCTGTTCGGCGTGCCGCGCGGCTGGAGCCTTGGGCTGGCGGCGCTATTTTTGCTGGCGGTGGTGTGGACGGGGTCTTACCGCCGGGTGGAGCGCATTGCCATCGCGCTCGGCCTGTTCGAGCTGGTGTTCGTCTGGGTGGCGTTTCGCGCGCCGATCGATGGCGGACAGGTGTTGCAGGGGCTGGGCCATGTGCCGGTGCAGCATCCGGCGTATTGGTATCTGGTGGCGGCCAATATCGGCGCGGTCATCATGCCGTGGATGGTGTTCTATCAACAGTCCGCCGTGGCCGACAAAGGGCTCAAGCCGGAGCAATACACCGCCGCCCGTTGGGACACGGCGGTGGGCGCCGTGCTCACCCAGCTCATCATGGCCGCAGTGCTGATGGTGACCGCTGCGGTGCTTTGGAACGGGCACAGCAACGCGCCGCTCAACACCGTGGGGCAAATTGCGCAGGCGCTCACCCCCTCGCTGGGCGAGACGCTGGGGCGTACCGTATTTGGCCTGGGCATTCTGGGCGCGGCGATGGTGGCCGCCATCGTGGTGGCGCTGGCGGCGGCCTGGGGGTTTGGCGAAGTCACCGGCTACAAGCACTCGCTGGAACTGCATCCGGCACAGGCGCCGTGGTTCTACACCGTGTTCAGTGCGGGAGTGATTGGCGGGGCGTTGGTGGTGGCTTTCGTGCCCGATCTGGTGGCCCTGTCCATCGGGGTGGAAGTGATGAACGCCTTGATGCTGCCGCTGGTGCTGGGTTTCCTCGTGGCGCTGGCCGCCAAGGCGCTGCCTCCCGCGCACCGCCTGCGCGGTGCGTACTTCTGGGTGGTCGTTGCCGTGGTGGTGCTGACCGCTGGTTTAGGGGTGTATGGGGGGCTGAGCAGCCTGGTTTGAACCTTTTTGACGCAAAGTTTGCGGATAATCGCAACCTTTTGTCACAAGGGTCAGCATGGACGCGCATTCCGCCATCGTGGTGGTGATTCTCGGCTTGGTCGAGGGCATCACCGAATTTCTGCCGATTTCCTCTACCGGCCACCTCATTCTGGCCGGCAGCCTGCTGGGCTGGGTCAGTGACAAGGCTAAGGTGTTTGAAATCGCGATTCAAAGCGGCGCCATTCTGGCGGTGATGTGGCATTACCGTGTGCGCATTGGCGAAGTGCTCACCGGACTGACCGCCGCCGAACCCGCACGGCGCAGCACCGCCTGGCGCTTTGCCATCAATGTGATCATCGGCTTCATTCCCGCGGCCATTCTGGGCTTGCTGTTTGCCAGCGCCATCAAACGCTGGTTGTTCGCGCCCGTGCCGGTGGCGCTGGCCTTTATCGTTGGCGCGCTGGTGATCTTCTGGGCCGAAGCCTGGCAGAAACGGTCGGCGCAGCATGTGCGCATCCACCACGTCGATGACATGCGCGCGAGCGACGCGCTGAAGGTCGGCATCGCGCAGGCGTTTGCGCTCATTCCCGGCACCAGCCGCTCGGGTGCGTCCATCATCGGCGGTATGTTGTTCGGCCTCAGCCGCGCGGCCGCCACCGAGTTCTCCTTCTTCCTCGCCATTCCCACCCTGCTGGCGGCCACGGTGTACGAGCTTTACAAAAATCGCGCCCTGCTCAGTCTGAGCGACGTGCCGATTTTCGGCCTTGGCATGGCGGTGGCGTTTGTCTCGGCGCTGATTGTGGTGCGCTGGTTGCTGCGCTATGTGGGCGGGCACAGCTTCGTGCCCTTCGCCTGGTACCGGCTGGTATTCGGCGCGCTGGTGCTGGTCACCGCCTGGGGCGGTTGGGTGAACTGGGCGGGATGATC
>DZDA01000035.1:0-5791 GCA_022730375.1 Thiomonas intermedia
ATGTCGGCTTCTTCGGCCTGGGGCAGATCGACAGCGGGCAGATCGACAGCGGGCACATCGACAGCGGGCACATCGGCCTGAGCAATCTCGACCGCAGACATCTCGGCCGCAGGCATCGGCTCGGGCGCCAGGGTGTGATGGGGAAGTTCGAGGTCGATGCCTTCGAACAGCGCATTGAAGTCGGTGGTTTCGTGCAGGGCCGCCGGTTCGGTTGCTGCGATTTCGTTGGGCGATTCCGTCGCTTCAACCGCAGCGGGCTCGGCAGCCATGGAAGACTCGTCCAGGGCGTCGTGCAGGGTGGGCAACGCTGGCTCGGCGGATTCGCCTGCCGTGTAGGCCTCGGCGGCACGGCGCAGGGGCTCGCTGCTGAAGGCCTCGGCCTGACCGTGCTGGATCGCCGCCGTCCATTCGCCAAGCTCGGTGAGCGCGTGCGCGGCCAGGTTGAGCAAGGGCGGCGAGGCCCGGTGCTGATCGGCGATTTGGCGGTTGAACACTTGTTCGAGCGCCCAGGCGGCTTCGCCATAGTCGCGCAGGCCGACCATGCGCGAGCTGCCTTTGAGGGTGTGAAAAGCGCGGCGCAGGCTGGTGAGCGCGCCTTCGTGGTCGAGGTTGGCGTGCAACTGCTGCAGTTGTTCGTGGCCGTTGGCGATGACCTCCCGGGCTTCCTCCAGGAAGATGTCGATCAGTTCGTCTTCGGCATCGTCTTCGGGCTCGGCAGGCGAGGTCGCCTCTTGGGGGGATTCAGGGGTGACAGTCGGCGCGGCCGGGGTTGCGGACGCCTCTTGCTCGGGGGTGGCGTCTGTCTCCTGGGACGGGTGAGTTTCGCTCTGCGCTTCAGTCCGCACTTCGCTCGGCACGCTCAGCATCTGCGCCGGGAGATCGGGCACGCCGGCCAGAGCGGCCTCGGCGCGCAACTGGGCCAGGCGCTGCTGCGCCTGCTCGGGCGGCAGCCCTTGGGCGATGTCGTCCTTGAGTTGCTGCGCCGCGTGCTCGACGTCTTGCTGCAGGGTGGGCGGGGCGGTGCGCTGGGTGGAGGGAACGACGGCGCGCAGCTCTTTTTTGTCGTTGTCGAACACGAACAGGGTTTTGGCCAGCTCGGGTTGGTAGGACAGCATGTCGACCAGGAAACCGAGCACACCGATATTGCTGGCCAGGGCGTCGAAGCGCTGGCTGTCCGTCGGCACATCGTCGGCCACGAGGCTGTCGATTTCGGTGCGCAGGTAGCTCAGCGCCTGACTGGCCACATCGACCCCGAGCACCGAGAACACGCCGCGCATCTGCGACAGCAGATGAGGCACCTGCGCCAGATCGGGCTTGTGCGACGGGTCGCGGAAATAGGCGTCGAGCAGTTTCTCGACGGTGCTCATGTCGGCGCGCAGTTCCTGTACCACGCTGCCCATGGTCTGCGACTCGGAGGCCTGGCGGAACAGGTCTTCCATCCAGCCGGCGAGCGGATCAGGCGTTTCGCCGTTGGCGCTCTGGTCGAGGCGCCGCGCGAGGATTTGTGAGCGCTCCAGAAATCGCTGCTCTTCGGGGCGGAAGTGGGCAAAGGTGATTTCGAGAAACAGAATGGCGGTGGCGACATCGAGCGCGCGCTCGGGGGTGAGAAAGTCGCTTCGCGCGCTGATTTTCTTGAACAGGCCCGCGAGCGACTGCGGCAGCGCTTCGCTGCCCGGCGTGAGGGCGTGCAGGGGTTGTTCCAGCGCCTGGGTGAGTTCGACCAGGCGGGCCATGCGCGTGGGATCGAGGTGCGTCTGCGCGTGACCGGCCAGGGCGCTCCAGGCGTCGCGCAGGGTTTGCACGCGCTTGCGGACTTGCTGCACCAGGGCGGGGTCGATCAGGCCGAAATGGCTTTGGCGGTAATCGGCAAACGGTGCGGCGGCAAGGTGCAGCCGGTTGTCAATGGCCCGCAGCACGGGCAGCGACTGCGCGGTGAAGTCGCCATTGCCGTGCAGCGACTGGGCGCAAAAGAAGGTGAGGTCGTGGCCCAGCCTTTGGGGGGCGGGGCTTTGCCCCTGCAACTGGCTGCGCAATTGCAGGTTGAGGCGGTTGAGCAGCCGCTTGATGTCGAGATCGGGCGTGAGCAGGCCACTGCCGATGGCTTCGACTAAGCCGCGCGCGAGCCACCACAGGCTGGCCGTCGGCCCCGCGCTGCTGCCCTGCGCCCGACGCGCGACGGCGTCGAGCGTCTGCATGGCGGAGGCGGTTTGCTGACCGCGCAGCACATGCAGCAAGCCCATTTCAAACTGGGTGCGATCATCCGGCGTCAGGGCGCGGGCAGGGGCGCCCGTGGCGTCGGTGACGGGCGGGGCGTCCGGCCAGGTCCAGTCGTAGTCCCACAGGTCGGCCGGGTGGATGCGTTCGGCCTGAGCCAGTTCCATCAGGTCGCGGTACTGCGGATACAGCTTGAGCGCCGGTTCATTTTTGCCCGCACGCTGGGCTTCGAGAAAATCGACCAGGGCGTTGAAGCCGGCCTCGAAACGCTGCAGCGCGGTGCTGTCGAGTTTTTCCGGATGATCGATGAGTTGATCGAGCGCGTTCTCGGCAGCCTGCATCAGGCGCGCCGCACCGAAAAACCCCAGCAGCTCGATGGCGCCTGCAGCCTGGTGCACCTGGGTGCGGGCGGTGCGCAGACCCGTCTTTTCGGCCTGGACCGAACCGAGCACGCCGTCGTCCTGCTGCTGGGCGGCGCGCTTGAGCGCGGTGCGGGCGGACTGGAGGTTGTCGCTGATCTGATCGAGCAGCCAGGCCAGAGGCCCCATGTCCGTCTCAGGGGCGGGTGCCACGGCGGGGTTCGAAGCGGAGACTGTGTTCATGCCGGAAAACGCGAGGGACGGACGTTGGAATGCAAGCGAGGAAGGCGGGTCAGTTGATCTTGAACCGCGAGACGGATTGGCGCAGATCGTCGGCGACACGCGCGAGGTCGCGCACCAGCGAGGCGGTGGAGCGCGTGCCTTCGGAGGTCTGCTCGGTCACGGTGAAAATGGTCTGGATGTTGTCGGCCACCTTGTTGGCAGAACTGGCTTCGACCTGGGTCTGTTGCGAAATCTGCGCAATCAGCTCGGCAAGCTGGCGCGACACTTGGTCGATCTGGGCCAGCGCGGTGCCGGCGTTGTCGGCCAGCTTGGCCCCTTCGACCACGCCCAGCGTGCTCTTTTCCATGGCGGCCACGGCGTCTTGGGTGTCGGTCTGAATGGTGCGCACCAGCGCGGCGATCTGCTTGGCGGACTCGGCCGAGCGCTCAGCCAGCCGCTGCACTTCCTCGGCCACCACCGAGAAGCCGCGGCCCGCTTCACCCGCAGACGCGGCCTGAATGGCAGCGTTCAAGGCCAGCACGTTGGTCTGTTCGGTAATGTCGGAAATCAGCTCGGTGATTTCGCCGATCTCCTGCGACGATTCGCCCAGCCGCTTGATGCGCTTGGAGGTGTCTTGAATCTGCTCGCGGATGCTGTTCATGCCGTCGATGGAGTTGCGCACGGCGCGCTGCCCTTGCTCGGCGGCCTGCAGCGACTGGTTCGCCACCTCGGCCGATTGCTGCGCCTGAACCGACACCTGGTTGATGCGCTGCGCCATGTCGAGCACGGACTGGCCGGTTTCGCGAATTTTGTTGAGCTGCTCGTCGGCGCTCTGCATCAGGCGGTCGGATGTGGTCTGCGCCTGTCCCGCGCCTTCGCCTACCTGGTCGGCAGTCTGCTGCACCTGTCCCACCAGGGTGCGCAGCTCTTCCACGGTGTAGTTCACCGAGTCAGCGATGGCGCCGGTGATGTCTTCGGTCACGGTGGCCTGCTGGGTGAGGTCGCCTTCGGCCACGGTTTGCAGCTCGTTCATCAACCGCAAAATAGCGGCCTGATTCGACTCGTTGGTGCGCCGGGCTTCCAGCTCCTGCCGCTCCGTTTGCCGACGCTGCAGTTCCACCAGTGAGGCACGTTGGCGCGCCTCGTTGAGCATGATGTAGATCAGGTCGGTGGCGGCGATGATGGCCAGCAGACCCAGCAGGGCGAGGAACAAAATAGCCGGCCAGCTCACGCCGGTGCGCGAGGAATACAGGCTTTGCAGCTGATTAAGGTTGTCGTAGAGCTGGCCGGATGAGGCGAGCGCCGCATTTTGCGCGTCGCGCGCGGAGGCCAGGCTGGGCAGGTTGGCCAGCAGGGTGCGGGCGGTAGCCTCGGTCTTGGCGTAGGTCTGGATCAGGCTTTGCAACTGTTGACGCGATTGCGGCTCGGTAATGGCCGAGAGCTGCATATCGGCATTGCCGTTCAGCAGGCCCTTGGTCAGGTCGTTGAAGGTGCTCAGGTCCTTGCCCAGGGAGAACACGGCCTCGGGCCGTACGCCCTGAAATGACAGAAAAGCGTTGGCCGATTTGTCGATGCGCTGGGTCAGCATGGTGAGCTGGCTCGCGGCGTTGATATTGCTCGACGGCGCACGTTGCTGCAGCAGCAGCGACGTCAACGTCTGGGCGCTGTCGAGCAGGGCATCGGTCTGGCGGTTGATGTCGGTGAGCTGCTGGGCAGTCGTCGTCAGCACGCCTTCCTGCTTGACGAGCAGGTCAGCGTTTTTCACGCTGGTCTCGGTTTCCGGGCCAACCTTGTCGAGCAGCGCCTGACCGCCAGCGGGCACGCTGGTTTGCTGCAGGACGACGACTTTGGCTTTCAGGGTCTCGGCGCTGGAACGCACGGTGGCGAAGGCGTCCTTCTTGCCGAGCAACGCCGCGTTCATGGCACCCGCCAGACGCTGCGACTGGGTCAGCGCAGCGCCTGAAGCTTCCAACTGTCGTGCCGAATCGGAGGTGCCACGCAGCACCACAATCAGGGTCAGGCCGAGCAGCACCAGTGAGATGATGAGCAGCACGCCGAAAAAGCGCTGTTGCTGGGCCAGCATCATGCGGCTGATCATCGGCAGCCGCAGAATCAGAGGGCGGTTGCCCTGGGCCTGGCTCAGGATCGCGCCTGGGTCGCTGATGCTGGAGTCGATCTGCAGGGTTTCATGTCCACCGCGGCCGAGCGCTGTGGGTGCAACTTCGGTGTCGCCTGGCGATTCGTTGTTTTTCGTTCCGAAAAGGGACGAGAGTAAGGACATGACCGCTCCGTGATACGTGTTGTGAGTTAAGGGTGCAAACCGGCAGATGACGGTTGACTAAAAACAGGTACAGCGCAGTGAAACCAAATTCAGCAAAATCTCGCGTCGATCAAAATTTCAGGTGACGCTCAGGAATTGTTCGTTTTCGGCCAGGGTCAGCAGGTCGACTTCATGCCAGAGATTCTGCTCGGCATCGCGATAAGTGGTTCTCAGCCAAGGGTGCGCCCCTTCACCAGGCCCCTCCTCTTGAACGCCGAGAACTTTCTGTAGTTGATCGGGGTTGCGCAGCCCGACCAGTTGATCGACCAGCAGGGCGGTGTTGATGTCGAGCGCCGGGGCGAACTGGATGAGTCGGGCCTGCGGCGTCAGTGCAATGGCGCCTTCGCCCATGAACCGGCCCAGATGCACCACGCCGCAGACTTGGCCCCGCAGACTGACCAGGCCCAGGAACCAGGGCAGGGCGTGCGGCAGCGGGGCGCAGTGCTGCATGGGCGAAATTTCGCCCGAGAACTCCAGGGGCAGCAAAAAGCGCCACTGCCCCGCCAGCACAGCCAGCCAGCGTGAAGAGGCTTGCCCGCTTTGCGCGGCCGTCAGGCGTTGTGCGAGATGGGTCTGAAATTCGCGCAGCGAGGCTCTGGACATGGGCGTGGGCGTTGGGTGGGAGACGTTGGGTGGAAGGCGAAGTGGTGCGTGCGAGTGTGAACTTCAGGCGATG
>DZDA01000035.1:5891-21896 GCA_022730375.1 Thiomonas intermedia
GGAGACGTTGGGTGGAAGGCGAAGTGGTGCGTGCGAGTGTGAACTTCAGGCGATGGCGCGGATCTTGTCGAGCAACTCGGTGGCGTTCACCGGCTTGATGACATAGTCGGAGGCCCCTTGGCGCATGGCCCAGACCTTGTCGGTTTCGAGCTTCTTGCTGGTGCACATGATGACGGGAATGCCTGAGTAATCGGGGTCGCGCGTGATCTGTCGGGTGAGCTGAAAGCCGTTCTGGCCGGGCATCACCACGTCCATCAGAATCAGATCGGGCTTCACGGACGCGAGCATGGCCAGCGCCTGCTCGCCGTTTTCCGCCGTGTTCACAGTAAAGCCGTGCTTGGTGAGCAGGTTGGAGAGGAAATACAGCTCGGTCTTGGAATCGTCAACGATGAGAATATTGTGTACGGGCATGGCGGATGAAAAGAGGAGCGATCAGGAGCCGGTCGCCGCGGCGGGCTGGTTGGCGTTCAGGTGCCGCTTGACCGCGTCGAGCAGTTGGTCTTTGGTGAAGGGCTTGGTCAGATAGTCTTGCGCACCGACCATGCGGCCGCGCGCCTTGTCGAACACGCCGTCCTTGCTGGAGAGCATGATCATGGGAATATGGGAAAACCTGCCGCTGCGGCGGATGACGGCCACGGTCTGGTAGCCGTCGAGCCGGGGCATCAAAATGTCGCAGAAAATCAGGTCGGGGCCGTGGTCGTTGACCTTGGACAAAGCGTCAAAGCCGTCTTCGGCGAGCAGCACCTCATAGCCGGCCTGCTTGAGAAAGATCTCGGCGCTGCGGCGGATGGTGTTGCTGTCATCGATGACCAACACTTTGAATGGGCTGGTAGGCGCAACCATGCACATCCTTTGCAAAAGGGGAAAAGAAAAAACGCTGAAAAAAAGCTGCGGTGACTTGCCGTTCCCGATTAAACCGGCACCTTCTCAAAAAATGACGCCGACTAGACCGGCACCATTTCAAAATCTTCTTTGCGCGCACCGCACTCGGGACAGGTCCAGTTCATCGGCACATCGGCCCAACGCGTACCCGGTGCAATGCCGCTCTCTGGATGGCCCTCGGCTTCAGAGTAAATGAAGCCGCAGATCAGGCACATCCAACTGCAAAGTTCTTGTTTGTCCACAGCGTATCGGGGTAGAGGAGAAGATTCAACGATTCTATGGCGCGCTGTTGCATTTTGACCTACAAGGCGAGCGCCGTTGCGGAGAATCAAGACCATGGTCAAGATCATGGCAAGGTCGGTGCGGGGCCAGGCTTGCGCCGACCAGCAGTCGCACTACCATGCCAGCATGATGACCGAATCCACAGAATCCCCCCCCGCCGTGATGTTCTTCAACGCGGCTGACCCCAGCGGCAGCGCGGGGCTCGCGGCCGATCTGGCGTCGTGCTCGGCCGTGGGCTGCCATCCCCTGCCGGTCACGACCGCACTCTGGGTGCGCGATACCGCAGAGATTTTCGACACCATCGAGATCGAGGCCGACGCCGTGGTGGAACAGGCGCGGGCCGTGCTCGAAGACGTCGAGATCTCGGCCTGGAAGGTCGGCTTTCTCGGCAGCGTCGACGTGGTCAATGCCGTGGCCGAACTGCTGGCTGACTACAGCCAGGTGCCGCTGGTCACCTATGCCAGCAATTTCCACGTGCTCGACGAGTCGCAGACCGACGATTACATCAAGGCGATGCAGGATCTCATCCTGCCGCAAACCCGCGTGCTCACCGGCAACCAGAGCGCGCTCACCCAGTTGTTGCTGCCGGAGTGGGACGGCGAGGCGCCACCCACGCTCGATGCGCTGATGCAAAAGTCGCAGCAGCTCGGCGTGCAATACCTGCTGGTGACCGGCATCGTGGCCAGCGAGGGCAAGGTGGAGAACGTGCTGATGAGCCCGCGGCGGGTGTTGCTGCGCGAGAGTTTCGAGCTGTTCGAGGCCGGGTTCACTGGCGCGGGCGATACCTTGTCGGCGGTGCTCACCGCGATACTCGCCAATGGCGCCAAGCTCGATCAGGCGGTGCATGAGGCCATCGAATACCTCGATCATTGCCTCGATTTCGGCTACCGCCCCGGCATGGGGCAGGTGGTGCCCGACCGCTTCTTCTGGGCGCAGCCCACCGACGAGGAAGACGACATGCCGGGCGAGCCGGGCACGCCGACCTTGCAGTGACCTCGGGGGCCTCGGGGACGTTTGGCATTCCGCGGTCCGAGCGCCAGTCAAACAACCCGTATCCCGTTTTCTTCTCATCGCCCTGCTAGTCGGGGCGATGTCCGTTCAAGAAAGAGCACCATGCCCATCACGAATCAGCAACTGTTTGATCGCGCCCAGCGCACCATTCCCGGCGGGGTCAACTCGCCGGTGCGCGCATTCCGCCAGGTCGGCGGCGTGCCGCGCTTCATCGACCGTGCCGAAGGCGCGTACATGATCGACGCCGAGGGCACGCGCTACATCGACTACATCGGCTCCTGGGGGCCGATGATCGCTGGGCACGCCCATCCCGAGGTGATCGAAGCGGTACAGCGGGCCGCCACGCGTTCGCTGAGCTTCGGCGCGCCCACCGCCGACGAAATCGACATGGCCGAAGCCATCTGCAAGCTCATGCCCGCGGTCGAAATGGTGCGCTTGGTGTCCAGCGGCACCGAAGCCGGCATGAGCGCCATTCGTCTGGCGCGCGGCTTTACCGGGCGCGATGCCATCGTCAAGTTCGAGGGCTGCTACCACGGCCATGCCGACAGTCTGCTGGTCAAGGCCGGTTCGGGCTTGCTGACCTTCGGCAATCCCAGCTCCGCCGGGGTGCCTGCCGATCTGGCCAAGCACACGCTGGTGCTGGAGTTCAACAACATCGCCCAGATCGAGGAATTGTTTGCCCGGCAGGGGCCCGAAATCGCCTGCGTGATGGTGGAACCCATCGCGGGCAATATGAATTTCATTCGGGGTACGCAGGCCTGGCATCAGCGCCTGCGCGAGCTCTGCACCGAGCACGGCGCGTTGCTGGTGTGGGACGAGGTGATGACCGGTTTTCGCGTGGCGCTGGGCGGCGCGCAACAGGTGTACGGCATTCGCCCCGATCTGGTGGTGATGGGCAAGGTGATTGGCGGCGGCATGCCGCTGGCGGCCTTCGGCGGCCGCGCCGATGTGATGCACAAACTCTCGCCGCTCGGTGCGGTCTATCAGGCCGGCACTCTGTCCGGCAACCCGGTGGCCGTGGCCGCAGGCATGGCGCAGCTGCGCCTGATCCAGCAACCCGGCTTTTACGCGCGACTCAGCGCTGCGACACAAAAGCTGATGCGCGGCCTGGACGCCGCGGCGTCCCGGCACGGCGTGACCTTCCGCACCGACAGCGAAGGCGGCATGTTCGGCTTCTACTTCTCAGCCGACCTGCCGCGCAATTATCCCGATATGGCGACTGCCGACGTCGAGGTGTTCAAGCGCTTCTTCCACGCCATGCTGAACCGCGGCGTGTACCTGGCCCCCAGCATGTACGAAGCAGGTTTCGTCTCCGCCGCGCACGACGACGCGGTGATAGCCGCCACCCTGCAGGCCGCCGACGGCGCGTTTGGCGAACTGGCCCGGGGTTGACGCGCACCTTGTCTGTTGGTGCGCCAGGCGAATTGAGAAACGGTTGGGCATTGGCGGGGGCGGGTTGTCCCCCGCCAATGCAGGGGTGGTGCTTGCGAAGCTAAGTGCAGCGATTAAAGTTGGCGAACAGCTTGATTCTGGAGGTTTGCCATGATGTCGTTGAGTCGATCATCTTGCTGTTAGGCGCGTGGGTTCAGGTTCATCTGCGTGGTGGCAGCCAGTACTGTCGGCTTGGCGATTGCGGTGTTGCACGCTGCTGATGCGATGGCTGCAGGATCTACGCATGCGCTCACCTGCATCGGTACGGAAACGGGAGAGTCAGTCAACTTCAGCTATCGATGGGGCCCTTCCCGAGATTGGAAGAGCACTGCAGTGCAACCTGGAAAGTGGCTGTTGTTGAGCTGGCGGTACAAATACGCTGACTACAACCGCTCCCCGCAACTCGAATTCCGCTACGACGATGACTCCACCGACGGTGCGCATTTCGTACACACTAAAGTGAGAAGCTACGCCGTGTCGGACATCCGTGATTGCGAAAACCAAGGGTTCCGCTACGAATTTCGTTTGCGCGGCAACGAAGTCTATTTGCTCGAAGTGGACAACTGAAGTTCTCGCAGCGCCTCAGCGCGGAATCTGCACATCCCACAGCCGCGCGGCGATCACGCCAGTGCGGGCGTTCATATAGGGCGAATACAGGCGCTTCTGATAAATGCGCGGGGCGGGCAGCATGACGGCCAGCCGTGCGGCCTGCGCCGGGCTCAGGCGGGCGGCGCTGGTGTGGAAATAAGTTTGCGCGGCGGCTTCGGCTCCGTAGATGCCGTTGCCCCATTCCACGCTGTTGAGGTAGATCTCCAATATGCGGCGCTTGCCCAGGATGCCTTCGAGCAGGAAGGTGATGATCAGCTCCTGGCCTTTGCGCAGATAGTCTCGCTCGGGCGAGAGAAACAGGTTTTTGGCGAGCTGCTGCGTGATGGTGGAGCCGCCGACGACCCTTCCGCTGCGCTCAAAGCGGCGGCTGTGGTTGCGATCCCAGGCGTTTTGAATGGCGTCCCAGTCCACGCCGTCGTTGGTCAGGAAGGTCGCGTCTTCCGAGGCGACGACGGCGCGTTTGAGGTGCGGACTGATCGCGTCGTAAGGCGCCCAGTCGTGCTTCCACGCGACCTTGTCTCCTGCTTTGAGAATGCGCAGTTCGGCGGCGCGCATGAAGGTGGTGCTCGATGGCGGAATGACCGTCCACAGTGCAATGCGCAGGACGAAATAGCCTTGCAGCACGCAGCCGGACAGCAGGAGCAGCCACAGCAGGCGGCGCCACAGGGGCGCGGGTCTCCCTCGTTTCATGCTCAGTCTTTGTGTGATGCGGTGAGCTCGGCGCGCAGTGCGGCCAGCACCGGGGCGGTGTCGGGCGCTTCTCCGTGCCACAGGGTGTAGCTCTGCGCGGCCTGTTCCACCAGCATGCCCAGCCCGTCCCAGGCGCTGGCGCCCGCGGCGCGGGCCTGCGCGACAAAGGGGGTGTCGTGCGCGCCGTACATCATGTCGTAGGCCCACTGCGCGGGGCGCAGCACGCCGTCCGGCAGATCGAGCGCGCGGCCGTCGAGACTGGCGGCGGTGGCGTTGATGACGCCATCGGCCCAGTGTGTCGGCGGTTCGAGCACCACCTGCAGATCGGCGCCGTGCTGCGCGGCCAGTGCGCTGTGGCGCGCGGCCAGGGCTTGGGCCTTGTCGGCACTGCGGTTCCATAGGGCGATGGCGCGTGCGCCTGCCGCGATCAGCGGGCCGAGCACGCCGCTGGCCGCACCTCCGGCGCCGAGCAGCAGCACGCGCTGCCCCTGCAACGGGTGGTGGGCATCGGTGGCCAGCACGCGGGCCAGATCGCGCACCAGGCCGATGCCGTCGGTGTTGTCGCCCCACAGCCCGCCTTCGTCCCAGCCGAGGGTGTTGACCGCCTGCGCCAGTTGCGCCGCGGGGCTGCGGCGGACGCACAGGCGCCAGGCGTCGAATTTGAATGGCACGGTGATGTTGGCACCGCGGCCGCCTTCGGCATAGAAGGCGTCGAGCGCGGCTTCGAAGCCATCCGCCGGGGCGAGCCGGGCCTCATAGCGCAGCGCTACGCCGGTTTGCTCGGCGAACAAGGCGTGAATGCGCGGCGAGCGGCTGTGCGCGATGGGGTTGCCGAACACGGCGTAGAGCGGGAGCGGGGGTGAAGTCATGGAGGCGTCTGCCGTCAGGGTGTGGCTTGCGCCGGGCTTTGCGGCGCCTGTACCGCAGTCTCCAGACCCTGCGTGCGGGTGAAGCGGAATCGCGAGATCACCACGATTTGATCGGCCTGCTTGAGCATGCCCTCGGTGAACCGGCCATAGGGCTGCGCGGCCTCGACAATGGCGCGCGCCTGTCGGTCGAGCGTGGGGTTGCCCGAGCTTTGGATGATTTCGGTGGAAACCAGCCGACCATTGGCGCCGATGGTGATGGACATGATGAGGCTGCCATACAGCTTGTTGCCCCCGCTTTGCGGAAACTCGCGCGTGCCCAGGGTTTCGATCTTGGTGCGCAGCTTGTCGTAATACAGCGCGTAGGCGGCTTCACGGGTGGACGGGCCGATGAAGCGGCGGCGCGGCTTGGCGTTCTGCTGCTGAATCTGCCGCTCGATGGCGCCCAGCATATCGAGCAACTGCCGTCGTTTCTGTTCCAGCGCCTGTTGTTTCGCCGGATCGTTTTCCTGCCGCACGGTCTGCGCCAGTTGCACGATCTGCTGCCGCACCTGGGTGAGCAACTGCTGCTGCTTCTGCTCCAGCGCCGAGAGGCTGCGCTGCTGGTTGACCGCCGCGTCGCCGTGCGAGACATCGGCGGTGAACGGCAGCGGCGTGGTGGCCAGGCCCTTGTTGGCGTCGCCGCCGCCGTCGAGGTTGGCCTGGGCGATGGCCTGCGGTTTGGCCGGGGCGTCGTCGGTGCGCTGGTTCACCAGCACCACGTCGAGCGGCGCGTTGTCGAACAGGCGGTTGAAGGTCTCTGGCGCGGCAAAGCGCAGGCTCAGCAGCGCGAGATGCACCCCGACCGAGGCGATCAGGGCCCAGTGCAAAGGGGTGAGGGAGCGCAGGCGGAGGGAGGGCACGGAAGGGGCGGGGCGGGTCGGGTCGGGCAGCGGCGATTTTACGAAGCCTGCTGCGCGGCGGGGGCGGCCGATTCGGCGTCGGGCTCATCGGTATCGACCGCCACGCTGATGGGCGCGGCCAGGGCGACGGCTTCGTCGTCTTCCTCGCTGGCTTCGGCGCTGGCTTCGGTGTCAGCGGCTGCGGCTTGCTGCGGGGAGTCGAGCTGGCTGAGCACGCGGCCAAAGACTTCCAGGGTGATGAGGTCGGCGCCGGTGATGCGCACCTGCACCCGCGTGTTGCGCGGCAGGTCTTGTGCGCCCACAGCCGTGAACACCAGCGGCAGGCCGTCCACCCGCACCGCGCCTTCGCGCAGCACGCTGGCGTCAAACGTATCGAGCCCTTGCTGGGCCAGATACCGCAGCGTCCAGTAGCGCTCCAGCGCCGACTGGTGGGTGGCGTAGGCCTTGTAGGTGTCTTCGAACGATTCGACGATGGCGTACAGCAGCGGGTCGCGCGGCTTGAACGGCGCCTGCAGCAGCGCGGTCTTGCCGAAGCGGGCACAGGCGATGAGCTGGCCCTGGTTGAGCAGATCGACATAGCGCCGCAGCGGCGAGGTGGACCACGCATATTGCGCCACGCCCAGCCCCTGGTGCGGCGCGGGTTTGAGGCCCATGCGGGTGCGTAGATTGGCGCCGAAGCCGCTCTGGCTGCGGTAGATGCCGGGCATGCCCAGCTCGGCGAGCCAGCCGCCCCAGGTGGCGTTGGCCAGAATCATCAGCTCGGCGACGATGGTGTCCAGCGGCGCGCCGCGTCGGCGCGGTTCGATGCGCACGGTGGCGGCTTCGGCGCCTTGTTCCAGGCCTTCGATGCGGAAGGTGTAGTCCACTCCCCCTGCGCGCTCGGGTTTGCCTCGCACCTGTTCGCGTCCGCGCTTGAGTTGCTGCGCGAACGTCCACAGCCACGCCAGTTCGCTGGCGTGGGGGTAGCTTTGCGTCGCCGGATCGGCCGCCAGGGCTTCTTCGGTGACCAGCGCGTCGAGCTGGTCGTGGCGCAGATTGCTGGCCATGCGCACCTGCTCCACGCGGGTTTCAAATTCGGTGGCCTGCAGATCGCTGCCGACGGTGCAGTAGAGCGACAGCGCGGGACAGTCGCGCCCGGCTTGCAAGGTGAAGGTCTGCACCAGGGCGTCGGGCAGCATGGTGATCTTGTCGCCCGGCATATAGACGGTGGACAGGCGGTTGCGCGCCACTTGCTCCCAGTCGGAATCGCGGACCAGCGCCAGCGCCGGGGCGGCGATGTGGATGCCCAGCCGCACCCGGCCATCGTCCAGCCATTGCAGCGAAAACGCGTCGTCGATCTCGGTGGTCGCCGAGTCGTCGATGCTGAACGCCGGAGCGGCGGCCAGCGGCAGCGCTTCGTTGAACGACGGCATCGGCAGCGCCGGGAAGGCCGTGCCCTTGGGAAAGCGTTCCAGCAAAAAGCGCTGCATGTGAAACGCCCACGGCGAGGCGATGGCCCCGGCGTCGCGCAACAGGGTGAGCGCACCGTGTCCGGTTTGCTTGACCGCCAGCGCCACGGCCTTGAACTCCGGGCTGTTTTTATCGGGTTTGAACAGGATTTGATAGAGCTTCTCCGCGATGGGCTGCGGGCAGCGGCCTGCGGCCAGTTCGGCGGCGAAGGCGTCGATCTGGCGTAGCTGCTCTTCCTTGCGGGCGATGGCTGCCAGCGCGGCCTGCACCTGCGTGTCCGGGGCCTTGCGGAACTGACCGCCGCGCCCGCGCCGCTGGAAGTAGTGCGGCGCGCCGAACAGCCGCAGCAGAATGGCCGCGCGCTGCCCGGCGTCTATCGTGCCGCCGTAGTAGTCGGCCGCGACCTGATCGAAGTGGAATTCGTCTTCCGGGGCGAATTCCCACAGCAGATCGAGGTCGATGCCTTCCTGCTGCGCCTGCGCCCAGGCCATGAGTTCGGCAGGCGCCGGTTTGTCGAAGCGCACCAGCGCTTGCGCCGCCTTGATCTTCTGCCGCTTGCCCGAATCGAGCTCGACCTGCAGACTGGCCTCGGCCTCGCTCATGATGCGACCGGCGTGGAACTTGCCACCGTCTTCGAACAGCACATTACTCAATCGGAGTCTCCGTCAAACGAACTAAAGCGCGCAGCCCGCCCGGCCGCCCGAAGGGCTGCGCATCCCCCTCGGGGGGCAGCGAACGCAGTGAGCGTGGGGGCTCACCTCTCATAGAGTCATGCCGCCATCAACCTCGATGACCGCGCCGCTGATGTAAGACGCTTCGCTGCTGGCGAGAAAGGCATAGACGCTGGCGATTTCTTCGGCTTGTCCTAGGCGACGCAGGGGCACGCGCTCGGCCATTTGTTCCATCACCTTGTCGGGAATGGTGGCGAGCATGGGCGTCTGAATGAAGCCGGGCGCCACCGCGTTGACCCGCACGCCCTTGGGGCCGAGTTCGCGCGCCCAGGTCTTGGTCATGGCGATGATGCCAGCCTTGGTCGCGGCGTAATTGGTCTGGCCGAAGTTGCCGTACAGCCCCACCACGCTGGAGGCGCTGAGAATCGCGCCGCTGCCGCGTTCGATCATGTGCGGCGCGACGATCTGGGTGCAGCGAAACACGGCGCGCAGGTTCACGTCGATCACGGCGTCGAACTGCTCGTCGGTCATTTTCACCAGCCGCGCGTCGCGGGTGATGCCCGCGTTGTTCACCAGAGTGTCGATTTTTCCGAACTGGGCGATGGCGGCGTTGACCAGCGCGGTAAACGCGGCGCGGTCGGAGACATCAAGCGCCTGCGCCAGTACGGGCGTGCCGCCGCTGCGCAACTCGTCTGCAACGGGGTCGAGAGTGGCCGGGTTGCGGTCGCACAGCACCAGGTGCGCGCCTTCAGCGGCGAATTTGCGCGCCGTGGCCAGGCCGATGCCTTGGGCTGCGCCGGTGATGAGGGCGATATTGCCTTGAAGTCGCATGAGGAAAGTCCCTTAAAAGTCGTTTGAAGCGGGGTTGAGGCACCACCGCAGAACCGGGTCGAGATGCCGCTCGGCGTAATCAGACAGTGCATGATCGCCTCCGGGCAGCACGCTGCACTGTGCGCCGCGGTAGCGAGCGGCCATCTCACGCCAGTTCAGCACCTCGTCACCCTGCGCAATGATGGCAAAGTAACGTTGCGGATTGGGGACCGGCGCGTGCAGATCGCCCACTTCCAGCGCGTGGAGTTCTTCCACATGCGCTGCGGTGAAGCTGAATTGCAGCGCTGGGTCGTGCCAGGCTGCCAGCGTGCCAATTTGCCCGCGCAGATCGCGCGCTGGATCGACCGCAGGGTTGAGCAGCGCCGCGCGGGCCTGCAGGGTGTGCGCCAGCCAGGTGGCATAAAACCCGCCGAGCGAACTGCCGATGAGACAGAGATCGTCGCCGCGCACGTTGCCCAGCAAGTCAAGGCACAGCGTCATCGCCTCGCGCGGCGAGGGCGGAAGTTGCGGGCAGAGCCAGCGCAGCGGCGGTTGACCTTGGCGGGTGCGCTGCTGATTGATTTGCTCAACGCGCTGCGCTGTGGCGCGCGCTTTGGCGGATTGCGGCGACGAACGGAAGCCGTGGAGATAGAGCAGGGTGGGCATGGGGGAGGATTCAGCGCGGCACGAACTGGCGCCGCCCCCGAATCCTAGTGCAGTGGTGCACGCTATCCGGAAGCTAAAAATGCGCCTTTGACGCCAGGGCGGCGTTGCCAATCCGCGCGATACCTTCGGGTATCGCTGTGGTTTGCGCCTTGCCCTGACGCCAAATCCATCCTTTTTATGGGTTCCATCAAGCATGCACCACTGCACGACCTGCCCATAGGCCAGGGTTCAGTTTCGCGCCGGAGTCGAGGTCGGCACGGGCGCCCCGGCAGTTTCGGGCTGGCCTTCGTCTTCCGGCCAGTCGCGGATGTAGGCCTTGAGCATCTGGTTCTCGAAGTCTTGCTCGCGCACCACGGCCTGGGCCACGTCGTGAAAGGAAATCACGCCCAGCAGCGCATCGTCCTGCATGACCGGGATGTAGCGCACGCCGGCCTCCAGCATGGTGCGGCGCAGGGTGTCCAGCGTGGTTTCGGGGCCGCAGACTTCGTAGTGCGTGTCCATGCGTTCGGCCACGATGTGATCGCCCAGCACGCCTTCGCCCTCGGCGACCGCGGCCATCACTTCCGAAAAAGTGAGCAGGCCGACGAGCTTGCCGTGCGCCATGACCACCAGCGAGCCGATGTCGTGCTGGGCCATGGTCTGCACCGCCTGCAGCAGGCTGGCCTCGGGCGGCACGGTGAACAGCACATGACCTTTCACCCGCAGAATGTCGCTGACTTTCATGGCGTTCTCCTCAGTTTTTTCAGGAGGTGAAATATAGTCAGTCCATTGCGTGCAGACCAGAGGTCATTCCCGCAGGTCTTGCGCTTTCTCAGCCCATTTTTTGAACCAAACGCCATGTCCGCCCATCACCCCTCCTCCATTCCCCTCGTTTTGCTGCACGGCGCGGGCGGCGACGCCAGCGTGTGGACGGCGCAGACCGACTGGTTGACGGCGCGCGGCTGGCATTGCCTGGCGCTGGAGTTTCCCGCGCACGGCGCCACGCCCGCGCCGCCGCTGGCCCGCATCGAAAGCATGGCCGACTGGGTCTGGTCCCAGCTCGACGCGCGTCAGATCGGCCCGGTGGTGCTGGCCGGTCACAGCATGGGTTCGCTGGTTGCTCTGCATGCCGCAGGCCAGCGCCCCGGTCAGCTCAGGGGGCTGGCGCTGCTGGGCATTTCTTGGCCCATGCGGGTGTCGCGCAAGTTGCTGGCGCAGGCCGATGAGGCGCCGCAAGAGGCCATCGACAACGTGGTGAAGTGGTCTTACGCCCAGGCCGAGCCGCTCACCCCCGCGCCGGGTTTTCAGTCGCCGCAGGCCTACCGCGAGCTGTTGCTGCGGCAGCAGGCCCATTGGGCCGAGGGCAGCCTGCTGGCCTCCGACCTCACCGCTTGCGACCGCTATTCAGCGGGCGAAGCGGCCGCGCGCTCATGGGGCGGGCCGACCCTGTTTCTGCTCGGCGAGTACGACCGCATGACCCCGCCTGCGCAGGCCGAAACCCTGCGCGCGGCGCTGCCGCGCCAGCGTACCGTGATGCTCGAATGCGGTCACAACCTCATGGCCGAAGCGCCGCACGCCGTGGCCCACGCGCTGGCGGACTGGATGGACCGCGAACTCGGTCTGGCTGCCTGATCACGCCCCGCGGACCCGGCGCTGGCGCCCAAGCGCAGTCGCGCCGCTCCGCACCACACGGTGAGCACCACCCGGCCTGAGCCGCGCACCGTGTAGCCGTCGCCGGCGTGCAGAAACACGTCGTCCGGCTGGCCTTCTTCGGTGAGCCAGACGCGCACCGGGCCGGGCTGGGGCGCAAGCGTCTGCGCCGACTCCAGTCGCACGCTTTGCCCTGCGGCGTTGCGCAGCGTTAGCGAATCGCCGGGCTGCAACTCGATCCAGTTGCGCTGGATGGACACTTCGGTCTGCGGCATGATGACCTCCCGTTGGCATGTCACGTTAGCATGTCAAAAAAGCATGAAGGCGGAGAGCGTCGAATAGTCTTCGATTTGCCATCAACCTTCAGGGTGATTGAAGTCTAGGCGGCTGATCGGGTTTTAAAAAACGCAAATACGGAAGGTTCATCATGCGAAAAATGGATGATGGCGCGCAACGCCAAGCTGCCGCTTCGGCCGCGCTGGCGCCGCGCAGCCGTCAGGTCGATGCGGGCAATCTGCGCGGCTTCGAAGCGGCGGCGCGGCTGGGAAGTTTTACCGCCGCGGCCGATGCCCTGGCGCTGACGCAGTCCGCGCTCAGCCGCCAGATCCAGACCCTGGAAGCCAGCGTCGGCGTGCCGCTGTTCGTGCGCGAAGGGCCGCGCGTGCGGCTGTCACCCGCGGGCGAGCAGTTCGCGGTGGTGGTGCGGCAGGCGCTGCAGCAACTCGACGCCGCGGTGGAGGGGCTGCGCGCGGGGCAGGGGCGGCCGCGGGTGCAGATCACCACCTTTGCCTCGCTCGCCAGCCAGTGGCTGATTCCGCGGCTGGGAGATTTCCAGAGCGCCCATCCCGACATCGACATCGCCGTCGAAACTTTCGACAACCTCAGCGATCTGGAAGCCGGCGGGCTGGACATCGCCATCCGCCGCCTGCGCGACGACAACCCCTTGGCCCGCGCGCCGCACACCACTTTTCTGTTCGGCGAAGAAATCACCCCGGTGTGCAGCCCCGCGCTGGCGCAGACTGGCCGCGCGCCCGGCGCTCTGGGCGATTTACCCCGCTGCGTTTGGATCGACGATGTGCGCATCCACAGTGCGCCTCCCATCGCCCGCGCCAACATGCAGGCGCTGTCGTGGGGCGGCTGGTACGCGGGGCTGGGCTTGCCGCAACCCGAGCCGCAGCGCTGGCTGCGGTTCAACTACACCTATCAGGTCATTCAGGCCGCAGTGGCCGGGCAGGGCGTGGCGATGGGGCAGATCGGTCTCATCCGCGATCTTCTGGCCGCAGGCACGCTGATCGCCCCGGTAGGCCGACGGGTCGATGCCGGTTACGGCTACTACCTGGCGGTGCGTTCCGGCGCGCAGCAGCGCCCCGAGGTCAGCGCCATGCTGGACTGGCTGCAGCAGCAGTTCGCGGCGTGGCAGGCCATCGAGATCGGCGGCTGAGAGGGCATACCGGGCGCAGTCGTGCGTCAATGTTCGGCGTGCTGCAGCGGGTGGCGCAGGCGCTGCAGGGCGCGCAAGGACGCGGCCTTGGCGCCGTCCACCCAGGCGCTTTCACCGACAGGCTTGGGGTTTTGCAGGCCAATGCGGCGCAGGCGGGCGTTGAATTGATGCGAGGCAGTGTCGCGGTCGGACTGTCGAGTGCGGAAAGTAAAGGCCAGCGAGACGGACAGGTTGGAATGCGTCCACACCCGATGCGGCGCGATGAAAGGGTGATGCAAGCCCAGGCCGGGTCGCAGCGAGAAATGCAGGGCGCGCTGCTCGAACTCCGGTTTGTAGGGCGGCCGCGTGCCCTCGTAGGCCAGCAGCCGGTCTTTCTGCGCCGGGCTCATGATGAGCGGGTCGGCCGGGCTCCACAGATCGGCGGTCTTTTCGCCGCGAATCTGCAGCAGAAAGTTCATCTCCCGATCCATGTGATAGGGCGTGACGGCGCCTTGCGCCGAGATGAACACATAGGTCGAATACCAGGTGATGTGCGGGTCGAGCGGGTGCGTGTGTGCGGTGATCTCCGCCAGCAAGCTCTCGATCTGCGGCCGGTAAATCGCATCCTGCTCGGGGTTGTTGATGCAGATATAGCCGTGCAAGGGCTCGAAGTGCGTCAGCAGATGGTCGAGCGTCAGCTCCGCATCGGTGCGGATAAAAGAGGCTTCGAAGTCGGCATCGGGCGCAATGTCGCCGCGGCGGAACAACACCTTGTTGGCCGGATGGCGGCGGGCCAAATCGAACAAAGGCTCAATGTCGAACATCGGATGCTGGTTCAGCCGATGCTGCAGCAGAAAAGGGTGGCGGTTGTAATGGCTGTGCATTCGGGCCGGGTCGAACTGCAGCCAGCCTTCGCTGTCTTGTTGCCCGCGCTGCAGCAGGCGGGCGTACTGCTCGGCACTGACGAATTCACCCAGCATGAGAGCCTCCCGTGAATGGATGGAGTGTTTTGTCCCACTTTACAAATACACCGGGGCGTTGTCCATCCGGGGCGCCGCGAGGGGGCTCTGGCTCAACCAGGCGGCTACGTCTGCGCGTGGCGCAGGCGCCGCAAGGCCATGCGAGCGGGGTCGATGCTGTCGGCCAGATCGGTTTCGATGGGCAGCGGCGTGCCTTCGATCTGGGCCAGCAGGGTTTCGGCCAGCAGCGGGGCGAGGGTGAGGCCGCGCGAGCCCATCCCCGCGCACACGGCCAAGCCCGGCAGGCGGGGGAGTTCGTGCAGTTGTTTGCCGGCGGCGCGCTGGGGGTTGGCCAGCAGCGGCGCGAGGTCGGCGATGGGGCCGCAATAGGGCAGACGGTCGGCGCTGGCCGCGCGGGCGCCGACAAAGTGGCGCAGCGCGGCAGTGTGTTCGGGCAGGGGCGGCGAGGCGGTGAGCGCGCTCAGGCCGGCGCGGTTGTGCGCCCAGGCTTGTTCGGGGGTGAGGGGCTGGTCTTCGGTCTCGAACGTGGCGCCGATCAGCAGCCAGTCTTCCTCGCCAGACTCTTGAAGCAGGCACACCGCCGCGCGCGGCAGGCGCAGCACATAGCCGCTGCCCATCCACGGCTGCGCAAGCCCTTGCAACGCGGGCCAGAGACGGGCGGGCAGCGCCTGCGCCTGGCCGCGCAGAGGATGCAAGGGCAGCCAGTCGGAGCTGGGAATCAGCCCGCTGGCGGCCAGCAGCGCCGGGGTTTGCAGGGCACTGGCGAGCACGATCTGCGGGGCGCGGGCCAGCTCTTGCCCGGCGGCGTCGAGCACCCGCCAGGTGCTGCTGTCGCGTTGGAGCCGGGCCGCCTGGGTGTTGCAGCGCAGGGTGATGCGCGGGGAGTTGAGCCAGGCCGCGCACAGGGCCTGATTGGCGAGCACGGCGCTGTCCACCTGCCAGCCGGCTTCGTTCCATTGCGCCATTTCCGCGGGCAGGTGCACGCTTGAGCGCCAGTCTTGCATGCGCTTTTCGTCGGCGGCGTCGGCGGGGGTGAGGGTGGCGGCTGCGAACTGCGCGAGGTCGCTCGAATCGGACGGCAGGGCGCGGCGCAATGCGGCCATGCCGGCGCGGGTGAGGCGCGAGAGCAGGTTGTCGTCTGCCGAGGGCTGCAGATGCGCCAGACCTGCGGGCAAGGCCGAGCCGCCGCCCGCGGGGTGCACGCTGGCTTCGATGACTTCGACCGTCCAGCCGCGCTGCACCAAGGCATGGGCGCAGGCGGCGCCGCTCAGACCGGCGCCGATGACCACGGCATGCCGCGGCTGCGCTGCGGGCCAGGGTGCGGGCAGGGTGTGCCGGGTGCGCTTCCAGATGGGGTTGAAGGTGGCTTGCAGGCGCTGCCGCTTGCCGCCCCAGCCCGGTTGCAGTTCGATCTCGAAACCGGCCTGGCTCAGCCCCTTTTGCACCGCATGCGCCACGGTGTAGCTGGCCGCCCGGGTGCCGGGCTTGCTCAGACGGGCGAGGGCGCGGAAGAGTTCGGGCGTCCACATGGCGGGGTTGCGTGCGGGCGCGAAGCCGTCGAGGTAGAGCGCGTCGGCGGCCAGCTTCAGTTTCGGAGCGAGTTCGGCGGCATCGCCAAAGGCCAGCAGCAGATGCACCCCGCCGCCGAACCGTCCCAAGGCGGGCGTCTCCCCCTCCCAACCTCCCCCACGGCGTGGGGGAGGAGTG
>DZDA01000036.1:0-13332 GCA_022730375.1 Thiomonas intermedia
CGTTCACGCCGCGCCATCAGCAGACTGCTCACCGCCACGGCAATGATGACCAGATAGACGGTGATGGCGCCCACCACATTGATGGTCGGACTCAGGCCAAGGCGGGCGCGCGAGAAGATGACCACTGGCAAGGTGGTGCTGCCCGGGCCGGAGAGAAAGGCGGAAATCACCACTTCGTCGAGCGACAGTGAGAACGCCAGCAGCCAGGCCGACACCAGAGCCTGCGAAATGGACGGCAGGGTGACCAGCATGAACACCTGGAAGGGGCGCGCGCCCAGATCCATGGCGGCTTCCTCGATCGACCGATCCATTTCCTTGAGCCGCGACTGGATCACCACGGCGGCATAGGAAATGGCCATGACCGTATGGCCGATGTAGATGGTGAAAAACCCTTTTTGCGGAAACCCCATGGCCTTTTGCAAACTCACAAAAAACAACAGCAGCGCCAGCGCAATGACCACGGTGGGCATGACCAGCGGGATGTTGATCATGAAGTTGAGCAGGCTCTTGCCGGCAAAGCTCCGGTAGCGCACCAGGGCGAAAGCCGCCAGCGTGCCCAGCAACACCGAGGTGGTGGCCGTGGCCAGCGCCACCTTGAGCGACAGGATCAGGCCGCTGATGACTTCTTGGTCGTGCAACACCGCGCCATACCACTTGAAGGTCCAGCCGCCCCAGAGGGTGACCATGCGCGAATCGTTGAACGAATACACCACCAGCACCACAATGGGCAGGTAGAGGAACAGGTAGACCAGGATCATCCAGGTCAGGGGCAGCACGGCGGTCTTTTTCATCGCGCGCTCTCCAGGGCTTTGGTCTGGTACTTGTTGAAGACCGCAATGGGCAGCAGGATGAGCACGATCATCACAATGGCCACCGCGGAGGCGCGCTGCCAGTCGAGGTTGAGGAAGAACTCATTCCACATCACCCGGCCGATGTTGAGGGTGGACGGGCCCGCAAGCAGTTCGGGAATGACGTATTCGCCCACCGCCGGAATGAACACCAGCAGGCTGCCGGCGATGATGCCCGACTTGGACAGCGGCACGGTGACCAGCCAGAAGGTCTTGAACGGCGTGGAACCCAGATCGGCCGCGGCCTCCACCAGCCGGTGATCCATTTTCACCAGCGTGGCGTAGAGCGGCAAAATCATGAAGGGGATGTAGCCATACACCATGCCCACCATGAACGAAAACTCGGTGAACATCATGCGCAGCGGGGTGTGGATGATGCCGACCCACATCAGGAACTGGTTGACCAGGCCGTTGACGTCGAGCAGGTTCTTCCAGGCGTAGATGCGGATAAGGAACGAGGTCCAGAACGGCAGCATGACCAGCATCAGCAGGGCTGGCCGCACCGTGGGCTTGGCACGGGCGATGAAGTAGGAAAACGGATAGCCGATGACCAGGCACAGCACTGTGGTCATCAGCGCGTACCACAGTGACGACAGGTAAGTGATGATGTAGAGGCTGTCGCGCACCAGCGCCAGGTAGGGCGTGAAGTGGATGTTCACCTGCAGCGCATCATGCACATAGGTGACGATCGGATTGAAGCCGATACCCAGCGCATCGCTTTCCGACACGCTGATCTTGAGCAGGATGAAAAACGGCGCGAGCAGAAAGGCCAGCAGCCAGATCTGCGGAATGCCGATGACGACCTTGCGGCCCCAGTTGATCGGCTGGCGCGTCTTGCGGGGCGCGAGCGTGTCGTTGCGTGTTGGCATGCGCGCTCCTACTGATTCAAGACGACGACATCACTGCCGTCCCACCACGCATAGACCTTTTGGCCACGCAGCAGTCGCGATTCCTCGTGCCGCGCGGCATTCTCGCGGGTCACCTTGATCACCATGCCGTCATCCAGTCGCACATGGAACAACGTGAACTTGCCGAAGTACGCGATCCCGTCGATGGTGCCGTGCGCGCAGTTGAAGTCGTGTTCGGCCGCCGATTCCCGCTGTTCAATGGTCGGTTGGTGCTCCTGCAGGCAGATCTTTTCGGGTCGAACCGCGACATGCACCGACATGCCCTGTGTGCCGGTGATGCCGTGACTGACGTAGTGCTTGCCCTGCGGCGACCCGATCACCACATGGTCGGGCTCGTCCACCTCGACCTTGCCCCTGAACAGGTTCACATCGCCGATGAAATCCGCCACGAACAGGCAATTGGGTGTCTCGTAAATTTCCATGGGCGCGCCCAGCTGCATGAACTCGCCGTCCTTCATCACCGCGATGCGGTCGGCCATGGTCATGGCCTCTTCCTGGTCGTGGGTCACCATCACGCAGGTCACGCCGACCTTGCGCAGAATGTTGACGAGTTCGAGCTGGGTGCGCTCGCGCAGCTTTTTGTCGAGTGCGGCGAGTGGTTCATCGAGCAGCAGCAGCTTGGGGCGTTTGGCCAGGCTGCGCGCCAAGGCCACGCGCTGTTGCTGACCGCCGGAGAGCTGGTGCGGCTTGCGTTTGCCGTAAGCCTTGAGTTGCACGAGCTCGAGCATCTGTTCAACGCGCGTGGTGATTTCACTCTTTGCGATGCCGTCGCGTTTCAGGCCGAAGGCGATGTTGTCGAACACCGTGAGGTGCGGAAACAGTGCGTAGGACTGGAACATCATGTTGATCGGCCGCTCGTAGGGCGGCAGGTCGGTGATGTCCTCGCCTTCGAGGTAGATGTGGCCGGAGGTCGGCGTCTCGAAACCGCCCAGCATGCGCAGCAGAGTGGACTTGCCGCAGCCGCTCGATCCGAGCAGGGCAAAAATTTCGCCCTGCTGGATGTCGAGATGGATGTCGTTGACCGCGACGACCTCATCGAAGCGACGGGTGATGCCGTCGATGCGCAGGAAGGGTTTTGCACTCGGGGAAGGGGGCGTCACAACGCGAACTCCATCATCGGTCAAATTAGGTTGGGCTGGGGGTTGCCGCGCCCTCCTCAGACAAAAGGACGGAAAGCGCGGCAACGAGTGCAGAATTTCACGCGATCTGGAACATCAAAACGCGTCTTTGGCGCCAGGGCGGCGTTGCAAATCCGCGCGATACCTGCGGGTATCGCTGTGGTTTGCGCCTTGCCCTGACGCCAAATCCATCGTTTTGATTTGTCCCATCCCGCATGAAACATTGCACCAGGCTCAGATCACAGGCCGGTCTTGAACTTGGTGTACAGACGGGTCACCAGACGACGCTGCTCCGGGGTGTAGACCTTGGGCGGAATCAGCTTGGCCACCATGTCGGGCTTGAGGAACACGAAGTCGTTGTCCTTGATCTTGGCATCGACATAGGGCAACGACGACGGCACCGGGTTGGCATAGGTCACCGTGTTGGTGTCAGCCGCGGCCACCTTCGGCTCAAGCACGTAGTTCAGCCACTTGTAGGCGTTGTCGAGGTTTTTGGCGTCAGCCGGAATGGCCATGGTGTCGATGAAGATCACGGCGCCATGCGTGGGCGGGAACACTTCGATGTCCTGCTTGTTTTTGGCCGCCTTGGCGCGTGCCGCGGCAATGCCCATGTCACCCGACCAGCCCAGCGACATGCAGATGGAGCCGCCGGCCAGGTCGTTGATGTAGCCCGAGGACGAGAAGATGCTCACGTCCTTGCGCACCTTCTGCACCATGGCGTAAGCCTTCTCGAAGTCGGCCGGGCTCTGGGTGTCTTGCGGAATGCCGAGATAGTTGAACGCAGCCTCCATGATGTCTCCGCCCGAGTCGAGCATGGAGATTCCGCAGGACTTGATCTTGTCGGCATAAGTAGGGTTGAAGATCAGATCCCAGGGATTGGCCGGCATGGGCGTGGAGCCCAGCGCCTTTTTCACCTGGGCGACGTTGATGCCCACCGTGGTGTAGCCCCACATCCAGGGAATGAGGTATTTGTTGCCCGGGTCGACCGCGGCGAGCTGTTTCATCAGGCCCGGATCGAGGTTTTTGTAGTTGGGGATCTTGGCCTTGTCGAGCGGGTGCAGCAGGCCGCCCTTGATGTCGATGGCCGCCCAGTTGGACGACGGCACCACGATGTCGTAGCCGGTGTCGCCCGCCACCATTTTGGCGAACAGGGTTTCGTTGGAGTCGAAGGTGTCGTAGCGCACCTTGATGCCGGAGTCCTTCTCGAAACCCGGCACCGTGGTCGGGGCGATGTAGTCGGACCAGTTGTAAATGTTGAGCACGCCCGCGGCCTGCGCCGGTGCGGCAGCGCCCAAGGTCAGCGCCGCGGCGCCAGCGATGCAGGTGGACAACAGGGCCGACAGCAGTTTGCCGCCGAGTGATTTTTTACGCAGTTTGTGTGACATGAAGCCCCCTCAAGAAGTGTGTAAGCCAGTGGAAGAACAGCCAATAAAGCAACAGCCAGTGAAGCGGGTAAGCCTTTGCAATTCCCGTACCAGTATCCCGTAACAGACCGAAACGGACATGCCGATTTATACCAATCCCTGCGCGCGCAGGCCAGCCAGCGTGTCGTCCAGGCTACGGCGGATGCGCCGGATCAACTCGTCGATCTCAGCATGCGTCATCACCAGCGGCGGGGCGATGATCATGCGCTCTTCCACCGCACGCATCACCACGCCGTTCTTGAAGCAGTGGTCGCGGCAGATATAGCCCACGCCCAGATCAGCCGGGAACAGGGTGCGGCTGGCCTTGTCTTTGTAGAGCACCAGCCCGGCCACCATGCCGAGCGAATCAACATCGCCCACCAGGGGATGATCGGCCAGGGTGGCGAATTGCGCTTTCAGGTAAGGCGCGGTGTCTGTGGCCACGCGCTCGACCACGCCTTCGTCACGCAGGGCGTTGATGTTGGCGATGGCCACGGCGCAGCAGGTGGGATGGCCGGAGTAGGTGAAGCCGTGGTTGAAGTCGCCGCCCTGCTCGATCAGCACCTTGGCCACGCGGTCGCCCACCAGCACCCCGCCCAGCGGCAGGTAGCCCGAGGTCACGCCCTTGGCGAAGGTGATGAGGTCGGGCTTGGTGTTGATGTGCGGGTGCTGGCAGCCGAACCAGTGCCCCAGGCGGCCGAAGCCGCAGATGACTTCGTCGGAGATCAGCAATAGGCCGTACTTGTCGCAGATGCGCTGAATTTCGGGCCAGTAGCTGGCCGGCGGAATGATGACCCCGCCCGCGCCCTGCACCGGCTCGCCGATGAAGGCGGCCACCTTGTCCGCGCCCAGCGCGAGAATCTTGTCCTCCAGCCAGCTTGCGGCGCGCAGGCCGAAGTCGTGTGCGCTCTCGCCCGGCTGGCCGTGCTGCAACTGGTAGGGCTGGTCAATGTGGGTGATGCCCGGCAGCGGCAGATCGCCCTGTTCGTGCATGCCGCTCATGCCGCCCAGCGAGGCACCGCCCAGCGTGCTGCCGTGATAGGCGTTGTGGCGGCTGATGATCGTCTTGCGCTGCGGCTGGCCCATCAGATCCCAGTAACGGCGCACGAGGCGGATGATGGTGTCGTTGCCTTCGGAGCCGGAGTTGGTGAAGAACACATGGTTGAAGCCGGGTGGCGCCACCTGCGGCAGCAGCGCCGCTAGCTCGGTGGCAGGCGCTGTGGTGGTCTTGAAAAAGGCGTTGTAGAACGGCAGGGTCTGCATCTGGTGGGTGGCAGCGTCCACCAGATCCTGACGCCCGTAGCCAAGGTTGACGCACCACAGGCCGGACATGCCGTCGATGATTTCGTTGCCCTCCGAGTCCCAGATGCGCACGCCATCGCCGCGCACGATGACGCGGGCGCCAGCGGCGTTCAGGCTCTTGGTGTCGGTGAAGGGATGCAGGTGATGCGCGGCGTCCTTGGCGCGCAGCGCGGCGGTGTCGAACTGGGGCAGATCATTGGGTTTCATGGGAGTCTCCGTTTCAGGACGATGTTTTTCAAGGGCGCTGCACCGGTCAGACGTGCAACAGCAGGTGCTCGCGCTCCCAGGGGCTGATGACCTTCATGAACTCGGCGTACTCGCTCATCTTCACCGCCTTGTAGATGCCGCAGAAGCGCTTGCCCAGAATGGCTTCGAGCTCGGGCACATCGTCGAGCGCGCGCACCGATTCGGACAGGCTTTGCGGCAGCGGAATGGCGTTGGGCGCCGCGTAGGCGTTGGTTTTCATCTCGGGCAGCGGCGTGATTTTGTTGACCATGCCCAGATAGCCGCAGGCCAGGCTGGCGGCCAGCGCGACGTAGGGATTGGCGTCGGCGCCGATCACACGGTTTTCCATGCGGCGGTTTTCGGCATTGGAGAACGGCACGCGGATGCCCACGGTGCGGTTGTCCGCTCCCCATTCCACATTGGTCGGCGCGGCCGTATTGCTCACCAGGCGGCGGTAAGAGTTGACGTAGGGCGCAAACAGCGCCATGACGTGCGGAATGTATTTCTGCAGGCCGCCGATGTAGTGCAGGAACAGCTCGGACGCGCTGCCGTCGGCGTTGCTGAAGATGTTCTGCCCGGTCTTGCGATCGACGATGCTCTGGTGCACATGCATGGCGCTGCCGGGTTCGCCCGCCATGGGCTTGGCCATGAAGGTGGCGAACATATTGTGGCGCAGCGCCGCTTCGCGCAGGGTGCGTTTGAAGAAGAACACCTTGTCGGCCAGATCGAGCGGGTCGCCATGCAGGAAGTTGATTTCCATCTGCCCGGCGCCGACTTCGTGAATCAGCGTGTCCACATCGAGGTCCATCGCCTCGCAATAGTCGTAGATGTCTTCGAACAGCGGATCGAACTCGTTGACCGCGTCGATGCTGTAGTGCTGGCGCGAGGTTTCGGCGCGGCCCGAACGGCCGATGGGCGGACGCAGCGGCTGGTCGGGATCGTTATTCTTGGCCACCAGATAAAACTCCAACTCGGGCGCCACCACCGGGGCCCAGCCCTTGTCGGCGTAGAGCTTGAGCATGTTTTTCAGCACGGTGCGCGGGGCGTAGTCCACCGGCTCGCCATCCTTGAAATAACAGTCGTGGATGACCTGTGCGGTGGGGTCGGTGGCCCAGGGCACGACGCGCGCGGTGCTCGGATCGGGCACCAGATTCATGTCGCGGTCCGTGTCGGCGATGAGGGTGTCGATGTGGCTGTCTTCCGGCCAGTTGCCGGTGACGGTGAGGCCGATGATGCTTTCCGGCAGACGCATGCCGCGGTCTTCGGTGAACTTGCTGCGCGGCAGGATCTTGCCGCGCGCCACCCCGGTCAGATCGGGCACGAGGCATTCGATTTCGGTAATGCGTTGGGCGTTGAGCCAGCCTTCAAGATCGTTGAAGGTCCACTGCTTGCGGTTGTCGCTACTCATGATGTGATTCCAGTTTGCGTTTCAAGGATGGTTCCATCCATCGCCTGCACTTTGAACGCCAAAGGTGCAGGCGCGGCTTGCTCAGGCGGCGCGCGCCAGCGTGCCGTCGCGCTTGCGCGCGGCGAACTGCCGACAGGCGGTGCCGAAAGCGGCATAGATCGCGCGCGACACGGGGTTTTGCGCGGCCTGCCATTCGGGGTGCCACTGCACCGCCAGCACAAAGCCAGCGTCGGCGCGGTGAGCGGGTTGATAGGTATACGCCTCGACCAGGCCGTCGGGCGCATGCGCCTGCGCCAGCAGGTCGGGGGCGAGGGTCTGGATGCCTTGTCCGTGCAGGCTGTTGACCTCCCAGGAGTCGGCGCCGACGATGGCCTGCAGCATGCCGCCGGACACAGCCTGCACGCGGTGCGCAGGGCCATACTGCCCGGCGACATCCAGCGTGTCGTCTTCACGATGATCATCAAAGCCTTCGGTGTTGTGCACTTCCTGCAGCAGGCTGCCGCCGAGCGCGACATTGATTTCCTGAAAACCGCGGCAGATGCCGAGCACCGGAATGCCGCGCGCAATGGCCGCGCGGATCAGCGGCAGCGTGGTGGCGTCGCGCGCCGGGTCGGCCGGCGACTCAGGGTTGCTCAGCGCCTGGCCATAGTGGTGCGGCTCGATATTCGACGGCGAACCGGTGAACACCAGCCCGTCCACATCACCCAGCACCGCCTCCAGCGGCAACTCGACCCCCATCGACGGCAGCAGCCAAGGCAACACGCCCGACAGCGGCAGCAGCGGGTCGACATATTTTTGCGTCACCGCATACGTCGGGTGCCCGCCGATCGGCTTCAGATCGGTGGTGACCGCAACGCGAGGCAAGGAGGTGAGGTTGGACATCATCAAAGCCGGATCAAAGACCCAGGAAACAAGGGTGGAAGCACGCAGGCATGTTCCCTGTTTTAGTGCATTGCAACAAGAGGCGGAGCCTGATGCAACCGCTCAATTTTCGCCCTGATTTGGTGCAATGCAATAAGGCAAGGCACCATTCCGAATTGGCCCAAAAAACAAAAAATACTAGGGTTTTCCATGACTTAGCGCGACTCTATAGGCTCAATTTACCTGCCAACTGGTACTCTCGAAAGTGCCACTCCCTGCTTTTATCATGGAGCCAGTTTTTACCTGCCGCGCCAACTCATGCGACCCCTTGCCCTGTCCGAACTCCTGCTCACCGAACTTCAGCGTGCCGAAAGCGACACGGCGGCAGCGCCGCCGCTCAACCGGCGCCTGTATCTCTCGCTGCGCGGCGCCATTCTGGCGGGGCGCATCACCGCCGGGGTGCAACTGCCGTCCACCCGCGATCTGGCGCGCGACCTGAATCTCTCGCGCAATACGGTCATGTCGGCCATCAACCAGCTCACGGCTGAAGGCTACCTCACCGCGCGCCAGGGAAGTGGCACTTTCGTCTCCGACACCCTGCCGGAACTCGGCCCGCTCAGCCCGGCGGTGCGCGGGCGCAAGCTGGCGCAGGCCGCCAGTGCGAACAGCGGCTCGCCGCGCGAACTCTCGCAGCGCGGCAATCTGCTCACCGCGCAGTCGGGCTCGGCGGACTTTGAGGTGCAGCCCTTCGCGCCCGGCGAGATCGAGTTTGCCGAGTTCCCCATCCAGCTCTGGCAAAAATTGCAGGCCAAGTACTGGCGCAGCCTCGACCGCGATCTGCTCGACTATGGCCAGGAAGGCGGCTATATGCCGCTGCGCGTGGCGATTGCGCAGTACCTCAGCCTCTCGCGCTCGGTGCGGGTGACGCCCGAGCAGGTGCTCATCACCTCGGGCACGCAGCAGTCGCTCGATCTGGCCGCGCGCCTGCTCACCGATCACGGCGACGAGGCCTGGGTGGAAAACCCCTGCTACTGGGGCGCGCGCCGGGCGCTGCAGGCCGCCGGGCTGAAGCTCAAGCCGATCGCGGTGGACTTGGAGGGCATGGCGCCGTCGGCGGCCGACTGGCAGCAGGGCAGGCCGCGGCTGATCTATGTCACGCCGTCGCATCAATATCCGCTCGGCCATGTGATGAGTCTGCAGCGCCGCCGCGCCCTGCTGCAGTTTGCCGCACAACAGCGCTGCTGGATTTTTGAGGACGACTACGACAGCGAGTTCCGCTTCGGCGGCCGGCCCTTCGCCAGCCTGCAGGGGCTGGACGACCATGCTCAAGTGCTTTACTCGGGCACCTTCTCCAAGGTGATGTACCCCGGCATCCGTCTGGGCTATCTGGTGGCGCCGACCGATCTGCTGCCCGCCTTCAACACCGGACTTTACGACCTGTACCGCCCAGGGCAGCTCATGCTGCAGGCGGCGCTGACCGACTTCATCACTGAAGGCCATCTCAACACGCTCATCCGCCGCCTGCGCGTGGCCTACCAGGCGCGGCGTGACGAACTGGCGCGGCGCATTCAGCGCTGTCTGGGCGACAGGGTGCAGATTTCCGGCCAGGAATCCGGCTTGCACCTGTGCCTGCTGTTCACCCCGCAATGCGGCAAAGTGGATGATGAGGCTATCGCCCGCGCCGCCGATGCCCAGGGCATGACGGTACGGCCGCTGTCGCGGTATTACCTGGGTGAGCCGCAGCAGCGCGGTCTGATTCTGGGCTACGCCTATGTGCCCACCGAGCGCGTACCGCCCTGGGCGCAGAAGCTCTGCCAGCTCATCCGCAGCCACTTGCCAGACTGACGTCGCAGTCAGGCGGCGTGGGCCACGCCCGCCAGTTGCTCCATCCGAGCCTTGTCATCTCGCAGCTCGGCCGCATCCCCCGAGAACACGATCTCGCCTTCAGACAGCACGTAGGCGCGATCAGCCAGTTGCAGCGCGAGAAAGGCGTTTTGTTCAACCAGCAGCACAGAAATTCCTTCATCCTTCATGCGTCCCACCGTGCGCATCACCTCCTGCACGATCACCGGCGCCAAACCCTGCGAAGGTTCGTCAAGGATGAGCAGCTTGGGGTTGAGCAGCAGCGCGCGCGCAATGGACAGCATCTCCTGCTCACCGCCCGAAAGACGCCCGCCTTTGCTGGTTCGACGTTCATGCAGACGTGGAAAGAGTTGGTACACGCCATCGATATTCCAGCGCCCCGGTGTTTCATTCACCACCAGCAGGTTTTCGTGCACCGTGAGGTGCCCGAAGATCTTGCGTCCCTCGGGCACATAACCCACGCCCAGGCCCGCAATGCGGTGCGGCGAGGCGCCGGTCATGTCCTTGCCGAAGAATTTGATCTTGCCCTGGCGCGGCGGCGTCAGCCCCATGACCGAGCGCATCGTCGTAGTCTTGCCGGCGCCATTGCGGCCCAGCAGGGCGACGAGTTCGCCCTCGCCCACGGTCATCGACACGCCTTTGAGGATGTGGCTCTTGTCGTAGTAGGTGTGAATGGCGTCGAGTTCGAGAACGGCAGTCATGGAAGGGGCGTCCTGTGAGAAGAGCGGCTGGCGCAGCAGTGCATCAGGCGGCCTGCCCGAGATAGGCGGCCTGCACCTTGGCATTGCTGGAAATTTCATCGGCCGTGCCCTCGGCGAGCAGCGTGCCGTTGTCGAGCACGGTGATGCGATCGGCAATGCCGAACACGATTTCCATGTCGTGTTCCACAAACAAGGTGGTGATGCCCCGGTTCTTGTTCAGATCGCGGATCAGCGCGGTCATATGGTGCGTCTCTTCATCTCCCATCCCGGCGGTGGGTTCGTCGAGCAGTAGCAGCTTGGGACGGCGGGCCAACGCAATGCCTACCTCGACCACCCTTTGGTCGCCGTGCGACATCTCGCCCGTCACCCGGTCCGCTTTGCCGCTGATTTTCACCAGATGCATCAACTCATCCACCTGATCGTCGATGCGCTTACGCAGGGCTCGTCCCATCCAGGGACGCAGATTCACACCCTGCGCCACCTCAACGGCAATGCGCAGGTTTTCATACACCGTGAGCGAGCGGAAGATCTCGGTGATCTGGAAAGTGCGGATGATGCCGCGCTTGACCAGCTCACCAGGATTGACCGTCTGGATGGGCCTGCCGTCAAAGTTGATCTGCCCTTCACTCGGTGGGAAAAACCCGCTGATCAGGTTGAACAGCGTGGTCTTGCCCGCGCCGTTGGGGCCAATGACCGCGCGCAACTCTCCGGGCTGCACCTCGATGGAAATGTCGGTCAGCGCCTTGAGTGCGCCAAAGCGGCGCGAGACGTTGTGCAACTGCAGCAAGCTCATGATGTCTTCCCCTTGCGCTGCAAAAACCCCATGACGCCCAGCGGGAAAAACAGCACCGACAGCACGAAGATCAGGCCGATGACGGACATCCAGTTGTCAGTCACCGAGCTGGCGTAATCCCGCACCAGCACGAAGATGGCCGCCCCAACCAGCGGCCCCCAGAAGTTGCGCATTCCGCCTAGCACCGCAATCACCACCAAGTCGCCTGAAAAGGTGTAATTCAAGGTGTTGGGCGAGGTGAAGTTGTCGAGCAAGGCGTTGAGACCGCCGGCCAGCGCCACGATCAGGCCGGACAGGGCGAATGAAATCGCCGCGTAGCGCTGCACCGGCAAGCCGAGAAAGGTCAGGCGCTTCTGGTTCTCGCGGATCGCCACGAAGGTGTGGCCCAGCGGCGAATTCAACACGATCCACAGCAGCAGCGCACCCAGCGCAAAGCAGGCCACGACGAGGTAATAAAAGCCCAGGGAACCCATCGTCCAGTCGAACCCAAACAGATGCAGGGTGTGCCGGGAAAAGCCGGTCAGTCCGTCATAGCCCCCGGTCACCGCCTGCCAGCGGATGGCGATGAAATAGAACATCTGCCCAATGGCGATGGTGATCATGGCAAAGTAGATGCCGCGGCGACGCACGGCGATGGGCGCGAGCACGGCGGCCACAACGCCGCCCAGCAAGGTTCCCCCGAGCAGGGCCAGCAGTACGTTGTGCGTCATGTACTTGAGCATCAGCCCGACGCCATAACTGCCCAGGCCGAAGTACGCGGCGTGGCCGAACGACAGCCCGCCGGTGTGCCCGAGCAGCAGGTTCAGCCCCATGGCGGCCAGGCCGTAGATCAGCACGCGCGAGGCGATGTCGTTGTAGCCGCCGACATAGTGCAGCCAGGCCGGGGCACTGAGCAGCACCAGCGCCAGAATGCCGGTGCCGAGATGCTGTTTGAGGTTGGATGTTTGCATGGCAGATCGTGGAGGTGGAGCGGTATAGGCAGGCGTACTCATTCGAACAATCCCTCCTGTCCCATGAGTCCGCGCGGTCGCACCACGAGCATCAGCCCCATGATGAGGTAAATCACCGCCTCACTCGCGGCGGGAAAGTAGGCCGTGGTGATGCCCGACGCCACGCCGATGAGCAACCCGCCCAGCAGCGAGCCCAACAGCGAGCCCACCCCCCCCACCACAATGGCGACGAAGGCCGGCATGAGCAGCCCGTCCCCCATCGTTGGCTCCAGCCCGAGCTGGCCCGCTGCCAGAATGCCGGCCACGCCCGCAAACACGATGCCGATGACAAAGTTCGCGGTGCGCAGCAGGTAAATGTTCACGCCAAGCGCCGAGACCGTTTCAAGATCGGCATTGCCGGCACGGATGCGGATGCCCAGCCGGGTGTAACGCAACACGCCGAACAACACCGCCGTGCCCACCAGGGCAACCGCGACGACGAACAGCCGGTAGCCGGTAAGGAAGAAATAGGTCTGACTCAGTGGGTGGCCGAGCGATTCCGGGATGGACAGCGGCACGCCATTGGCCCCCCAGATCGTGCGGATGACGTCCTGCATGATCAGCGCCAGCCCGAAGGTCAGCAGCAGGGAATACAGCGGATCGCGCTTGTACAGGCGGCGGATGAGAAACACCTCGACCACCAGCCCCAGCACCCCGGCGAGCAGTGGCGCCACGGCCAGCGCGCCCCAGAAGCCCAGGCTCGGCTCCAGGGTGTAGGCAAAGTAGGCTGCCAGCGCCATGAAGGCGCCTTGGGCGAAATTGATGGTGTTGTTCAGCCCGAGTATGAGCGCCAGACCGAGCGCCAGCAGCGCATAGAACGCTCCGGTGATCAGGCCGTTGAACGTATTGAAAATAAGGACGAGATTCAAGGCAATGCCTCCGCAGCAGCAGATGGACAGGCTGCGGACCCGCG
>DZDA01000036.1:13432-21486 GCA_022730375.1 Thiomonas intermedia
CGCGCAGTGGCGCTTCAGGCGCGCGGAAGCACGCAGCCGGTTTCTGAAGGCGGCAGCGCGATCTTCTCACCCGGCACGATGGCGCTCACCTCGAACAGGTTGGGGTACTTGCCCGTCTGGTTCACATGCCCGGGGAACATGCCCAGCATGAGCTGGTGATCCTGCGGACGGTAGAACACATTGCCGGGCTGCAGCGCGATCTCCGGGGGCAACACCAAGCCCTCCATCGCCTTGACGACCTTGGCCGTTTCGAGAGACTTGGCCTTTTCCACCGCCAGACGTATGGCATGCGTGGTGGCAAAACCAAACCATGCGCGCGCCGTCGGATATTCACCTTTGTTGGCTGCGGTGTAACGCTTGACGAAATCCGCCACATGCGGGGTGTTCGGCTGGCTCCAGTACCACTCCATGGTCCACCAGCCGAAACGGGCCGCCTCGGGCAATGCCTGCGCCTGCTCCAGCTCGAACAAAGCGCCGCCCACGGCGATGTCTTTGTTGATGCCGAATTGCGCGATCTGCTTCATGCAGTTGACCTGATCGTTACCGGCCAGCAGCAGGCACAGCACGTCGGGCGACTTGGCTTTCACGTCGATCAGGTAGGACGAAAAATCGGTCGCCCCCACGGGCACCAGCGCACCGCCCACCACTGAGCCTCCAGCTTTCTTGAGCTGTGTGGTGTAGTCGGCCTGCTCAGACTGACCAAAGGCGTAGTCCGTGGTCAGGAAGTACCACTTCTTACCGAACTTCTTGTAGAGCGTCTCGAAGTCGCCGGCCGTCAGCATCCAGGTGGTCGAGCAGGTGCGAAAGGTCGTGGTCTTGCACTCCTTGCCGGTCAGGCTGTCGACGTGGCCGCCGGTACAGACGAAGAGCTTGTCGTGGCGACTGGCAAACTGCGACACTGCGAGCGAGGCCGCCGAGTTGACCGTGCCCATGAGGAAATCAACCTTGTTCTGGCTCAGCAGACGCGAGGCCTTGTCGACCGCAGTGCCGGGATTGCCTGCGCTGTCTTCCACGAAGATCTGCAAAGGACGTCCCATCACGCCGCCCGCCTTGTTGATCTCGGCTTCAGCGAATTTGGCGCCCTTGATTTCGCTCTGCCCAAGCGCAGCAAACGTGCTGGTGATCGGGTCGATCATGCCGATCCTCACTGGCGTTTCGCTTGCCCCCCAGCTCGGCGCCTGCGTGCCCAGCAAAGCGGCCAAACCTGCCGCGCCGCCCGCCTTGATCAGCGTGCGACGATCCATCTGAACCTGCTCTTTCGAATCTTCCTTGTTCATGCCTGTCTCCTGTTGTGTCAACGAACTGAAATGACGTTTTTTGTGAACCGAGACGACTATAGGGAGGCGACTGGAAAAGAGATAGGGGAGGAACCGGGATGAATTGAAACCTCATGTAACCCGTGTGAGCGAACGTTATAACGCGGTGAAAAACTGCACCAAACAACGAGGGTGTACCCGCAGAAATCGCCAGCGGAGCGAAGGTGTTTTGCCTTGAGTTTGGGGAATCACGCGCCAACGCCGCAGAGCGGCTAAGCCGTCTTCAAACCAGATCGCGCAGCCGGTACCAGAGCATGCCCAGCACCAGCGCGGGGGTGCGCAGCAGATCGCCGCCGGGGAAGGGTTTGTGGCGCAGGCGGGTGAACAGGTCGAAGCGCTCGGCCTGGCCGGCTATGGCCTCGGCAGCAAGCTGGCCTGCCATGCCGGTCAGCGCCAGACCGTGGCCCGAGAAGCCCTGCAGATACAGCACATCCGGGGCGATGCGGCCGAAGTCGGGTGCGCGGTTCATGGTGATGTCGACAAAGCCGCCCCAGGCATGGGTGATCTTCACATCGCTGAGTTGCGGATACACCGCCAGCATGCTGCGGCGCATGGTGGCGACCAGATCGCGCGGGGTGGCGGTGGAATAGCTCACCCGGCCGCCGAACAGCAGACGATCATCGCCAGTGAGACGGTAGTAGTCGAGCACGAACTGGGTGTCGCACACGCAGGCGCGGTTGCGCACCAGCGACTTCGCCCGCTGCGCGCCCAGCGCTTCGGTGGCGATGATGTAGGTGCCCACGGGCATGATGCGCCGGGCCAGCCGCGGCGCCACATCGCCAAGCTGCACATTGCCCGCAAGCAGCACATGGCGGGCGCGCACGCTGCCCTGCGCGGTTTTGACCAGCGCCTTGCCGCCGCCTGCCTGCGCCGCAGGCTTGACGCTGAGTACGGGCGATTGCTCGTGCAGCACCACCCCGGCGTTGAGAGCGGCGCGGCCGAGTCCCAGGGTGTAGTTGAGCGGGTGCAGGTGGCCGCCGAAATCGTCGAGCACCGCGCCGCAATAGCGCTTGCTGGCGATGAGGCTGCGGGTCTGTTCGGCGTCATAGGTCTGCAGATGGGTGTAGCCGTATTTGCGCTGCATGTGCTCGGCCCAGGCATGCAGCGCGCGGGCTTTCTTGTGCGTGACCGCCACGCTCATCGCGCCGGACGTCCAGTCGCAGTCGATGGCGTATTGGGCGATGCGTTCGCGCAGCAGGCGAATGGCGTCGAGCGACACTTCCCAAGCGAAGTGCGCGCTCTTGGCGCCAAGCTGGCGCTCGAACGGCTCCATCTCGCTGGCGTAGCCCGCCAGCGCCTGGCCGCCGTTTCGGCCCGAAGCGCCCCAGCCGATATGTCGCCCTTCAAGCAGCACCACCTGCATGCCACGCTTGCGCAGTTCCAGCGCGGCCGACAGCCCGGCCAGACCGCCGCCGACGATGCAGACATCCGCCTGCACCTCGCCCTGCAGGGACGCATGGCGCGGCGCGGCGTGCGCAGAGTCGGCGTAGTACGAGTTCTCGATCAGGCGCTGTGCCTGTTGTTCCAGCCGCATCATGCGCGGGATCCTTCCGGGGTCAGGTTGAAGCGGATTTGTCAGCCGCGAGGCGCGCGCACAGGTAGGTCCACACGCAGAGCGCGGCAATGTTGGAGGTCAGCTCGGCGTGGTCGTAAGGCGGCGACACCTCCACGCAATCCATGCCGACGAAGGGAAGCTGCATGGCGCACAGCTCTTCCAGCAGCGACAGCACCTGCGCGCTGCTCAAGCCACCGGGCTCGGGCGTGCCGGTGCCAGGGGCGAAGGCGGGGTCGAGGCAGTCGATATCCAGCGTGACATACACCGGCGCGTTGGCCGCAGCCAGCCGGGCGCGGATATCGGCGGTGATCGGTGCGAGCTGCGACGGACTTTCCAGGCCGCGCAGTTCGCGCGCGGTGATCACCCGTCCGCCGAGGGTGTTGACGTACTCGCGTGCGGCACGCTCAGCGGACGAGCGAATGCCCACCTGCACGACGCCCTGCGGCGCCACCAGTCCTTCCTGCACCGCCTCATACACCCAGGTGCCGTGGCCCGAAGGCTCGCCGAAGTGGTCGGTCCAGGTGTCGCAATGCGCATCGAAATGCAGCACCGCCAGCGGTTGCCCGTGCACCGCACGCAGGGCGCGCAGCAGCGACAGGGTGATGGAATGATCGCCACCAAGCCACACCATGTGCTGGCGAGCCAACAGCGGCTGCGCCTGCGCTTCGAGCGCGGCGCGCAGGGTCTCCAGGCTGGTGTTGGGCAGATAAAGATCGCCGTGGTCGCACAGGTCTGCGGTGGGCGAAAGGTCGAAAAGCGGGTGCGTGGCATCGCACAGCATGTGGCTGGCCTGGCGAATGGCATTCGGGCCGAATCGGGCACCGGGGCGGTTGGTCACCGCCCCGTCCCAGGCCACACCGGCCACGCCAAAACGGGTGGTCAGCGCATTCCCGGCGCAAGCTGCCGCGCCGAGAAACCGTTGCTGTGACAGATAGGCAAAAGCGTGTTGAACCATATTTTTTGAACGAGTGAACGGACTGCGAAGTTCAGTCCACGCCAATGAAGCCCTGCAAGCGGACTGAACCATATCTGCAAAATCACAGGGGCGATAGAGCCACTTCCCCCCCTCTGCTCGGGGCCATTTCCCTTCTTGCCATTTCACGGCGGGCTTGCGCATACTGCGAGCCGCCGCACGATTTGCAGAGGCATTGCCATGACTCCAAAGCCAATTTCCAGCGATCGCATCGCCCGCTTTCATGCGGCTGAGGCCGCACGCTTTCTCGCCGACCACCCGCGCTGTGTCGCGCTGCATGCGCGGGCGCAGCGCCACTTTCTGTTCGGCGTGCCGCTGCACTGGATGGCCGATGCGCCAACGCCCGCGCCGCTCTATGTGGACAAGGCGCAGGGTGCGCGCCTGTTCGACGTGGACGGCCACGTGCTGATCGACTTCTGCCTCGGCGACACCGGCGCCATGTTCGGCCACAGCCCCGCAGCCATCGCCCGCACGCTGAGGGAGCACGGCGCAGACGGCGCTACCACCATGCTGCCGTCCACCGTGGCGCTGGAGGTTGCAGATCTGCTGGAGCAGCGCTTCGGCCTGCCCATGTGGCAATTCACCGCCTCAGCCAGCGACGCCAACCGCTTTGTGCTGCGCTGGGCGCGCGCGCTCACCGGGCGCAAACACATCGTGGTGTTCAACGGCTGCTATCACGGCACGGTCGACGACGTGTTCGTCGATCTCGATGCCGACGGCGCCACCCACACCCGCCCCAGCCTGCTCGGCCAGGTGCAAGACCTCACGGCCTACACCCGGGTGGTCGAGTTCAACGACCTGGACACTCTGCGCGCCGCGATGGCCGCGGGCGATGTGGCCTGCGTGCTCACCGAGCCGGTGCTCACCAATATCGGCATGGTGCTGCCCGAGCCGGGCTTTCTCGACGCCGTGCGCGCCCTCACCCGCGAACACGGCGCGCTGCTGGTGATCGACGAAACCCACACCCTGTCCTGCGGCCCCGGCGGCTATTGCCGCGAACACGGCCTGCAGCCCGATGTGCTCGTTCTGGGCAAGCCGATTGCCGGCGGCACGCCCGGCGCGGCCTATGGCTTCACCGCAGAAGTCGGCGCGCGCATGCAGGCGGCCAAGACCGCTGCGCCCCCCGGGCATTCCGGCATCGGCACCACGCTGTCAGCGGGGCTTCTCACCCTGCGGCTGATGCGCGCCATGCTGGCCGAGGTGATGACCGAGGCCGCCTACGCCCAGATGTTCGCCATCGCGCAGCGCGTGGCAGACGGCCTGGACGGCGTGATCGCGCGGCACGCACTGCCCTGGACGGTGACGCGCATCGGCGCACGCTGCGAAGTGCAGTTCGCACCACAACGCCCGCACAACGGCAGCCAAGCCCGCGCCGCCTTCGACGATGCGCTGGAGCCCGCGCTGCAACTCGCGCTCATCAACCGCGGTGTGCTGCTCACGCCGTTTCACAACATGCTGCTCGCCAGCCCTGCGCACACCGAAAGCGACGCGCAGGCGCTGATAAGCGCCTTTGACGACGTGCTCACAGCCCTGAAAAATTCCTGATTTCGGCGAATCCCCGCTTGACACTCTGTTTTGCAGAGCACTAAGCTCTGCAAAACAGAGTGATTCAGGGAGATCGCATGCCATCCATCGCCTCACAGCAGCTCGACAGCATCCACGCCATGCTGGGCGCCGGGCAGCGCAGCCTGCGCCTGGAGCGTCATAGCCTGATTCTGTGGGGGATGAGCTTTGGCGGTCTGGCCCTGGTCAGCAACCACCTGTTGACCGCCGATCAGATCCCCGACCCCGCAACGCGCGCCATGGCCTGGCTGGGACTGATGACCCTGCTGCTCGGCGCGGTCAGCCTGCTGGACTGGCAGCTCACCCGGCGAGCCAAGCTGGCGCGCGACGAGCTCTGGTCATTCATTCATCGCCAGGTGCTCAAGGTGTGGTGGCTGCTGCTGTCGGCCGGCGTGCTGGGCACCTTCGCCACCTTTTTCTATGGGGGCGCTTACCTCATCTTCCCCCTCTGGCTGGTGCTCGTTGGCCTGGGGCTGTATGTGCACGGCCTGTTTTCGGAGCAGACGGTCGAGTGGGTCGGCGGCCTGCTCATCGCCCTCGGGGTCTGCTCGGTGCTGTTTCGCCTGGATGCGCAGTCCTTGCAGTACCTGGCCGCAGCCGCCTTCGGCCTCGGGATGCCGCTGCTCGCCCTGCTGCAGGGCCGCAGGCAGGCAACGTCCGCACCGTTTTGGCTGCGCGGCGCCAAGCTGCTGCTCTGGCTGGGCGTGGTGCTTATCCCGCCGCTGCTGGCACAGCGTCTAGCCGACGCGCAGCAGCCCGCCGCCGCTCCGCTGCAGACCTTGCAGGAGTACACCCGCAATCCGCTGACGCGGCAGACCGTGCTGCTGCCTGCCGGGCTGTCCATTCCGGTGCATGTCGAGGTGTCGGGCGACGCCTTTTCTCCCAGCGCCAGCTCGGTGCTGCCCCTGATACTCAAACGCCCCGTGGAAGTGCTGGTCGAGCACGGCCGACCGACGGGGCAATGGCGCTACCCCACAGGTCCTTGGCAGCACGAAGGCTATCCAACGGCCCTGCTCATTCCCTGGATGCGCGCCACGCTGCAACCGGGCATCGGCCCGCAGTTGCAAGTCGGGCTCGTGGTGAATATGACCGCACGCGCCCCGTCCTGATCTGCCCTCTTTCAACCCCAACCGGAGTTTTTCATGCGAAATCTGCTCTTGCCCCTGCTGCTCGCCAGCGCCTCGCTGGCGGCCTGCAGCAGCCTGCCCCCCGGCCCCGCGCCCACGGCAGCCGAAACGTCCAGACTGCCCGTGGTCAACATTGGCCAGCCGCTACCCAGCGGCGACGCCTATGTGTTGTACTTCCCCGCCGGAACGCCGCTGCCCATCCGCACCGTGGTGGACGGCAGCGCCTTCACCCAGGGCGCCGAATCCACCCTGCACGTCGTGCTCAAGCGCGGCATCTATGGCTACCGGCAATATGCCAGCCTGGACGGTCAGCATTGGATGCCTTGGAACCAGATGCTCAAGACCCAGTTCCAGATGCACATTCCCGGCAAGGATGGCAAAGACGCCGCCGTGCTGCATCTGCAGATGGATGCGCTAAGCCCGCCCTCGCCGTGACCCGCGACGCTCTCGACCCCTTGCTGCACCAGCCGCTGCGCACGCAGATCGCGGCCTATCTGGCTGGTGCGGGACAAGCCACGTTTTCCGATCTCAAGCGCCTGATCGAGGTGTCGGACGGAAACCTCGATGCCCACTTGAAAAAGCTGCTCGCCGCAGACTATGTGCAAGCACACAAGATCACCGACGGACCGCGCCCGCAGACCGCCTACGCGCTAACAGCTACTGGCCGAGAGGCGCTGCTGGCCTATGTGGCCGCGCTGCAGGGCTTGATCGCGTTCGCGCAGGTCGAACCGACCCGCATACAAGAGACTGTCAACGCCACAGCGCAGCCCGTGCAAGCGGCTCTCTGAATCGCGCAGGCCGACCCTGCTGACCAGCCGAAGCCGCCGAAGCAGTCAGCCCGCCACGTCAGGGTTTGATGTATTCGAACCCCGCATGTTCGAGCTGCATGATGCGCAGCACCCCGGCAGGCACGATGACTGCCTGCGGCACCAGTACCGGCAGGTGGCCGAGTTTTTTCGCCATGCCTTCCATGGTGTTGTGGCAAGCGTCGAATTCAATGCCTTCGTCGTTCAACGAGGAAATGCGCTTGGCCACCGGGCTGTTCTTGAGCAACATCCTCAGCCCCGGGCCATAGGCCACCACCACCACGCGCGCGTTTTCCTGACCCACGGCGTCGAGAATGTTCTGCGCGTTGTTCAGCACGAGTGCCCAGCGCTCCGGATCGTTTTCACTCACCTGCAGCACCACGTTGTATTTGGCGAACGGCAGCTTGTGAATGTAGGTCGGCGCGTCAAACTTGAAGTCGTTCAGCATTGACGGATTGGCCGCCTGGGCCTGCATGAGACCGGCGCCCAGCAGTGCAAAAGCCAGCGCCGCGCTGCGGGCGTGGCGGAACAGGGAGGTGCGTGTCATGTGTGTCTCCTCGAATAGGTGGATGTTGTCCTTGATTTTTATCACGCCAAGGATCGAACGCGTGTTGCACGATGTCTCTGCGGGCACGCCCGCAGCAGCGGCAGCGCGCACACTAGCAGCCTGTCGGACTTGAGGGTCGTGGGCTGCAAAAAGGGTGTGCGGCGTCC